>NZ_JBWKME010000127.1:0-154227 GCF_056431085.1 Mesorhizobium waitakense | reverse complement strand
CGTCAAGACAATCGCCGACTACGGCAACTCTTCGGCCGCGACGATCCCGCTCTCACTGTCGCTCGCCCATCGCACGGAACCGTTCCGGCCGGGCGAGAAAATTCTCCTTGCGGCAGCGGGTGCGGGTCTCAGCGGCGGGGCACTGGTAGTCGGAATCTAGCCGAGCCACCGACAGCGTGAACCGACTGATCATGAATGGTGGATAGGACAAAGGCGTTTGGTTCATAGCGAGTGCGAAGCGGACAACACCTCGCGTTGGCCGGCAGCGAGCGCTCGACTGGCTGCCGCGTTATTCACTCTTCAGGTTTCGGTGTTCAGACGTCGGGAATGGGGTGCCGCTCGGTTTTCCCAACCCGTTGCCGCAACGTGCGAATTGGAAACAGGACACCTGCCATCGCCGCCAAAAAGATGATGCCTACCGCAATCAGGCTGGGCAGGTGCCAGAGGATGTTCCCCCAGATCGGGATGACCAGCGACGTCGTATTGAAGGTCTCGCCGCTGAACTGACACATGACGAACGACGCGCGGTTCTGCACCATGTCTGCGTCGATCCGTGATATCAGCGCCTCGACGGCCGGTTTATCTGCCGACATCTCGCGCAGATGCGTCAGCGCTGCCTGCATCGCGGACAGATAGGCATGGCTGCATTCATTGAAGGGGCTTGTTTCGTCTCCAATGCTGCCGGGCATCAGTCCCCAAAGACAGGCGGCATATGCAGATTGGCGAAATTCAGCAGCCTGCGAAACATTTGATCCGTACGATCTTGGTTGGCCGCCAGATCAAGAATTTCGCTGCGGTAGTTGGCGATCACGGCCATTTGGCCGTGAGTTAAAGCTGGGATTTGAAGACCTGATCTGTCCAGGTCTGACTTCTGGCGATGCGCCTGCGCCGATTCCGCAATCATCGAGAGCAGCAAAAGACAGAAACACCATGCCGCGGCGCGCGTGGACACCCGGATGCTCCGCGGCATCCCGGAATGGCCTAGCGGACCGCCACGCTTGCCACCGGTCGACCGTCGCGACGCTCGACCAGCCTGCGCTTGGCGACCACTCCGAAAAGCACGCCGATCGCAGTCCAAAGAACCGTCTGGATACCGAGTGAAGCAAGGCGGAAATTCCACAGTACAGCGGCAGAAAACTGCTCCGGAACTTCATTGATCGGCGGCAGCGCATATTCGGCAAGAGACATCACGAGAAAATAGGCACCCCCCGCCGCTATCCAGGCATTCCAGATTCCGTATTGTGATGCCAAGCGTCTGGCGAGGCCTATCGAGGCCACTGCCGCCAAGATCGACACGGTCAGCAGTACAAAGAAGAGCTGGGTGCGCGCCTGAATCGTTTCGGGATCACCTACGGAAGGTGGGTTGGCCGGATATTTGAACTGCGGCACCAGGATGATCGCGACGAATCCGGCCAGCGCGATTAGTGCTGCCGTGCCGCGCGGTCCAAAGCCACTGACCCGTCCCTGGACATAGGAGAAGACCAGCGCGAAAAGCCCGCCTATGGATGCGCCATAGACGAGAATGCCAGTGAGCAGGCCGATACCGGCCTGGGTAGAGCGACTGACGAGTTCGGGCTCCGGCGCCTCGCCTGCGGCCTGCGCCTGCTGTTCCTCGAAAGCGATCGCGTGATCGACCTGCGGCTCGCCGAACGTACGGGCGAAACCGAATGCAAGCAGGCCGGCTATGATGCCAACCAGCATGCCCCGCACCAAAAGACTCCCAACCATGTCATTGTTCCTTGGCTAGTGGCAGGGAAAGCCGAGCAGATGGCGGCCGTCGTGGACGAATTCGTGGACGTACATGCCACGGATCAGCGACGTCGCGCCCTCTTCGGCACCGATGAAATAGATCGCCAGCATCAGCATCAGCCCGCCAAAGATGGCCCAGGGCAGAAGCTCGCGAACCGGAATGGGTGCCGGCAGGGCAACGGGTTTAAGAGCGATTTCGGACATGGAAGTTCTCCTGAACGGTGTTTGTTGGAATGACTTGGCAACGAAATGTTCGTCCGCCCCACTCTGCGATTGCGGCGCTGCTGCCGGCTTGTGGTTCACGCCAGCCGGGTCGCTGGCGCGCGGCAACTGTGATCGTGGTCATGAGAATGATCGTGATGATGATGGTGGTGGTGAGAATGACCATGATCATGTCCGTCAAGGCTGAGCGGTTCGCCAAAGCTGCGGTGTTCGTCAGCGTGACGCCATTGTTCCTTGCGCGCCATCAGCTCATCGAAGCTTGACAGCTTCTTGTCGGTCACCAGTTTCTCGAGCGCGGCAAGCCATTGATGATAGTAGATCCCGTTGTGGTTTTCCGGGTCGAGGCCATAGGTCTTGCCGAGTTCGATTTCGGCGCTGATGTAGTTCACCCATTCCCGCCACTGGAAATAGCCGTTGCGGTGAAGCGCGAGAACGATCCCGAACGCGGTGAGTTGCCAAGGCTCGGCAAAGAGCGGTCCGCCTTCATTGCGTGGAAGGCCGGGAAGCTGATCGAGGCTGCTATTCTGGTCCATGGAAAGATCCTCTTCAAGCCGGAGTGGGTGAGAAGTTGGAAAGCGCGCTAGTCCGCGCTCTCGAGGTAATCGTCCCAGGCGTCGACATACATCCGGTCCTGCGGATGGCCGGCGTCGCCCCACAACTCGCGAGCCGTGAAGACCACCGTGTAGACGTGCTGTGGCTTGGGGCCATTCCGGTGGGCGCTGGTGTCCGGGAACACGAACACGCCGTGATCGAATGTAACGGTTCCGGCCTTGCCCCTGATATAGGCAGGCAGCCGGTTGTGCGCGACCTGGTTCAAATTGACGACCGTTACCCGGTCGCCGGCCTTGAACTTCGGCGGGATGTTTGCATCGACGCGGGCCGGATCGCCTGTGGCCAGAACCGTCGGCACCATATCGGGGGTGAGCATGTTCATGCTGCTTTTCCTTTCATGAGCTGGGCATGGCGGGCATCGACTTCCTCGCGGGTAACGATGCCGGCATCGATGCAGTTCTGTTCGACGGTGCAGAGCCACTTCTCGTAGTAGCTCGAACCCGATAATTTGGACTCATCGCTTCATATATCGTGTTTCGTGGCCAGCGCTCCGTTTGTCTCGTCGAGCAATACAAGACGAGCGGAGACGGGACCTGGTCCGACCCCGACGCCGTATTTGTGCTAAGCGATCCGCGAAGGCGGTGCGATATCCGGATCCAAGACATCAGAAGAGCACATAGAGGACGTCGATCTTTTCGGCCCGATGCGCTTCGTCGCGACCTTCGAACCGCGTGAAGGCGGCCAGTCGCGCCTGCGGCGAAAGCCATTGACGGCGTATAGTTGGAGGGCAAGCCGGCATCGGAGCTTCCCCCGCAACTAAAATCTCAACACCCAGGCTTCCACTTTTCCCTTGCCTTTGACTTCGATAGCGCCGCGCGCCTCGAAGACGAATTGGTCCTTGAGCTGTTCGTAGACGGGGCGCGTCACCTGAACAGAGTCGGGAACTCCGCCAGACTCCATGCGACTCGCCAGGTTCACTGTGTCACCCCATAAATCATAGATGTACTTACTCTTCCCAATGACGCCGGCGACCACTGGCCCACTGTTGACGCCAACCCTGAGCTTCATCGAGACGTTGTGTTCCATCGCGTGCTCGCGGGTAATGTGGACCATGCGGATGGCCATGCGGACCATGCGCTCGGCGTGGTTGGCTACCGGCACGGGTAGGCCGCACACCGCCATATAGGAGTCGCCCACCGTCTTGATCTTTTCGATGCCGAGATCATTGGCGGCAACGTCGAAGCGGGTGAAGAGTCCGTTGAGAAACATCACGACATCGTGCGGCGGCATTTCCGATGTCAGTGCCGTGAACCCGACCAGGTCTGCGAAGGCGACCGTGACCTCGGCGAAGCCGTCGGCGATCCTCTCCTCGCCAGCGCGCAGCCGATTGGCGATCGGTGCCGGCAGGACGTTGAGCAGCAGCAGCTCGTTCTCGCGGTTCTTGTTCTCTATCACGAGATTCTTCTGGTGCAGATCCTCAACCATGCCATTGAAGGCCGAGCAGAGTTCGCCAATCTCGTCGCGCGTGCGGACCGGCACGCTGGTCGCATAGTCGCCAGCAGAGAAGCGTTTCACCCCGGCAGTGAGATCGCGGAGCGGTCCGAGCAGCGCGCGCGAAAGCCAGGCGGCGGTAGCGGCCACCACGAGCAGCGCCAGTCCCCCGACGAGCAGCAGATCCCGGCGGAGTTCGGCGATCGGTGCGAAGGCCTCGGCGCTGTCGATCTTGGCGACGAGAGCCCACTTGACATCGGAAATCGCGAGCGGTCCCCATGAAGCGAGCGTTGGGACGCCACGGTATCCGATGATCTCGCCCGTGCCCTCGACACCGGCGAGCGCGGCACGGGTGGCCTGGGTGTCGATGCGCTGATGCAGCACTGGTGTCCCGTAACGCTGAATGGCGGCGATCTCCTCGTCCGAAGTGCCGACGGATTTGAGCTCGGCGAAGAAGTTTTCCCGGTGGTCGTAGAACGCCCGCGGGCCAGAGCGCACCAGATAATCCGGTCCGACGAGATAGGCCTCACCCGTGTCGCCGAACCCGTCCTGCCGCCAGCGGCGATTGCCGGTGACAACGTTGTCGATCTCATCATTCGACAGTTGCGCGACCAGCACACCGATGACGACGCCCTGGTCAATCACCGGTGCTACCATGAAGGCGATCGGTGCGCCGCCTGATGGCGCATAGGAGGCGAAATCTTCGAGGCAGATGGCTGACGGGTCGGCGATCTGCGAGCAGCGGGCGACGGCGGCCGCGACGTTGGTGCGGCGGTACGGGCCCAACTGAAGGGACGTGGTGAAATCCACCTCCTTGTTGACCGAATAGATCACGCGACCTGATTTGGGATCGGCAATCATGAAATCGAAAAAGCCGACCGTGGTGGCCGCAGCGCGCATCAATGGATGATATATGGCATGCAGCCTGGAGTATTCGCTTCCGTCGCCGGCGTCGTCGAGAAGCTTGCGCCGCTCCGCCGGATTGGGATTTTCCACAATGTAGTGATACTGCAGATAGTAGGGGGCACCACCGACCGGCAGGTAGTCCGACAGGGCTGGTTCCCTGCCCAGGGTGCGCGTCATTCCGGGGATGAAGTTCTCAGCGTACCAATCGCCGACCTTCTGCCGCAGTTCAGGCGGCGCGCCTGCCCGGTCGAGCTGGTCGACCGCGATCCGGAACTCGCGTGTCGCATCGACCACGATCTTGGAAGTGGCAAGCAGGCGCAGCTCCGCTTGGATCGTGCGGAAGTAGGTTTCAACCTGGCGCGTCTTGGTCTGACGGGCGGCCGTGAGTTGGTCGAAGACTGCTTTTTCGAGAGCGTCGCGGGCGCGGAAGTAACCGAGCACCCCGGTCAGCAGGACAGCGATCGCACCAAGAACGACGAGGGTTGTAAACAGCTTTGCGGCCAAGCCCCAGCCCGCGGGGCGGGATGAGCGGGTCACATCTTGAGAAGACATGAGATCTGACATTGCTTTTGCATCACGTCTTCGGGAACAGGAGCGTCGGCGTCGAGTCGGACGGCAAGCCAAGATTGTGTTTCATCTGTTACCCTCTCCCTCGCGTATGCATACCAACTTTCCTGCGAGACGTGTGCGGGAATGCGTTGTCGATTTGCCCGTGGCACCGCACGGCGCAGAAGCGTCGCGGTCGCACGGACACCGTCCCCTCGTTCTATCGCTGGGTTTAGCAACTATACTCACCAACTGCATAGCGCCGCACCGTGCGCCGTGCCACCCCGGCGAGCAAACGGTCACGCGGACCATCCGACCAATGGCGCGGGCTATCTTCCTTTGGCTCGGCAGTAGTGCCAGACTGGATGGAGGGAGCACGACATGAGTGAGGCCCGCAAAATTGCAGCGATCCTGGTCTCGGATGTGGTCGGCTACAGCCGGTTAGCCGGCGCAGATGAAGATCGCATCTTGGCACGGTTGCGGGCGCTGCGCAGCGATCTCATCGATCCCACCATCGCTGTTCATCGTGGTCGCGTCGTCAAGCGCACAGGCGACGGGAGCCTCGTCGAGTTCAGCAGCGTGGTGGAAGCAGTGCGCTGCGCGATCGAAGTGCAGAACGCCATGCTTGAGCGCAATGCCGGGGTGCCGGATGATCGCCGCATCGAGTTCCGGATCGGCATTCACTTGGGCGACGTCGTGCAAGAACGCGATGGCGACCTGATGGGCGATGGCGTCAATATCGCCGCGCGCCTTGAAGGCATATGCGAACCCGGCAATATCTGTCTTTCCGAGCAAGCCTATTGGCAGGTAAAGTCAAGGCTCGATATCGCAATCTACGATCGCGGCGCGGTTCAGTTGAAGAACATCGCCGAGCCGATCCGGGTCTATTCGCTGCAGGTCGGCGTTCCCGCCAAGGCCAAGCCCGCGGCACCGGCGGACGCCCTCGTGCCGGAGAAATCTTCGCACCCGCTCGCGCTGCCCGACAAGCCTTCGATTGCCGTGCTGCCCTTCGTCAACATGAGTGGCGACGCCGAACAGGAATTCTTCACCGACGGGCTGACGGAGGACATCATCACCGATTTGTCGAACGTGTCCGGCTTCTTCGTCATCGCCCGCAACTCCACCTTCGCCTACAAGGGCAAGCCCACCGACGTCCGTCAGATCGCTCGCGATCTGGGCGTCAAATATATTCTTGAGGGCAGCGCACGGCGATCCAACAAGCGGTTGCGTGTCAATGTGCAGCTAATCAATGCGGCCGAAGGCGGCAATCACGTGTGGGCCGAGCGCTTCGACCGCGATATCGCCGACATCTTCGACGTTCAGGACGAGGTCACGCGACGCGTCGTTGAAGCGATTTCTGGCAAGCTTGGTGACAAGAATATTGTTGCCCATTCCCGACCGTCAAATCTAGAAGCCTATGATCTTTGTGTCAGGTCGCGAGGCAAATGGAGTATTTCCAGATCAGACAACAGCGAGGCGCGTTCAGCTTTGGAACGTGCCGTTGCACTCGATCCAAACTATTGCGAAGCGCACAGCAATCTTGCGCTTGCACTGCTATTTGGCTGGGTTGATTGGGGAGAACCACAGATACCCAATCGCGGAAATGCTTTGATGCATGCGCAACGAGCCATGGAAATCGATCCCGGCGATTCCAACGCTCGCAGGATCCTGGGCTGCGTTCAGCTTTTTGAGCGCAATTGGGATGAAGCAAAATCTCAGTTCGATGCTGCCATTCGGATAAATCCCAACAATGCAGATGCGGTTGCATGGATTGGTGAGCTTCAAATCTACCTAGGCAAGCCGCAAGCGGCGCTGATAGCTTGTGCAGAGGCGCTCCGTTTAAATCCTCATCCACCCGGTTGGTATTTCTGGATCGTGGGAATGGCGCAGATTTCCACCGGTCACTACGAAGAAGCGGTTGTGTCCTTGAGCCGGGAAGAAACCTACGGGACCGGTTCGAGGGAGCACCTGATTGCCGCGCTTGCCCTTGCCGGCCGCCTGCCTGAGGCACAGGAGGAAGCCGGTCTTTTTCTAGCTGGCAATCCAGATTGGGCGATCGGCGAGTTGGCAGCGAACTTGCCCTTTAGGAGCATGAGCACTGCGCAGCCGTTTGTTGATGGCTGGCGTCTGGCGGGCCTGCCAGATTAGGCATGGCAAGGGGCCGTTTTCCAAGGGACCTGGCAATTAAATCTATGCCGAAAGACTCAAACAGTCGCGACTCTTCCCCTTCCACAAGCTCCAGGCCAGTTCCTCGCCGTCACTCGCAAGATTTCTACGCCACGCGTGGTTGAGCCGGCCGGGGTTTGACCACGGTGGCGAGTACGATGCCGGCGACGATGAAGGCCGCACCGACCAGATCGTAATCGTGCAAGTCCTCGCCGAGCAGCAGATAGGCGAGTATGGCGACGAACACCGTCTGCAGATAGAGCAACATGCTCGCCCGGCTCGCGCCGAGCGTTTCCACGCTTTTGTTGTAGAGATAGTACATCACGGCGCCGCCGGGACCTGCCAGATAGGCGAGCGCGAGAATGCTGTGGACGTCCATGGCGGAGCGTTCGTCGTTGAACAATTCCCACAAATGGAAAGGCAATGCGACCAGCGCACCGGCGCCGAGCAGCAGCACGACCATCGGCAGGAGTTCGATGCCGAATTTGGCACGGCGCAAAAGCACGGTGTACAGGCCCCAGCAGAATGCGCTGCCAACGATCCACAGCTCGCCTGCGTTGACTTTGAGTTGCAGCAGAGCCGTCAGGTTCCCGTGGGCAACGATGAAAATCATCCCGGCGAGCGCAACCAGCGCGCCAAGCGACTTCCAGAGGCCGAGCGGCTCGCCAAGCACGAAACGGGCGAGCACCATGGTCATGACAGGCGACAGCGCCATGATGATGCCGGCAGTGGTGGCGTTGGTGTTGTTGAGGCCATGGTAGATCATACCCTGGCACAGCGTGAGGCCGATCGCCCCCACGGCGACGACCTCCACGGCGCGAGTTCGCAAAAGCCCGATCATCGCGTCGTGATGATGGTGCACAATCGGCAGCAGGATTGCGCAAGCGAGCGTCAGCCGCCAGAAGCAGAGGCCCCAGGGCGGCATTTCAGGCGCCACCCATTTGGCCGCGATATAGACCCCAGCCGAAAGCAGCCAGCACAGGACGGCGGTCGGATAGCCGGTCAAGGAGGATACGGGCCCGACCACGGGTTGCGCGGCTTGATGCGCTATCGGCATTGCCTGCATGTCATGCTCTCCCCTTCGATGACGTCGGCCCGTGGGGCAATATAGCCTGCGTCGTTGGGTCGTGCATTCGTTTTGAAATGATGGGGCCGAAAGGGAATCTGCGCTCGGCCGCCATATGTCTTTCGAGGCAGCGAAGAGGCTCTTTCCCGCACCATCCTCAGCGGGCTGCAATCACAGGGTCTTGCGCGGTCGCTCTCACAAAATCAAACAGTGCCGGCGTCTGGGCGTGTCGGGTGGTGTCTTCGAGAAGATTGGCATCGGGCCTGGAGTCCTTGGTCTTCTCGATCTTGCCGGCGAGCACATCCTGATACAGGCCGGGGACCCGGGTCTCGGCATAGGTCAGCCATTCCTTCACGGTGACGGCGCCGTCACCGTCTGCGTCGGCAAGCGTGTGCGCGCCGGTGCCGGCCGTCAACCCCTCCTTGAGCGCGTAGGTCAGCAGCCCTTGGCCGAGAGAGCCGCTCTCCAGGGCAACGTCGTCGGCCTGCGTGGCCGCAAGGATGCGCATGCCCTTGTCATAGGCCAGTTGGCCAAGCCCGCGATCGCCCATCGGACCTGGCTTGAAGCCTTCCGGCACCCCCGCCGCGGAGTGACAGGCGTCCACGATCATCACCATCTCGCCGGCATCGACATCGCGCAGCCACGCCGTCAGTTCCTCGCTCGAGATCATTCTGTCCAGCTTCGTCAGGTCGTTGCCCGAATCCGACGGCAGGATGTAGAAGCGGCCCTGCTCGTTGTGGCCATGGCCGGAGAAGGCAAGGATCACAACATCGTCCGGCGTCGCCTTCGCCAGCTGGTCGATGACCGGGCCGATCTCGTGCCGCAGCCGCGACCGTTCCACCTCCCCCTTGCCCGCCAGAAGATCCAGCACCGCCTGGATGTCGGCCTTGCTGGCGTGGTCGACCGCGGGGATCTGTTTATCCCCTTCCGTGCGCGCGTAGTCGGTGGTCAGCAGCACCGGCACCACGTCGTAGCCCTTGATTCCCCGCAGCGCCGTCTCGATCGCCCTGGCGTCGGCCACCGCGAAGTTCAGCCGCAGTGCTCCGTTCTCGTACTCGTTCACTCCGACCGTCACCACATAGGCCCGCGGCTTCGCTGGAACGGCTATGTCCTGCGGCACCGTGTAGCTGTCGTCGGTGGCTGTCGCGCTCTTCACCCGATCCTCGTTGAACCCATAGGCCGTGAACGTCACCTTCTTGCCCTTGTCACCGCCTGCAAGCCGGACCGGGAAGACGTGCCTCGCCAGGATCTTTCCCGGCGTCATCGCCACGCGCGAAGCGCTGCGCCACGCATCAAGATCGTCGCCGACCACCGCCGCATCGTCCTTCGGCTCGGGCCACTGGCCCACCAGTTGCCCTTCACGGAACAGCCGTACGTCGTAAATCCCGGTGCTCGTCTTGCCGTTCGTCTGCGAAGCATCTTCCTTGCCCGATGCCTCAACCTCCACCAGGGCAACATCGGGTGTCGGCCCCGCTTTCACACTCACAATCCGCACATCGGGCTGGATCCGGTTCAGCGAGGCCAGCGGCCGAACCGGCTTGAATGCCTGCGCGCAGGCATCGGCGTTCTTCCCGCTTGCCTCCGCCTCATGGCACGCCAGCAATCGCCCAAGCAGGTTCGGCTCGTAATAATCCCGCATGAATATCTCGGGGAGAAGCGCCTTGAAAGGATCATCGCCGACCACCCAGCTGACCAGCGGCATGGACTCCAGCGCCGAAGAATCAAATCGTCCGTCAGCGTCGAAGCTCATCCAACAAGACGTCGGGCCCGAATGATCCACGTCATCCTGGCCATCACCAGCTTGCTTGCCTTCAGCACTCGTCGGACAGGTACCCTCGCGCCCCAAGACGATCGTCTGGATCAGATTCCCGCTTTGAACGTCCCATACCTTTGCCGAGCCATCCGCACTCGCGGAAACCAGCAACTTCCCGTCGTCGGACACATTCAGTGAGAAGATTCTCGCCACATGGCCAAAAAACGATCTCTCAATCTTATCGGCGACATAGTCAAAAATTGCGATTTCGCCATCATCCTTGCCGAACGCAAGTCGCCTGCCATCCGGGAAAAACGTCAATCCGAGCAAGGGGACTTCCACGGTCTTGAGTTTCTCACCCGTACTTACATCCAACAGGCTGAAACCTTCAGCGGGATTGATGACGGCAATCTTCGAACCGTCGGTCGAAAACGCCAACCCTCCAATGTTGGACGAAACGCCAACGAGATTTTTAATCAGCCGACGACTTTTGGCATTCCAGAGCGAGATCGTCCCCCTGGCTTCGTCCGAAACGGCGATCATGCGTCCATCGGCGGTGACCGCAATGCAGCGACGCGTGTCCGCAAAGCTGTTGTCCAGTACGAAACGGGCGTCAGAGTCCAGATCCGATATCAGCACGCGACCCGCGCCGTCGGTCGTCACCAGTTGATGAGTTTTGGGGAGGAACGCTTGAACCGTCCCATTGCATTCATCGTGATGATCCAAATTGCCTTCATGAAGGCGCGCACCAACCTTCGAGTCGATGGCCCAAAGATGCGTGCCGACCTTCGAATCGACAACCAGGAGGTGACTGTCCGAGGACAGCGCGACAGACCTCGAATAGATCGGCCCTCTTCCCAGACTCTCGAACACGCCCCGGCCATCGTCGTCGCGCCATAGAGCGACCGGCCCCGCCTCGGGTGCGAGCACCAGGTGGTTTCCGGAAGGCAGGAATGCCGCAGACCCTACCGGATCAATCGATGCGCCGACGGTCTTGTCACCCTTGTCGGAATTGGCGTTCAGGAAAAGGATAGGAGAACCGTTCGATCGGAGTCCAACGGCCAGAAGCATTGGTTCCGCAGGCGAGAAGCCGAGAGAGTCGAGGTCGCCCTTCACGGGGACCGTGCGCAAAAGCTTCAAACTGTCCGCATCCAGAAACTCAACAATCCCCGAACGATATCCAAGGGCGACGTAGCGCCCATCGGAAGACACCGCGGATTGCGTCGGCACATATTCCCGGACTGGAATCCTGGCCAGCACGTGGTTGCTCAAGTCCCTGATCGATATTTCCTTATCGGTGGTGACCAGTATCTTCTCAGCATGGTCAGAAACGGAGACGCTGGTGATGTCATCACCCAGATCGAACTCTGACTCGTTGCCGCCCTTAGGGTCAAAAAACAGGACCCTGCCGGGGCTCAATGACGTGGCCTCCCACCCCGTTCCATGGCGTTCGATCGTGCCGTAACCTATGTCGGGCGTCTGCCGGTAAAATGTCGGCGTTGCGATCGCAACGTCGAATATCTCGATACCGCCCTCCGCAGCGACCGCCACCTCTTTTCCGTCGGCCGAGATCGCAACAGAATAGATCGCCTTCTCATGCGTTTCATATTCCTGCATCACACGGCCGCTCTTCAGGTCCCACAACAGAAGCCGCCCATCAGCGCCACCTGTTACGGCGCTCAGGCCGTCGTTGGAGAACGCAAGAGAACTCGTGGGCAGACCGGACGAATCGCTGGAGTTGCTGCTATCGATAACGCGCAAGAGACGCCCGGTATCGGCGTCCCAGAGCCTTGCTGCCGGATCACCATATGCGCCACCTGTGGCCAGCAGCCTGCCATTGGGAGAAAACGTCACGAACGATGCCTCCTGCACCGGCCGCAGGTTGGGCACCAGGGCAGCGAAATTGTCTGGGCCGCGACTACCAATGCCCTGTGCAAAGGCGGCGCCGCACAACACCGAATAAATCAGGAAAAAGTACAGGACCTCGAAAAATACCCGGTGTGGTCTCATGCGCAGCCCTCATAGAAAGCTGTCGCGGCTTGCCGCGAACTCTCTTTGCAACTGGGTCGGGGCAGTCGTCGCTTGCCTTCGAAGATCGACACGCCCTACGCCTCGCGACGCGTCGCAGCGTAGGGGCGCCGACGATGCTCTCGCTATAACCCGTTGCGCGCTACTGCCTCCAGAGTCGGCACGGATGTGGAATGATGCATCCTAGTTTGCCGTCTTTTCGGCAACAACATCGATATTGAGAGGCGACAGATCCTCACCCGGTATGGGCGCCGGCTTCGGAACCGGCTTTCCATCAAAGAACACCTTAATCTCGTCTTTGCGGCGGTTCTTCAATCCTACCAGTTCGACGCCTGCCGCACGTGTCCATCTGAGGAGCTGTTCGGGGACACGATCAAACTGCTTTTTCTTGACGACCGCGAGAAGGGTCGAGGTCTTGAAGTTGTTGCCGCCAACATTGAACGTAAAATCGACAAGCGCGGCATAGGCGCCGTCGTCGATATCTTTTGGCACGGCCAGCTGCACAGTGATCTGGGCCTTCGACATGTCCTCGATAAGCAGCTCTTCACCGCGCTTTTTCGAGATGCCTTTCAGGAACTCCACTTCGTTGCCCGTACCGTCGCAGTTCTTCTTCTTCAGGAGATGGCCGTAGCCGACGGTGCAGTAACCAACGGCATCATTATAGCGCTTGGGGACCCACCCTTCCCATTTCTTGGTCAATTCAATGCCGGGCCGGTATACCTTGCGCAATTCCACACCCTGCGGCAGTACATCCTTGGTGTCTTCCAGGAGGATGCCCGGCGCATGCTTGTCCTTGAGGGTTTTCACCGCCTGACCGGCTTGGACGTGCGCGATCGAGACTGTTGTCACGCATAACGCCAGAAGGACAGCCCGCGACCAAGGCGTACGCTTGAACCATTGCCCGTCCGATTGTGCTTTCTTGAAAACTGTCATTGTCTGTCCTTCTCCGACTTGCCGAGTTAAGGTTGAATTTCAATATCCGTCCGCATGGTTGCCCAGGAATTCAGATCAAAATCCGGAACCTGGGCGGAGTCCCTGAAACCAGGATTAGAGAGCCCAGCGAGAAGCCAGCCAAGCGGGCCGGCATCTCTGGGATCTATGCCCTGCTGCTCGAGGAAATGGACGTTGACCGGCGAAGTCGTCGCAAGCACCAGGTAGGATTCAAGGCCGGCGGGCGGCCCGACCTTCAGTGGCGGTTTTGTGCTGATCGTGACGCCAGCCTGCAATTTGTCCCCTGATCCACCATCTCCCAAGACATACACAGATCCGCTGCTCCCCAATCCGATAATTGAATAGTAGAGATCTTGTGATCCTGTATTTGTGAGGCTGAAGCGAAAATATTCTCCCTGCTTCATCGGCTCTATGCCCGATGACACCACCGGAGCCTCGCCCTCCACGCTCGTCTTGCCGTTCTCGGTCTTAACTGTCACACGGACAAGAGAAACCGTCACCGTACCAGCCAGCGGGGAAACGCTGTTCGTCAGCGCGCGCAGGTTTTCCTGTCGGGCTATCTTCTCGAGAGCACCCGTAATGCCATCCACGGCGGCACCGTCGTTCTTTGCCGAAACCGTGTAGCCATGCATGGCCCCAACCTGGTCTCGCGGCGTGATATAGTAGACCTTGTCGCAGCCGGGGCTGAGCGTTTTGCGTTCCTCCATCGGAATAAGCTTGCCACCGTTCAGGCACCCCATGGCGATCACCATCGTCGCCTGGCCTAGATCCTGCACCGGCCGCACCAGCGCATTGTCGCGTAGTCGATCAGCGAGCGCTGCCTTTATCGGCAGGACCGCCGCAGCGATGCCCAACTCTGGAGGTGGATCGGCAATAGCCACCGCAACCTTTTGCTCAACGGAATAGGGCGAGACGATTCGAACTTTCGACGCAGTGGTCACAGGCTCGTTCGGGGCTTTGACCAGTTTGGCAACCGAAGTCGCGACGTCGGACGAAATCACGACCGCGTTCGCGATCTTGCCGTCCTCACCGACCAGCTTGGTTGCCTTGCTGGAATACACGGCCATGATTGCTCCTGGTTGAATCCCCTGCGCCTGGCCAACTGCGACCGAAATCTGGTCCTGCGTCACACTTGTGACCGAAATGAAGGGGGGCTGGCGGGTTCCTATTCCGCCCAAAACCACCCTGTCGAAGTCTCCTTCCGCCTGTGGATGCTGGGATGGCGCACGTTTTTGGACATACCTCTCGGCTTGCATCACTGCTTCGCGATAGGTCAGCTGTGGAGATCGCTTGAGCGTCTGGACCAGATAGTAGGTCAGCAGCCCATGATAATGCGAACCCGATGCGGTAGCGACAAGATCCTCGTTGGACACTTCATCGGCCCGGGACCCTTCGACGATCGAGTATGAGCGGCCTGAATCCGCGATCGACGCATCCTTGCCGTGACGCTCGCCAGGCGCATCCTTCAGCAGCCTACCGTCCAGCGGCGCCATTCGGGCAGCAAGCGTGGGCTCTTTTGAAATCGTGCCTGAGTGGCAGCTGTCAAAGATCAGCACGATGTTATGGGAGTATTGCTTGAGCTGGGTCAGCCAGGCCTCGATTTCATCGTCGCGTATGTCGGTGCCACCCGGACCACGGCTGTCCTGTGCAACGATGGTCTCATCATAGCCATCGCCCTCGTCGCCATTGTCATCGATGGCCAGGGAGCCGTGACCGCTGAAATAAAACAGGAACGTCGCATCCGGATGCGCTTTTGCTTCTCGATCAGTTGATCCGCAAATGCCTCTCGAATGCCGGCGTGGGTCGCCTGGGCGTCCAGCAAAACCCGGAAATGATCGTTGTCGTCGGGAACGCCGTAGGTGCCGGTCAGCAGGTCCTTAACGAGGGCAACGTCGTTTGCGGTTCCATGAAGGTCCGATGCGTTGTAGGCGGAGCCTGGCGTCTTTGCGTAGCTGTTTATGCCAACAAGGAGCGCGAACACGCCCGGCTCCTCTGCGAATACGACGCGAGGACACACCAAGAGAAGCAACGCCACCAAAAGCGCCCGGCAATGCCGCTTGCCTACTGTGAACATCGTTTCGCTCCAGAGAAATCCACAAAGACCTGGGCAAGGCAGCCCGTTATTCGAAGCCTATTGTGCAGGCCAGTCGCTTGCGCTGAGCGGCAAATTCAGTGCGCTCAGGTCTTCAACCAAATCGCCCCTACCGCAGCTTACGCCATCCTTGTATTGCACCAGCGCCGCATGGAAGCTTCGAAGGAAGGACCAGTAGACCAATGCCGCATCCCTTGAGGTGACGAATTTGTTGAGTTTGTTCTTGAGGGCGACGCAACTGTCGTGGATTTCCGTCTCGGATGCGGGCTTGGGGGATCCAAGCGGCGCGCCGTCCGTGATCGCCTTTACAAATCCGGCAACCCTGTCGGTTCCTGCCGATATCAGATCGATCACCGGTGCCCGTGCTGCCCCAACACCGCTCTTCACCTCGGTCAGCGGCAGGCCGAAATTGGAGATCTTGAACCCTTCAGGCGAAAAGTTCGTCGGCAGTTGCGAGTTCAGCGTCTTCAGGTAGATGTTAACCTTGAAGTTGGTCCCGTTATACCGCAGCTGATTGGGAAATCCGTCATCCAGCAACGTGAACGCGCCCGTTGTATTGTCGACGATCGAGACGTCGGTATATTTGCTCAGGAGCTTGCTGAGGATGGTCGCGAACGGAGCATAGGCATCCGAAACCGCCTGAACACCCGGCGACAAACCGGCCAGAGAGGCGGTTCTCGACAGTTGCGACAGCTCGGTCAGCAACGACATGTCCACCGACGTATTGGAACTATATCTGACCTTCATCGAGAACGAGATTGTATTTGTCTCAGAATCCACGACGATGTCGTCGATGAGGATACCGTTCCTGTTGATGACGATGTTCGACTTCTCGGATGTCGTGACGAAGAGGAATTTGCTCTCTTCCCACGTTGCCGACATGAATGGCTCGGTGGCAATGATCTTGTCGCCAATCGCCACATCGAGACTTACGATGTAGTTTCCCGACTTGTTCTTGAACCTCGATTTTATCAACGATTGCAGGAACGCGGAAGCCGATTGGCTTCTTGCAGCGCCGTCCTTTCCAGTAAACGCAAAATCGTAGGTGATCAGCCCATAAACCAGCCGCGGCTCTACGGCTGAGAAGCTCGGGTGCGTTACGGCGGCAAACTCATCGGCCAGTGCGCCAAAAGGTTGGGAAAGTACTAGAACAAGAGCTGCAATCAGTTGCCTGAAGCGCATTTCACCCCCCCGGATGGCTTCTTAAACCGTACTCTCCATTTCTATAATTAGGAAGGGGAACGCATACTAGATGAAGCGATTTCTGTTTGCCTATCCGCACTAAGGATCGGCGGGTTGCCGTCGAAATCTGCGTTCCAAAAGATGAATGGCGAAGCCGCCCCGTCCATGTATCGCTATGTGAAATTGAGCCCCTACCACGAAACGCACTGACGGACGTGCAGGCATCCATGCCTGCGAGGTCAAGGCATTGGTGCCGAAAAAATCTGAGGCGCCGCTTGAAGTGATCCTTTTTCATGGAACTGCGCTTTTGCCCAATCGGATCTGTTAGGCCAAAGGCTGGATGTGGGAGACGAGGACGATGACGTCGGGCAAGGACATCCGACGATGCGCTCGCGGTCCGCCGCCGACACGCGCTCTCCTGGTTCTGCGAGCTCGGTCACCCGGACGAGAACCCGGAATGACGACCAAAACGTCGGTCCATTGATTGCGCAGGCGGAAGGTTAACTGCGACGTCGGCTTTCATGAAACGCCAAAGCCGATCTAGCGGCCGAGATCAGGCGCAAAGCAGACCTGGCCGTCGAGCACTTTGAGACGTCAGGCGACGCGGCAACAGTCCGCCTGGCAGATGGCTCGATCGTCAAGGGCGTCAAGACCATGCAGGCCTTCGATCGCGGTCAGAAGGCCCGGCTGATGGTGCGGCCGGAAGCGTTTCGCCTGACGCCCGGCCCCGCCAGTGCCGAACTCGTCGTCGAGTTCATCGATGCCGCCTTTTTCGGAGATCGCCGGCGTATCGTGGCGCGTACGGTATCCGGCCAGGAACTTGATGTCAGACCTGACGCCGCAGAACCTCATGGTGCCTTAACAGCTGGGCGGATCTTCTTCGATCCTGCTGCTGCTCTTTTGTTTCCAAGCTGAATGTCAGGAACGCGCCGATTTCGCTTGGCGGCGATCAAACACCGGCAAGCGACAAATCGATTCGCGATGCGAATTGCTCTATGAGCGGACGGCAGCTTCGCGAGAACGGCTGCAAAGGAGACCCGCCGATTTGCACGCCATAGTGCGCCACATCCCTCTCTGAAACCGAGCGCGAT
The DNA here is from genome assembly GCF_056431085.1 of Mesorhizobium waitakense. Lineage (NCBI taxonomy): Bacteria > Pseudomonadati > Pseudomonadota > Alphaproteobacteria > Hyphomicrobiales > Phyllobacteriaceae > Mesorhizobium > Mesorhizobium waitakense. Next base: position 136,432 of record NZ_JBWKME010000127.1, on the reverse strand, counting down.
TTACTTCCGACGCAATGACATGCCAGACCTGCCAGACGGTCAGATGCGGTCAGAAGGGAGTGAAGGAGAATGTGACAGCATCTGAAGCGCGCCGAAAAACGGAAATCACAAGGACTGCCGTTGATACGCGCTGCGGCCTCCCCTACTCCCACTCGATGGTGCCGGGCGGCTTTGAGGTGACGTCGTAGACGACGCGGTTGATGCCGCGGACTTCGTTGATGATGCGGGTGGCGGCGGCACCCAGGAACGCCATGTCGTAGTGGTAGAAATCCGCCGTCATGCCATCGACAGAGGTGACGGCGCGCAGTGCGCAGACGAACTCGTAGGTGCGGCCATCGCCCATCACGCCGACAGTCTGCACCGGCAGCAGCACGGCGAAGGCCTGCCAGATGGCGTCGTAGAGGCCAGCCTTGCGGATCTCGTCGAGATAGATGGCGTCGGCCTCGCGCAGGATCTCCAGCTTCTCGCGGGTGATGCCGCCGGGGCAGCGGATGGCGAGACCAGGACCCGGGAACGGATGCCGGCCGATGAAGCTTTCGGGCAGGCCGAGTTCCTTGCCGAGGGCCCTCACCTCGTCCTTGAACAGTTCGCGCAGCGGCTCGACGAGCTGCATGTTCATGCGCGCGGGCAGGCCGCCGACATTGTGGTGCGACTTGATGGTCACCGACGGGCCGCCGGTGAAGGAGACGCTCTCGATGACGTCGGGATAGAGCGTGCCTTGCGCCAGGAAGTCGGCGCCGCCGAGTTTCTTCGCCTCCTCCTCGAACACCTCGATGAACAGCCGGCCGATGGTCTTGCGCTTCTTCTCGGGATCGGTTTCGCCTTCCAGCGCCGAAATGAACTTGTCCGCGGCATCGACCAGGATCAGCGGCAGATTGTAGTGCTGGCGGAACATCGCCACCACGCCCGCCGCCTCGTCCTTGCGCATCAGCCCGTGGTCGACAAGGATGCAGGTCAGCTGGTCGCCGACCGCTTCGTGGATCAGAAGTGCGGCGACCGACGAATCGACGCCGCCCGACAGCGCGCAGATGACCTTGCCCTTGCCAACCTGCTTGCGGATCGCCTCGACCGCGTGTTCGCGATAGGCACGCATGGTCCAGTCGCCCTCGATGCCGGCGATGTTGTGGACGAAGTTGCGCAGCAGCCTTGCGCCGTCCGGGGTGTGCACCACCTCGGGGTGGAACATGATGCCGTACATCTTGCGCTCGACATTGCCGAAGATGGCGAAGGGCGAGCCTTCGGACTTGCCGAACACTTCGAAGCCCTTGGGCAAGGAGATGACGCGGTCACCGTGGCTCATCCACACCTGATGGCGCTGGCCGGGCGCCCACAGGCCCTCGAACAGCGGGCTGTCCTTCTCGATCTCGACAAAGGCGCGGCCGAATTCGCGATGATCGGAGCTTTCGGCGACGCCGCCCATCTGCACGCACATCGCCATCTGGCCATAGCAGATGCCAAGCACTGGCACGCCGGCATCGAAGACGATCTGCGGCGCGCGCGGGCTGCCGATGTCCGACGTCGAGGCGGGGCCGCCGGACAGGATCACGGCTTTCGGATTGATGCGCTCGAACGCCGCCTCGGCCGACTGGAACGGCACGATCTCGGAAAACACGCCGGCCTCGCGGATGCGGCGGGCGATGAGCTGCGTAAACTGGCTGCCGAAATCGACAATCAGGACGGTGTCGGGATGATTGGCTGTTTTCATGGCGAGCGTTTAGAGAAAGAAATGAGTCGACGCAATGGGTTGTGGGGCCTTGCTGTCACTTCGATTCCACGACTTCACCTTCAGCGCCAGCGTCTTCATCCTTCGCCGCAGCCTGTCCGGCCGCAAGTGCCCGCAAAGCGCCCATCAGCGCCGTGAACCGCTCCTCGCCAATGCGACTGACATAGCGCCGCTCGATCTCCATCTTGACCCGGTCGCCGTCACGCAAGGCATCCAGCCCCTTGCTGGTGTAACGCACCAGCTTGCCGCGACCGTCTTGCGGATCGGGCAGACGCTCGACGACCCCCTCCGCCTCGAGGCCGTCGAGCAGTTGCTGGATCGCCTGCTTGGAGATTGCCGAGCGTTCGATCAACGCCGACTGGCGCATGCCGTTCCTGGTGATGTGTCCAAGCAGTCCGGCGCGTGCTTCGGTGAACCAGCTGTGACCGGCGGCGCGCATCGCGGCGGCGAATTCGGCCTGCCAGGCACGGCTTGCCTGCCATAGGCGCCAGCCGACGTGATCGGGCAGGGCTTCGATTTTTTCGTCAAGCTGCTTGACCATTTTATCCCAGCTCCATATAGTCAAGATACTTGACGATATTCACTCCGTCGAGGCTCTTTCGAACTCAAGCACGCGGACAGGGACCATGACAATTCTCGACAGGAACACGCTGGCCGTTATCATGATTGGCACCACGCATGTCATCGACATGGGCGGCAAGGACGCCTTCATCCACTACGAAAACGAGAACCGGGCGCATATGCTGCTGCCCGACGGTACCCTTTTCCATGGGATCTGGATGCTGCTCGACGACGGCTATAAGGTCGAATGGAACGATGGCCCCACCGGCTCCTGGAAACTCGATCATTCGCCGGGGGCAATCGACTATGTCGATGCGAGCGGGTCCGTGCGCGGGCGCATTTCGCGCATCCGATTTCGGCGATCCGGCGAGCCTGGCGGCTTGACGCTATTTGCCGTCAGGCGCCCAGCAAGCCATCGCCGACCGCCTGTTCCAGCCGCCCGACCGCTCCGGCCAGCTTTTCGTCGATGACGTGCAGATATTCGGTCCAGTCGCCGACGTGCCGCAGATCCGCCGCGCCGTCGGAAATACCGCGCAGCCCGATCAGCGGGATGTCGAACAGCTGGCAGGCGCGCAGGCAAGCGAAAGTCTCCATGTCGACCATGTCGGCGGCAATTGCGTCATAGGCGGCGCCGGTGACGATCGCGCCACCGGTGGACAGCGTTGCCTCCCTCAGGTCAGGAATCCTGAACGGCAGCGGCACGGTCACCGGCAGGTCAAGGAAAGGCGTCGCGCCCTTTTCGAAGCCGAGCGGCGAGGCGTCGATGTCGCGGTAGCTGACCGACACGGCCTGGTAGATTTCCGTCTGCTCGAGCGTCCGGCTGCCGGCCGAACCGAGTGATACGACGAGGTCCGGCAGCGTCTTCCGCGACTTCAGCAGGGAGAGTTCGGCGCCCAGCCTGACGCCGGCCTCGACCGGCCCGACACCGGTCATCAGCGGCGTGAACAGCCGCTTGAGGTGCGGGCCGTATTCGGCTTGCGCAGCCATCACGAAGAGGACGCCCTTGCCGCCAAGCCGCACAATCTTACCCATCGGATCAGCCTTCGATGCCATCACGCCCGACCACCGTCATCATCGTTCCGGTCATGGTGGCGATCAGCTTGGCCTCACCGTCGGCGGCAAAGGCATAGGCCTGGCCGTCGGCGACGATGATGGTGCGGCCGGGTTTTGTCACCGAACCGCGGAACAGGAAGCGTTCGCCCCTGCCCGGCGCGAGCAAATTGACCTTGAATTCGATGGTCAGCACGCCGGAGTTTTCCGGCATCAGCGAGAACGCGGCATAGCCACAGGCCGAGTCCAGCGCTGTCGAAATGACGCCGGCATGCAGGAAACCGTGCTGCTGGGTCAGTGCCGCCGAATAGGGCATCTCGATCTCGATGATGCCCGGCGTCACCAGCGTCAGTTCGGCGCCGATCGTGGCCATGGCCTGCTGGCGCGCGAAGGAGGTTCTGACGCGATCCTCATAGTCCGGGGCGGGTACGATCTTTGCTGCCATGGCCGCTGCCTTTCTTTATGCGGATAAGCTTATTGCAGAGGCATGGGCGGCAGGCAAATGCTTTTGCTGCACTGCAGCAAACCGATCTTAATTCAACCAAGGAAGCGATGCGTTGAGCAAGGTGGTAAACGCAACCCATGCCGCATATGGCGCGAACAGCCATGCGGATGCCCGGTCGCGGTTCCAGGCCGTGGCGATGAACAGTCCAATGCTGGCGAGAAGAAGCACGATCACAACAAGCGCGAGCCCCATCATCTTGGCTCCGAAGAAGGTCGGCGACCATAGGAAGTTCAGCACCAGCTGGACGGCCCAGATTTTCATCGCGGCTCCCGACGACGCTTGCAGCCATGTCCGCCAGCCGGCCACGGCGATCAGGAGATAGAGGAGTGTCCAGGCAGGTGCAAAAACCCAGTTGGGTGGATCGAAGGGCGGCTTGGTGAGCGATGCGTACCAGGCACCCGGCAGCGTCGCATAACCGATCAGCAGGCCCCCGCCGAGCACCACAATGACGAAAAGCAGAAGCGACAGATATCTTTGCAAGAATCCTATCCCGTGATCGCGGCCAGACGCCCCGCATCTGCAACTGGGGCGCTATCGGCGCCTGTCAACGGCAGCTCAATTCGCCTTGCGCAACGCACAGAAGTAAAATCCGTCGGTGCCGCTCAGCGCCGGCGACAGCGAGATGTCGCCTGCCGGACCGATCCGCGCGGCCGCCTGATGGCCAGGAAAACGACTGTCCCACAGCGCACGATGGTCGACCGGGACAAAGCCGCTGTTGCGCTCTCTGAAGGCCGCGACCTGTTCGCCATTCTCCTCGTCGAACACCGAGCAGGTGATGTAGACCAGCAGGCCGCCCGGTTTGACGTAGACTTTGGCCGCTTCGAGGATCGCCGACTGCTCGCCCTTGCGGGCGTCGAGCTGTCTCTGCGTCAGCCGCCATTTGGCATCGGGACGGCGCCGCCAGGTGCCGCTGCCGGTGCAAGGCGCGTCGACCAGCACGATGTCCATATGGCCCTCGAGCGGGGCGAGTTCAGCCGGCTTGGTGACGACCTGGACATTGCGGTTTTCCGAGCGGCGGATGCGGTCGAAGATCGGCGCCAGCCGCGCCTTTTCGGCATCGTGGGCGAAGATCTGGCCACGATTGTCCATCGCGGCCGACAGCGCCAGCGTCTTGCCGCCGGCGCCGGCGCAGAAGTCGAGCACCTGCATGCCGGCTTCGGCCCCAGTAAGGGCGGCCGCCACCTGCGAGCCTTCGTCCTGGACCTCGAACCAGCCTTTCTGAAAAGCCGGCTCGGCTTGCACGTTCGGATGCCTGCCGTCGCCATCGATCGGCGGGATACGGATGCCTTGCGGCGTGATTGCGGCAGGCTTCGCGCCGGTTCCCGTCAGTTCGGCCAGTACCTTGTCGCGGTTGGCCTGCAACGTGTTGACCCTGAGGTCGAGGGGCGGGCGCGTCGCCAGGGCCGCCCCCTCATCAGCCCAGGTCGCGCCGAAGGTCTTCTCGAAAAGCGGCGCGCACCAATCCGGTATGTCGGCCCGCACCGCGTCCGGCGCGTCGGCCAGCCGGCGTTCGGCAATTGCCTGCAGCTCGGCGGCGGTCAGCAGCGGTGGCGCGAATTTGTCACCCTCGAGCGCCTCGTTGAGCGACTGCGCCGTCTGGCCCCATTCGAGCAGCAGCGCGCCGAAGCCGATGGCGCGCGGCGTGTCTTCGCCGAGCAGCCAGCCGGCGGAACGCCTGCGGCGCAAGGCGTCATAGACGATGTTGCCGATCGCGGCACGGTCGCCGCCGCCGGCGAAGCGGTGCGACAGGCCCCAATCCTTCAGCGCGTCGGCAACCGGCCGATGGCGCCGGCCGATGTCTTCCAGCACTTCGATGGCTGCCGCCAGCCGTCCGCCCAGTCGCATTCGTCATTCCACCAATCGAGTACATTGTCTTCGGGCCTGCTCATAGAGCCTTTCACGTCCGGAATGAACCCCCGCTTCCGTCCCGCGAGCCGACGCAATCCTAACCCGGCCGCCAAACCTACAAGACCAGTAGATGTCCTTGGCTCGCGGCACGGATCGATCAATAGATGAAAGATCTCTAATGTTCGCAACTGGCGCCTGCAAGCACGGCTTGTGGCGCAATCGCTCTGCTTCCCAAGTTTTTCCGTTGGGAATACTCTTGCCGCCATGATTCGCGGCGTAGAAAACGCGGACCGGCGGATCGTTACGAGGAGAGGGCAATGAAGACTTACCTGGCGGAAGTTCTAGGCACATTTCTGTTGGTGTTCATCGGAACGGCTTCTGTGGTGACGGGCGGCTTCGGCGGTGCGCTGCCGCTTGGCCAGGAAGGCATCGGTCTGGCATTCGGCATCGGCCTCATTGCGGCGGCCTATGCGATCGGTCCCATCTCGGGCGCGCATCTCAATCCGGCGGTGACGCTGGGTGTCTTCCTTGCCGGCCGGCTGCCGGCCAAGGACGTCATCCCCTACTGGATCGCGCAGGTCATCGGCGCCATCCTCGCTTCGCTGGCATTGTGGATCATCGTCTCCGGCCAGGCCGGCGGACACACCGGCGGCTTCGGCGCCAATGGCTGGGACGTGGCCAAATGGGGCGTCAGCTCGGCCTTCCTGTGGGAACTGATCGGCACCTTCACCTTCGTCACCGTGATCCTCGGCGTGACCGCTGAAAAGCACTCGACCGCCTTTGCCGGGCTGGTCATCGGCCTGACGCTGGCAGGGTTGCACTTCGCCATCATCCCGGTGACCGGTACGTCGCTCAATCCGGCCCGCTCGATCGGCCCGGCGCTGTTTTCCGGCAGTGCTGCGATCGGCCAGCTCTGGCTGTTCATCGTCGCACCGTTGATCGGCGGCGCCATCGCCGGCGTCGTCGCCAAGGCACGCGTCTTCGAGAAAGACTGAGTTTTGGACGCTTGAATAAGGAAAGGCGCGGGCCGTGGCCCGCGCCTTTTTTTGCCGACCCTGCCGCGTCCCAACGACAGGGCCATACCTCGCTCGCCGCTTTCGCACGCTTGGTCGAGCGCGCGGGGGGAACTCGCCTATAGCTTTCTAAAGAAGCCGGACAGAATATTCGGACCCGCTTCGCCGGGCCGCAGTCTGATTCCGTCCTCGAAGCAGTTCAGTGTCACGCACTGGAAGCCGCTGTGTGCGAGGAGTGCCACCAGCGAGTCACGGTCGAAGTGGTGCAGGTGCTCGTTGGGGAGTCGCATACGCCACGTCCGGAACCACGCGTCGCCGTCGGCGCCGAGCTCGCGCCAGCGGCAATAAGGGACGGCGACGGCCAGGTAGCGGGCCTGAAGGCGGTCGAGGAAACCCAGATCCGGGATGTGCTCCAGCACGTCGAACATGGCGACGAGATCCCACGAACTGGCGAGCGCCTCATCCCAATCGACAAAGCGGACGCCCTTGGGCAGCGGGAACCTGGCAATGTCGCAGCCGGCGCAGTCGGCGACCCCGGTTACTTTCGCGGCTTCGACGAATGTGCCCGTGCCATATCCAATCTCCAGCACGGACCGAGGAATCTCGCCGGTGATTCCCAGCACCCAGCCAAGTCGCTGATATCCGAGCTTGATGGTCCGGTCACTCAGGTCCTCGTAGTAGGAAATGTATTGCTTGTCGTATTTGATCGGGGTGAAGTCGATCTGGTGGATCACGCCAAACCCGTCCACCTCGTAATTGTCCAACATCAGCGCGCGGCCTCCGATTCCGAATTCACAGCCAACCGCGGATCTGGGCGAAAATCGGTCATGGTACGAATATAAGAAATATATACGTGAAAAATACCACGATATGGACCATTCCAGTCAAGAATGTTGTTCTTTCGGTACTAAAACTCACGTTGCATATGAAGAGTGCTAAAACTAGAAGTACTGCGTCAGTCGATGGAAGCCCAAGGGTTAAGCCTCTCCCAGTCAGCAGGCTGGCGGCTGCGACCGCAGGTATTGTCAAACCAATTGTAGCGCATGCGGAACCCATCGCAACGTTCAAGCCGCGTTGCAGCTCATTGTGAAGTGAAGCGCGAACCGCCGAAATGGCCTCCGGCATCAAAACCAACCCGGCGATCAATGCTCCCACAATACTGTCGGATTGAGTCACCTGGTAGGCAACGAGCGTATCTTCAACACTTGCGGCGACTTGCTCGGCGAGCATGACAATTCCAATCAGCCCGATCAACAGGAGCAAAGTGCTGACAGAGACGCTTTCGTGAGGGGCGGTCCGCATCGAAGCGTCGTGTTCTTGTCCTTGGACGAAGTCGTCTCGGTGCCGGACAGTCTGAGCGAACACAAAACTTGCATATAGCAGCACTGAAAGCACGCTTACGAAGCCAAGTTGAGCGCCTGAAAATGTGCCGGGGCCCGTAGTTTGTGTGTAGGTTGGCAGAATAAGCGTCATGACGGTCAGCGCGGCCAGAACCGCCAAATATGCGCTGGTCCCTTGTCGAACAATTGCCTGCTTGCGATGACGCCAGCCGCCAAGCGCGAGACACATGCCGACAACCCCGGTAGATGTAATCATCATCGTTGAAAAGACGGACTCACGTGCAAGCGTGGGGTTGTTCTCTCCATGCAGCATCATGGAAACGATGATCGACACTTCGATTGCCGTCACGGCAAAAGTCAGCACCAACGTGCCGTAGGGTTCTCCTACACGCCGAGCCACCGCCTCTGCGTGGTCGAGCACCACGAAAATGGTGGTGAACATAATCGCACTCGAAAGCGCTCCGACAAGGATCCTGACGCTCAGCGAACCTTCATCCACCGACAGCCCGCTTGCCCTGACTGCGACAGCCATCATCAAGGCGGCCAAGGGCATCGCATAAGAGGTGACCGATCGTTGGAAAACACTCATTCAAGCCCCCATGCGCCTGCGAAACTTGCGGAAAACCCATGGGGAGCACCTTCGCCAATGTCCGGCAGACCCCCCATTCGACCCTCACAAACAACGTCAGCCCGCGGCTCCAAACGATGCCGCGGGATCGCGACCTTGGCTGCATTCAAAATCGAAGCACTGCTCCCCTTACGCCGTCTTCTGCTTCACCAGCCCCAGTTCCTTGACCATCGCCTCGCGCATCAAAAACTTCTGCGGTTTGCCGGTCACCGTCATCGGCAATTCGGTGCGGAAGCGGATGTGGCGCGGGATCTTGTAATGGGCGATCTGGCCGGCGCAGAAGGCCTTGATCTCCTGTTCGGTGGCGATCTGGCCTGGCTTGAGCACGATCCAGGCGCACAGCTCCTCGCCATATTTTGGGTCTGGAATCCCGAACACCTGCACTTCCCTGACCTTGGGATGGCGGTAGAGGAATTCCTCGACCTCGCGCGGATAGACGTTCTCGCCGCCGCGGATGACCATGTCCTTGACCCGGCCGACAATGTTGCAATAGCCCTCGGCATCGATGGTGGCGAGATCGCCGGTGTGCATCCAGCCATCGGTGTCGATCGCCTCGCGGGTCTTCTCGATGTCGTCCCAATAGCCCTTCATCACCGAATAGCCGCGCGTGCACAATTCGCCCGGCGCGCCGACGGCGACGGTGGCGCCGTCGGCATCGACCGCCTTGACCTCGACATGGGGGTGGATGCGGCCGACCGTCGAGACGCGTTTTTCCAGCGGGTCGTCGACGCCGCTTTGGAACGACACCGGACTGGTCTCGGTCATGCCGTAGGCGATCGTCACTTCTGACATATGCATCAGCGACACCACTTTCTTCATCACCTCGATCGGGCATGGCGAGCCGGCCATGATGCCGGTGCGCAGGCTGGAGAGATCGAAGGACTGGAAATCCGGATGATCGAGCAGCGCGACGAACATGGTCGGCACGCCATAGAGCCCGGTGCAGCGCTCATTCGCCACCGCTTTCAGCGTGGCGCCGGCATCGAACCCCTCGCCCGGGAAAACCATGGTCGCGCCCTTCGACACGCAGCCCATCGTGCCCATCGACATGCCGAAGCAATGATAGAGCGGCACCGGGATGCACAGCCGGTCGTCGACGGTCAATTTGATCGCCGAGGTAACGAAATTGCCGTTGTTGACGATGTTGTTGTGGGTTAGCGTCGCGCCCTTGGGTGCCCCTGTCGTGCCTGACGTGAACTGGATGTTGATGGCGTCGCCGGGCTTCAGCCCCTCCGAGATGCGGTCGAGGCTGTCATGCTCGTCGCGCCCGGCCATGGCCAGCACATCACCGAAATTGAACATGCCGGGCGAGTTGTCCTCGCCCATGCGGATGACAATCTTCAGCGCCGGCAATGCCTTTGCCTTGAGCTTGCCGGGGGTGGCGGTCGCGATCTCCGGCGCCAGCGTCTCGATCATGCCGAGATAGTCGGAGGTCTTGAACTTGACCGCCGTCACAAGCGCCTTGCAGCCGACCTTGTTCAAGGCATAGTCGAGCTCGGTCAGCCGATAGGCCGGGTTGATGTTGACCAGGATCAGGCCGATGCGCGCGGTGGCGAATTGCGTCACCAGCCATTCCCATCGGTTGGGCGACCAGATGCCGACGCGATCGCCCTTTTCAAGGCCCAGCGCCAGAAAGCCGGCGGCCAGCGCATCGACCGTGTCCGACAGTTCGCTCCAGGTGAAGCGCTTGTCCTGGTCGACGAAGACCGCGGCATCGAGCGTGGCGTATTTGCTGGCGGTGTCGGAAAACAGCGCGGGAATGGTCTTGTTGAGCAGCGGCGTCGAGCGCTCGCCGGAAACATGCGCCTTGCCGTCGACGGGTGCTACGAAGACATCGCCATTGCGCGATCCACGCGCGCGCAAATTGGTGGCATTCTTCAGCTCGTCGAGATTGATCGGCATCGCTGTCTCCTCCCAGGACTGGTCGAGCCTATCAGCCTGCCGGGATGGTGGAAATCCCGTCGATGGTACTGGAGGGCATCCTCAGCTGACGATGGCCGCCATCTTCGCGGCCACATCGCGCAGCAGCGCCTCATCCGCCGCCGCGCGCGTCTTTTTTGACGCCACCAGACAGGCCTGCGAGCGCAAAACCAGGCCGTCGCCGAGCACCTTGAGATGATTGGCGCGCAGCGTGGAGCCGGTGGTGGTGATGTCCACGATGACATCGGCCAGGCCCGCCGCCGGCGCCCCTTCGGTCGCACCGAGGCTCTCGACGATGCGATAGACCTGGATGCCGTGTTTTAGCGAGAAGAACTGCTGCGTCAGCCGCCAGTATTTGGTGGCGATCCTGAGCCGCCGGCCATGGCGCTGACGAAAATCGGCGGCGACATCGTCAAGATCGGCCATGGTGTCGACGTCGAGCCAGATGTCGGGCACGGCGACCACGACATCGGCATTGCCGAAGCCGAGACGGGCGACGATTTCGGCGCGGGTTTCCCAGTCGGCAAGGTTCTCGCGCACCAGGTCTTCACCGGTGATGCCGAGATCGACCGCGCCCTGGCCGATCTCGCCAGCAATCTCGGAAGCCGACAGGAAGGCGACTTCGATGCTTTCCGAACCTTCGATGCGGGCGCGATAGGAACGCTCATCGCCGGGCAGGTTGACGGCGAGCCCAGCCTTGGCCAGTACCTCCAGCGCCTGCTCCTTGAGCCGGCCTTTCGACGGGATTGCCAGGGTGATCATGGCTTGGTCTCCCGCAATCCGGGCTCCCGCAATGCGTCGATGCGATCGAGCCAGACGGAAAAGCCGACGCCGGGGATCGGCGTCTTGGCGCCAAGCAGCGTCAGCAGCCGGTCATAACGGCCGCCACCGACGAGCGGCCGTTCGCCATCTTGCGCCGCGATTTCAAAGACCAGGCCGGTGTAATAGTCGAGCGGACGGCCGAAAGCGGCGTCGTAGCGGATCCTTGCCGTCGGCAAGCCATGCGCTTCGATCGCCTTGGCGCGGGCGGCGAAATTCTCCAGCGCGGCGCCCAGTGAGAGCCCGGCAACGTCGGCGAAGGTCGCCAACGCCTGGGCCGCGCCATCGAGCGGCACGTCGATCGCCAGAAAACCTTTCAGCGCCGCGAAGGCCTCGTTCGACAGCCGCACGCTGCGCAATTCAGCCTTCTCGATCAGCCGACGTGCAATGTCGGCCGGCGAGCGGCCGGCGGAGGCCGACAGGCCGGCCTCCTCCATGCCACTGGCGATGTGCGCGGACAGACCTTCGAGATCGCCGTCGAGGACGAGCGCGGCGACCGGACCGGAGAGCTGGCCGTTGCGTGGCGGGTTGGCGAGATCGGCGAGCGCCACCTGCAGCATCGGCGCCGAGCCGAAGGCGCGGGCAAGACGCATGCGCCAGCCGCGCGGCAGGCCAAGGGCTGCCAGCACCGCCTCGAAAATGGTCTGGTCCCCGAGCGTGATCGCCAGCGCCTGGCCGGGCAGCACCAGGGCAAGCAGCGCATGCGCGTCGGCCAGCGAGCGGGCATCGGCTTCGGCAGTGTCGCGATCGCCCAAATCCTCGATGCCGGCCTGGAAGAACTCGTTGCCGCCTTCGCGGCGCTGGCGAAACACCTCGCCGAGATAGGAATAGCGGCGGGGCGTGCCGGCCTGCGACCTTATGTGGTCGAGGCAGACCGGAATGGTGAACTCGGGCCGCAGGCACAGCGCCTGACCGGTCTCGCTTTCGGTGAGAAAAATGCGCCGGCGCAAGTCTTCACCGGCCATGTCGAGGAACGGATCGGCCGGTTGCAGCACGGCGACTTCGACCGCATGCGTGTTGCGCTTGGCGAAGAGGTTGATGATGTCGGCTGATATGGCGGGGTAGCGGGAGGTCATTGATCGGATGGGCGCGAGGCGCCCCCCTCTGGCCTGCCGGCCATCTCCCCCTCAAGGGGGGAGATTGGATGTCGCGTAGCCTTTCGCCAATCTCCAGCGTTGAAGAAGAGGCGCCGAGCCTCAAGCCGGCAATCTCCCTCCTTGAGGGGGAGATGGCCGGCAGGCCAGAGGGGGGTGTTCAAGCGCCACCTTTGGCGCGATCGGCGGCCTGTGCCGCCAAGATCTTCTTCACCTCGGCGACCAGCTCGCCTTCCGCAACCGTCACCTGGGCCGGGCGCGCGGCGCGCCATTCGGCGTTGTCTGATATTTCGGCCGACATGCGCGCGCCTTCGATCAGGTCCTTGATCTGCAGCTCGCCCTTGGCGCGCTCGTCGCCGCCCTGGATGATTGCGACCGGGCAGCCGCGCCGGTCGGCGTATTTCAGCTGCGCCTTCATGCCGGCGCCGCCGAGATACATTTCGGAACGGATGCCGGCAGCCCGCAGCGCCGCCACCATTCTCTGGTAGCGGCCGAGGCTGTCGGTGTCCTTGTCCATGACCAGCACGACGACCGGCGCGATCACGTCCGCGCTGTCGAGCTTGCCGAGGTTCTTCAGCGCGGTCATCAGCCGGGAGACGCCAATGGAGAAACCGGTCGCCGGTACCGGCTCGCCGCGAAAGCGCGAGACGAGACCATCATAACGGCCGCCGCCACCGACAGAGCCGAAGCGGACAATATGGCCGTCCTCATTGGGAATCTCGGCCAGCAGTTCGGCCTCGAAGACCGGGCCGGTGTAGTATTCTAGGCCACGCACGACGGAACGGTCCATGGCGATGCGGTCTTCGGCGTATCCCGCTGCCCGGACCAGGGCTTCGATCGTCGAGAGCTCGCCAACGCCTTCCTGGTAGACCGCATTCGTGCTGACGCTGGAATCCTGGCCGGCTTGTGCATTCCTCGCTGTCGCGCGAAGAACCGCCTCGGCTTGTCCGTCATTCAACCCGGCTCCCTTGGCGAAGTCGCCCTCGCCTTCCTTGCCGCCATCCCAACGCCCCGGCCCAAGCAGAAGTCTCACGCCTTCAGGCCCCAACTTGTCCAGCTTGTCGATCGCCCGCAGCACCGTCAGCCGGCGGCCGACATTGTCGTCGCCGCCAAGGCCGATCGCCTCCAACACGCCGTCCAGCACCTTGCGGTTGTTGACGCGGATGACGTAGTCGCCGCGCTTGATGCCGAGCGCTTCCATCACGTCGGCCATCATCATGGCCATCTCGGCGTCCGCGGCCACGCCCGGCGTGCCGATCGTGTCGGCGTCGAACTGCATGAACTGGCGGAAGCGGCCGGGGCCTGGCTTCTCGTTGCGGAACACCCAGCCGGAGCGATAACTGCGGTAGGGTTTTGGCAGGCGCTCGTAGTTCTCGGCGACGAAGCGCGCCGTCGGCGCGGTCAGGTCATAGCGCAGCGACAGCCACTGGTCGTCATCATCCTGGAAGGAGAACACGCCTTCGTTCGGTCGGTCCTGGTCGGGCAGGAACTTTCCCAGCGCATCGGTGTATTCGATCAGCGGCTGGTCGGCCGGTTCGAAACCATAGAGCTCATAGACCGAGCGGATCGTCGCCATCATCTTCTCGACGGCGCGGATGTCTTCGGCGCTGCGGTCGGCAAAACCGCGCGGCAGCCGCGCTTTCGTCTTTTCCGATTTGTCGGCCATGGAATGGGTACTCGGTGTTTCGTGGCGCTGTGCGATAGGAAATTTCCTATTTCCGCAGCGCGCGTGTCCTAACCGATGCAGCTTTGTGCGGCAAGGGTTTGCCGCCGTGCCTCTCCCTGCCGGGAGAAGGCAGAGCCGAACCGCCCTCGAAACAAAACCGCACCAAAAATGAAACAATCCCGCCATGGGTGCGGCATCGTGCCGACACAATCGCAGCCGATAAGTCGCGCCGACACGAAGGGGTTCGGGCCATGACCAGCACAGCGAGATTCCATGCCATCGACGGCGGCGCAGGCGACTTGCCCGCGCGCCTGCGTCCAGCCGACATCCTCGCCCAGAAAATGGTCAGCCAGGCCGCCGGTCCATTCGAGATACCGGCTGACACCGGCAAGGGACCATCCATGCGCGACGCATTGATGACCGGCCTGCTGGTGATCTACCCGACCGTGGCCACGGTGGTGGCGATTGTCGCCGGGCTTTTCCTGGCCAGCGCCAACGGCACCTGAAGGTACCCACCCGCGCCTTCGGGCGACTCACCAAAAGGGATGCAAGCGCCGCTACTTCGGCCGCTTGAAAGCCTTTCGCTCTTTCTCGACTTGCTTGCGGCAGACGCAGCCCTCGAGATGGTCGTTGACCAGGCCCATGGCCTGCATGAAGGCGTAGACCGTGGTCGGGCCGACAAAGCTCCAGCCGCGCTTCTTCAGCTCCTTCGATATCCGAACCGAGACGGCGGTGGTCGGGTTGGCGCGCAGATGGGCGAGGTCGACGATTTCGGGACGCTCGTCCTTGCCGGGTTCGAACCTCCAGAACCAGGCCGCCAGCGAGCCGAATTCATCGGCCATTTCGCGGGCGCGCTTGGCGTTGTTGATGGTCGAGACGATCTTGCCGCGATGACGGATGATGCCGGCATTGCCAAGCAGGCGCTCGACATCCTTGTCGGTGAAGGCGGCGACCTTGTCGAATTCGAAATTGACGAAGGCCTCGCGAAAATTCTCCCGCTTGCGCAGGATGGTGAGCCACGACAGGCCCGACTGGAAACCCTCGAGGCAGATCTTTTCGAACAGCCTGCGGTCGTCCGCCACCGGCCGGCCCCATTCATGATCGTGGTAATGCAGATAGTCGGGCAGATTGCCGTGCCAGAAGCAACGCGCGATACCGTCGGGGCCGGCGAGCAGGCCGGTGTTTTCTTTTTCCATAGCCAAAAATCCGTCCGTTAACACGCCTTTGCGCTGCATTTACTGCGGCTTTACCAGATTCCTGAACCCAGCGGTAACCACACCAAAAGGTTTACTGACAACAGCGCATTTTACGCATTTCGATTCATGTTTCGGTTGCTGCTTGCGCGCCAATGATCGCCAAACCGGGGGCGTTTCCACCCGGTTGTATCAGACGATCAAGGTGCGTTCCGATGAAGACAGTTCTGTTTCCCGTGCTCGGCGCCGTGGCTGTGTTTGCCTCGGGCGTCACGCCTTCAACCGCCGGCGATCGCTACGCCGACAGGCCGCCGGTTATGGTGAGCCCCGACCTTTCCGCCCCCTGGGTGCTGCAGCTTGGACATGCGCCCGGCATCGTTCGCCAGAACCGCCAGGTCGTGCAGCAGCCGCGCCTGCGCTACGCTCAACCGGGGCAGCCTGACCGGGTGCAGACGGCGGCCGTGCAGCCGCCTTCCAAGCGGATGGTCATGCGTCCGCAGATCAACCCGATCTACCTGCCGCAGGAAGTCGCCTATGACGGCCCGCAGAAGCCGGGCACGATTGTCATCGATACGACCCAGAATTTCCTCTTTCTGGTCGAGAAGAACGGTAAGGCACGGCGCTACGGCGTCGGCACCGGCAAACCCGGCTTCGAATGGTCGGGCACGCACAAGATCACCAACAAGCGCGAGTGGCCGGACTGGCGCCCGCCGGCGCAGATGATCAAGCGCGAGGCCGCCAAGGGCCGCTACCTGCCGACCTATCTGGCC
Organism: Mesorhizobium waitakense; assembly: GCF_056431085.1. Classification (NCBI taxonomy): domain Bacteria; kingdom Pseudomonadati; phylum Pseudomonadota; class Alphaproteobacteria; order Hyphomicrobiales; family Phyllobacteriaceae; genus Mesorhizobium; species Mesorhizobium waitakense. Next base: position 120,302 of record NZ_JBWKME010000127.1, on the reverse strand, counting down.
GGCGGCATGGAGAACCCGCTCGGCGCACGCGCGCTCTATATCGGCACGACCGAATATCGCATCCACGGCACCAACCAGCCGTGGACAATCGGCGGCGCGGTGTCGTCCGGTTGCATCCGCATGCGCAACGAGGACGTGGTCGACCTCTATGAACGGGTCAATGTCGGAACCACGGTCGAGGTGATATAGTTCCGGCGGCGAATCACTTGGCCGGCAGAGCACCTCGCTTTTGGCGGCCAGTCTGAAGATACGGGGGACGGGCCGAATGGGGATGCGGCCAGTCAGGAAGGGCAGCACGGGAAACCGCGCTGCCCTTTCCGTTTCGACCGGAGCCTGAGGGTCAGCGAGACATTCCCTGGTCGGCACGTCGCGCAAAAAGCATGACGGTTCGCTTTCGCGCTGCCCTTGGTGATGTTCTTTTGCTATGTCGGCGGCAACCAAGCAAAAGAGTTCACCCATGTCCCTGTCCGACGACAGCCGCTATCTCAAGGGCGGCCCGGTTGCCCAGCGCATCATTGCCGCCGTGCGCGAGGACGCAGCGATCGCCAAAGCCGAGGGTTTTCCGCCCAAGCTGATCTCGATCACCGTCGGCGATACCGCGGCGGTGGATGTCTACGTGCGCAACCAGCGCGCCAAGGCGCAACTGGCCGGCATCGATTTCGAGGAACGGCGCTTTCCCGCCACCATCACATCAGGCGAACTCGAAGCGGCCATCCACGGCCTGAACGCCGATCCGCGCGTCACCGGCATCATCATCCAGCGGCCGGTGCCGGCGCATATCCCGGTCAGGACGCTGCAGGCGGCGGTGCATCCGCTCAAGGATGTCGAGGGCATGCATCCAGTCTCGATCGGCAACATCGTCTACAACCAGCTCGACCTCGCGCCTTGCACGGCGGCCGCTTCGGTCGAACTGCTGAAGGAAACCGGACTCGACCTTAAGGGGCTGGAAGTGGTCATCGTCGGCCATTCCGAAATTGTCGGCAAGCCGATCGCCTTCCTGCTGATGAGCGAAGGCGCGACGGTGACGGTCTGCCACCACATGACGCGATCGGTTGCCGCGCATGCGCGTCGCGCCGATGCGCTGTTCGTCGCCGTCGGCAAGCCGCGGCTGATCAAGGCCGACATGGTCAAGCCGGGTGCGGCGGTCATCGACATCGGCATCAATTCGGAGATCGGGCCTGACGGGTCCAGCCGTATCGTCGGCGACGTCGACACCGAAAGCGTGCGCGAGGTCGCCTCCTGGATCACGCCGGTGCCGGGTGGCGTCGGCCCGATCACAGTGGCGATTCTGCTGCGCAACACGATGGTGGCGCTCAGCCGGCAGCGCGCGCTCTATGAAGCGACCTACGGCACGGTTGACAGGCTGGCGGCCGAGTAAGCACCGAGACGAGCCCCAGGGCCTACTCGGCGGCGATCAGGCTGTCTTCCGCAACACCTTCCGGTGTTGGCCCGCCATAAGCCCAGTCGAGCAGCTTTATCGTGTGCACCACCGGCATCTTCGCCGCGGACGCGATCTGCGTGATGCAGCCGATGTTGCCGGTGGCGACGATCGAGGCCCCCGTCGCCTCGATGTTTTTCACCTTGCGGTCGCGCAGCTTGGCCGAAATCTCGGACTGCAGGATGTTGTAGGTGCCGGCCGAACCGCAGCACAGATGGGCCTCGCGCGGTTCGCGCACGATGAATCCGGCCTTGGTCAGCAATTCCTTCGGCTGGCGGGTGATCTTCTGGCCGTGCTGCATCGAACAGGCCGAATGATAGGCAACGACCGTGCCCGGCTTGCGCACCGGGTCGGGCAGGTCGATGCCGGCCAGATACTCGGTGATGTCCTTGGCCAGCGCCGACACCCGCGCGGCCTTGTCGGCATAGGCCGGATCAAGACGGAGCATGAAGCCATAATCCTTGATCGTCGTACCGCAGCCGGATGCGGTGATGACGATGGCATCGAGCCCGCCTTGTTCGATGGCGCGCGTCCAGGCGTCGACATTTTGCCTCGCCGAGGCAAGCGCAGCCTGTTCCCGACCCATATGATGGACCAGCGCGCCGCAGCAGCCCTCGCCCGGCGGCACCACGACGTCGACGCCGAGCCGCGTCAGCAGCGAGATCGTCGTCTCGTTGATGGCGGGATCAAGCACCGATTGCGCGCAGCCGGTGAGGATGGCGACGCGGCCTTTTTTGGCCCCTTGCCCGGCATGGATACCCGGCGAGGCCATCGGTGACGTTTTGGGGATCGATGCCGGGGCGAGCTTGAGCATCGCGCCAAGCGGCTTCAGCGCTTGGACCTTCCCGAACAGGCCAATGAACGGCTTGCCCAGCCTCGCCAGCCTGAGTGCTGCGCGAAAGCGCGCGGGATAGGGCAGCACGAAGGCGAGCATGGCGCGGGTCAGGCGGTCGAGCAGCGGTCGCTTGTAGGTCTCCTGGATGTGGGCACGGGCATGGTCGACCAGATGCATGTAGTTGACGCCCGAAGGGCAGGTGGTCATGCAGGCAAGGCAGGACAGGCAGCGGTCGATATGGGTGACGATCTCCTTGTCGGCGGGCCGGCCGTTCTCCAGCATGTCCTTGATCAGGTAGATGCGCCCGCGCGGCGAATCGAGCTCGTTGCCGAGCGTGACATAGGTCGGGCAGGTGGCGGTACAGAAGCCACAATGCACGCACTTGCGCAGGATCTTCTCGGATTCCGCGACATGCGGATCGGCAAGCTGGGCAAGCGAAAAATTGGTCTGCATCGCGTTCTAGTCCTAGGCCATGCGGCCGGGATTGAGGATGTTTCTTGGGTCGAATTCCTGCTTCAGCCGCGCGCTAAGTGCGGCTAGCGCCGGCGCCTGCGGCTCGAAAACCGGCAGGGCAGCGCGATGGGAAGGGGCGGCGCGCACCAGCGTCGCATGGCCGCCGGAATGTTTTCTCAACAGCCCGCGCAGCAAAGCGGCTTCCGGTTCGCCCTCTTCCATGCGCAACCACACCAGCCCGCCCTGCCAATCATAGTACGCGCTGACGGCGGCCTGCATGCGCAGCGTCAGAACCATCTGGTGGCCCTGTCCCGGCGTCATCGACACACGCCAGACCGGTTTCTCGGTGCCGTCGGCGAAGGGTCTGCAATCGCGCACATCGCGCCAAATGGCGATTGAAGCCTCGCCGGAAATCTCCTCCAGCGGTCCAGCCTTGCCGAGCAGCGTTTTCAGAGCGGCGATGCGATAGGCGACGGAAGGGCCAAAACCTTCGACGCGCAGCAACGTCGCGGCCTCGCTGCCAAGCGTGCCGCCGGCGACGCGCGCGGCGATGCGCTCCGGCAGATGGGCAGCGCTCGACACTTCGGCGCTTGAGCCGAGCGCCAGCGCCATGGCGGCGGCGGCGGCATCGTCGAGCAGGCCGCGGACAGCGAGCGTGACCTCGGTCTCGGCGGCGGGCAGCACCTTGAAGGTGACATCCGTGAACGCGGCCAGCGTGCCCCAGCTGTTGGCCATCAGTTTTGACAGATCGTAGCCGGTGACGTTCTTGACCACGCGGCCGCCGGATTTGAACGCCTCGCCACGGCCGGAAACGGCATTGATGCCCAGGATATGATCGCGCGCCGCGCCCGCCTTCAGCCGGCGCGGGCCGGAAAGGTTCGCCGCAAGCACACCGCCGATGGTGCCTTTGCCAGGCTCGCCACCAAGCAGCGGGCCGTAGTCCATCGGCTCGAAGGCAAGCTGTTGGCCGTTTTCCGCCAGCAGTGTTTCGATGTCGGCCAGCGGCGTGCCAGCCTTTGCCGACAGCACCAGTTCGGAGGGTTCGTAAAGCGTGACGCCAGTGAGTTGCGACAAATCAAGCGTGTGCTCCGTCTGCAGCGGACGGCCAATGCCGCGCTTGGAGCCGTGACCAAGGATTTCAAGCGGCGACTCTTCCGCCACCGCCCAGGCGACGGTGGACAGGACTTGGTCTGACGTGGTCGGGGTGAAAATCGTCAAAGCCTGTGCTCCCTGAGCTTTTCGAGCACGGCTTCGCCTCTCGGCGACAGCCGATAACCGACCTCGAGGCTCTCGGTCAGGCCGAGTTCCTTGAGCTTGCGGACATCCTGCTTGAACTTCGGCGTCTCAACGCCAACCATTGCAGCCAGCTCAGCCGCCCGCACCTCCGGGTGGGCGCCAATCGTCCGCAGGATCGACGGGAAGTGGCCCGGTTCCGCCTTGTCCCAGCGCGCAAATCGTGCGGTCAGGGCGTGCCAATCCGCGTCGGAAAGCGAGGCCTCGCCACGCAAGGCAACGCGTTCGTCGAGTTCGAGACCGTTGAGTTCGATGCGGTAGACCGGGGTGCCGTCATCGGAGCCCAGCATCTCCTGAAGAGCTCCGAGTGCCGGAAAGCCGGCCGCGGTTGCGTCCCTTTCCGTCAGTGCGGACATGTCCACGATCGCAATATCGCCTATCAGAACGACGCCCGACGCCGTCCTCACCCGCCCGCCGGCCTTGACCGCCGGCCGCTTCCAGCGGCGGAACGCGAGCGTCACTTCCTTGCGCGCAATTTTGTCTAGCGAGGATTGTTTGAACAGCAACTCAAACCTCACTCGGGTATTGGGCGAAGCCTGCGCCAAACAGAGGTGTGGAGATGCCGCGATCCTTCCCACCCCCCTCTGTCCTGCCGGACATCTCCCCCGCAAGGGGGGGAGATCAGATTGTCACCACGGCTTTCGCAAATTCCTTTGGTTGAAGGATAAGCACCAGCATTGCGGCCAGCCAATCTCCCCCCTTGCGGGGGAGATGTCCGGCAGGACAGAGGGGGGTGTTCAAGCGCCGACATTCCCCCTCAAAACCTCGGAATGTCCGGAAACGGCAGCTTGCCGCCGGAAATGTGCATGCGGCCGAGTTCGGCGCAGCGGCGAAGCTGCGGGAAGACCTTTCCCGGGTTGAGCAGATGGTTGGGGTCGAAGGCGCATTTGACCCGCATCTGCTGGTCGAGGTCGATCTGGTTGAACATCTCCGGCATCAGGTCGCGCTTCTCGACGCCAACGCCGTGTTCGCCGGTGAGCACGCCGCCGACCTTGACGCAGAGCCGCAATATGTCGGCGCCGAAGCTTTCGGCCTTGTCGAGTTCGCCCGGCACATTGGCGTCGTAAAGGACCAGCGGATGAAGATTGCCGTCGCCGGCGTGAAAGACATTGGCGACGCCGAGACCGTATGTCTCCGACAGCTCACGCATGCCGGCGAGCACGCGCGGCAGTTCCTTGCGCGGGATGGTGCCGTCCATGCAGTAATAGTCCGGCGAGATGCGGCCGACCGCCGGAAAGGCCGCCTTGCGGCCGGCCCAGAAGCTCAACCGCTCCTGCTCCGATTGCGAGATGCGGCAGGTGGTCGAACCGTTCTTGTAGGCGATAGCTTCGACAAGGCCGATCAGGTGATCGACCTCGACGCTCGGCCCGTCGAGTTCGACGATCAGCAGCGCCTCGACATCCAGGGGATAGCCGGCATGGACGAAATCTTCCGCGGCATGGATCGCCGGCCGGTCCATCATTTCCATGCCGCCCGGAATGATGCCGGCGCCGATGATGTCGGCGACGCACTGGCCGCCCTGCTCGCTGGTCGGAAAGCCGATCAGCAGGGCGCGTGCGGTCTCCGGCTTTTTCAGGATGCGCACGGTGACTTCGGTGACGACGCCGAGCAGCCCTTCGGAGCCGGTCATGACACCGAGCAGGTCGTAACCTTCCGCATCGAGGTGACTGCCGCCGAGCCGCACCACCTCGCCATTCATCAGCACCATCTCAATGCCGAGCACATTGTTGGCGGTGAGGCCGTATTTCAGGCAGTGCACGCCGCCGGAATTTTCTGCCACATTGCCGCCGATCGAGCAGGCGATCTGGGAGGATGGATCGGGGGCGTAGTAGAAGCCCTCCTGCTCGACGGCGGTGGTGATGCCGAGATTGGTGACGCCCGGCTGGGCGACGACGACGCGGTTGGGGAAATCGATCGCCAGGATGCGGTTGAAACGGCTCATGACCAACAGCACCGCGTCTTCCAGCGGCAATGCGCCGCCAGACAGCGAGGTGCCGGAGCCGCGCGGCACGACGCGAATGTTGCGGTCGTTGCAGTATTTCAGCACGCGGGAAACCTGCGCCACCGTCTGTGGCAGCACGACGACCAGCGGCAGCTGCCGATAGGCGGTCAGGCCATCACTCTCGAAGGCCCGCATGGAATTGGCGGCGTCGACAACGCCCTCGCCCGGGACGATAATGCGCATGTCGGCGACGATCTCGTCGCGCCGGCGCATCGTGGCGTCGTCTGGTTTCGGCATGGCCAGGCCGGACATCTGCAGCCTCGTTTTGCTTGACTGGTCAAAATCTTTTACCAGTGAAGCGCGGTGGTTGCAAATCCCGCTTTGGCGGAAAGTCCAAAGTCACCGCCGGACAGGCTTCCGCAGCGGCAATGTGCCGCTGCGGGTACAGCCCTATTCGCCCGCCGGCTTGCCGGGTTCGGAATGCATCCGGCGCACGCGGCGCACGCCCCACCACACCAGCAGAATGGCGACGGGTACCGAGGCGGCGGTGACGACCTCCGGCGCGAAGGCATGGCCGAAGATCGAGGCGCCCTTGGCGACATAGCCGACGAGGCCGACCACATAATAGGAGACGGCGGCGACAGAGAGGCCTTCGACGGTCTGCTGCAGGCGCAGTTGCAGGCGGGCGCGATTGTTCATCGACGCCAGCAGGTCGCGGTTCTGCTTCTCGACCTCGACATCGACCCAGGTGCGCAGCAGCGTCGTGGCGCGGGTCAGCTTGCGCGACAGATTGGCCTGGCGCTCCTCGACCGAACGGCAGGTGCGCATGGCCGGTGCGACGCGGCGCTGCAGGAACCCACCCCAGGTGTCGTAGCCGGGCACGGCTTCTTCGTCGAGCGCCTCCAGCCGTTCGACGACGATGCCGTCATAGGCGCGGCTGGCGCCGAAACGGTAGAGGCTCGACGCGGCGTCCGCTTCCAACTCGGCGGCAAGCTCGGTCAGGTCGGCCAGCAGCGTCTGGCTGTCGCGGGTTTCGGCGACCTTCATTTCCAGCGTGGTCTGCGCCAGCCTGTCCTCGATGCGGCGCGCGCGGCCGGACAGGGTCAGCGCCAATGGCAGGCCAAGCATGGCCAGCATTCGGTAGGTTTCGATGTCGATTAGCCGTTGCGACAGCGCCCCGGTTCGCGCCGGCGTCAGGCCGCGGTCGAGCACCAGCATTCGGGTCATGCCGTCGCCATCCTGGCGGAAATCGGTGACGATGGCGGCGTTGCCGCGTTCGACCAGCGAATAGCACAGGCTGGTCGGGTCGAAGCCGGCGATCAGCCGCTCACTCGCTTGCGTCCACTTGCGGATTTCGAGCCTGATCCCCGAGATGACGGTTCCCGGCGGGGAAAACCCGTTGCCGAACGGCGAGTCCTCCAGCGCCCTGCCGCTTTCGGAGAGCGGGCCTTCCCACAGATAGGTCGAGAATTCCGTGTGCCGCTCCCAGCGCAGCGAGCCCTTGCCCCACTTCATGGCGTGGTGGCGGGCCTGGCGGTCGGGCGCGGCAATGCCCAGACGCCGCGATAGTTCGGACAGCACCGCATGGTCGACACCGGATCCGCCCTCGGTCATGAAGGCGAGTTGCACCAGGACACGCGGCTTTTCGATCAGCGGATGCGGCCGGGCATGGACCTCGCCAAGCGCACCGGGCCGGCCCTCATGCGCGGGAAAACCCATGACGCTGCCCTTGGCGCGCGGCTGGAACTCGAGATTGGACGGGTCGTCTGACACGGCTTGTCCCCCGGGGTTCTCTAGACCCTCTTACATTGCGTCCCTCTAGGGCCAATGGCCAGATGACGCAAACAGCAAAGTTTAGCTGAAGACGATATGGCGTCAGGCGTCAAAATCGACCCGCTTCGACCAATTGGATAAATAATTTGACCAGTTGGCGACGCAGGCTTTATCCTGCACGACAGCGGTTCACCTTCCAGGCATTCTGTTGAGCGACATTTTTTCCAGGATCGAGCATTCGCGCACCGCCGACGAGGTGGTGCAGCAGATCGAGAGCCTCATCCTGGAAGGCGTGCTGCGCACCGGCGACCGGTTGCCGGGCGAGCGCGAGCTCGCACGCCAGTTCGACGTGTCGCGGCCGATCCTGCGCGATGCTCTCAAGGCGCTCGAAGGGCGCGGCCTTTTGACGACCAAGGCCGGCGGCGGCACGCATGTCGCCGACATCATCGGCCAGCTGTTCACCAAGCCGGTGGCCGACCTGATCTCGATGCATCGCAAAGCGGTGGCCGACTACCTGGAATACCGCCGCGAGATCGAGGGCGTCGCGGCTGAGTATGCGGCGCGACGCGCCACGCCGGAGGATCTGGCGCTGCTCGACCGCATCATGGCGCGCATGGACGAAGCGCACCGGACCGGCGATTTCGACGACGAAGCCGAAATCGATGTCGAATTCCACCACGCGATCTGCGAGTGCGCGCACAACATCCTGCTCTTGCACACGCTGCGCTCCTGCTACCGGCTGTTGTCGGAAGGCGTGTTCCAGAACCGGCTGCTGGTGTTCACCGTGCCCGGCGCGCGCGACGCGCTGCTTGCCCAGCACCGGGCGATCCATGCCGCGGTGAAGGCCGGTGACCCTGCGGCCGCGCGGCAAGCGGCGATGGACCACATGATCTATGTCGAGCGGTCGATGGCCGAGGCCGAGCGCAGCGGCGACTGGCAACGCGTCTCGCGGCTGAGGCTCAGGCAACGTTCTGAAGGGGCCAGATGAAACCACACGCAGACGCTCCCAGGACTGATAAGCGGGGACCCTCATGAGCCAAATCCTCACAATCGCCGATCTCAAGGACCTCGCGCGCCGGCGCGTGCCAAAAATGTTCTTCGAATACGCCGATTCCGGCGCCTGGACTGAAAGCACCTACCGGGCCAACGAGGAGGATTTCGCCAAGATCAAATTCCGCCAGCGCGTGCTGGTCGACATGAGCAACCGCTCGCTGGAATCGACCATGATCGGCGAAAAGGTGACAATGCCGGTGGCGCTGGCGCCGACCGGCCTGACCGGCATGCAGCATGCCGATGGCGAGATGCTGGCGGCGCAGGCGGCCGAGGAGTTCGGCGTGCCGTTTACCCTGTCGACGATGAGCATCTGCTCGATCGAGGACGTCGCCTCGGTGACCAGGAAGCCATTCTGGTTCCAGCTCTATGTGCTGCGCGACAAGGATTTCGTGCTCGACCTGATCGACCGGGCAAAGGCGGCGAAGTGCTCGGCGCTGGTGCTGACGCTCGACCTGCAGATCCTCGGGCAACGCCACAAGGATGTCCGCAACGGACTTTCGGCGCCGCCCAGGATGACCCTGGCCAACGTCGCCGACATCGCCATTCGCCCGCGCTGGTGGATGGGCATGGCCGGCACCAAGCGCCGCACCTTCCGCAACATTGTCGGCCACGCCAAGGGCGTCGGCGACGTCGCCTCGTTGTCCTCGTGGACGACCGAGCAGTTCGATCCGCATCTGTCGTGGAAGGATGTCGCCTGGATCAAGGAACGCTGGGGCGGCAAGCTGATCCTCAAGGGCATTCTCGACAAGGAAGATGCGCTGATGGCGGCCAAGACCGGCGCCGACGCCATCATCGTCTCCAACCATGGTGGGCGGCAACTCGATGGCGCGTCGTCTTCGATCATGGCGCTGGAGGAGATTGCCGACGCGGTCGGCGACACGATCGAAGTGCACATGGATGGCGGCATCCGCTCCGGCCAGGATGTGCTGAAGGCGCTCTGCCTCGGCGCCAAGGGTACCTATATCGGCCGGCCATTTCTTTACGGCCTGGGTGCGCTCGGCAAGGAAGGAGTTACCAAGGCATTGGAAATCATCCGCAAGGAGATGGACATCACGCTGGCGCTGTGCGGAAAGCGTCTGGTCACCGACATGGGCAAGGACCAGCTCCGGCGCTAAGTCCGTGACAGCCTGACCACGGAGACCGCGCAGAGTTGGCAGAACCCGGCATCCATTTTCTCGACGCGCATGGGCCGGAAGGTGTGCGTCTTTATGCGATCGGCGACGTGCATGGCCGGCTCGACCTGCTGGCCGCCATGCATCAGCGGATCGAGGATGAGATCGAGCGGGATGCGCCTGCCGACTGGCGCGTCATCCATCTTGGCGACTATGTCGACCGTGGACCGGACTCCAAAGGCGTCATCGACTTCCTGATCGAGGCGCGAGAGCGCGATCGGCGGCATGTGATGCTGGCCGGCAACCACGACGTCGGCTTTCTCGACTTTCTCAAGAAGCCCGACCCGGAAGGGCTTTTCATCCGTTTCGGCGGCATCCAGACGGCGCTGTCCTACGGCGTGGCGATCAGTGAAGGCACCAGCATGTGGTTCGGCAAAGCCGAGGCCGCCGTGCGCAAAGGACATGAATCCCTGGTCGAGGCGGTGCCGCAAACCCATATCGATTTTTTGCGGTCGCTGCGGCTTTCGCTGACGCTCGGGGATTTCTTCTTCTGCCATGCGGGCATCAGGCCGGGTATCGCGCTGGCAAGGCAAAACCCGCAGGATCTGATGTGGATCCGCGACATCTTCCACAATTATCCGGGCCTGTTCCCGAAGATCGTGGTGCACGGGCACACGCCGGTGCCGGAAGCGGAAGTGATGGCCAACCGCGTCAATGTCGACACGCTTGCCTGGCAATCAGGCATGCTTAGCGCGCTCGTCGTCGACGGCCCGGACAAACGCATCCTGACGATCACGATCAAGGAGGCTGGGACGACGAAGGGAGCTTGAGCGCGGCGCGTCCAGGGACGCGAAAAACGCTCCGGCTTTTAGCGAAGCGAGGCGGTGACGCCGTAGCCGTCGACGGCGTTGTGGTTGTTGGCTGCGTCGGCGGAATAGATGCCGAGGCCGCACAGCACGATGGCGGACAACATGGCAAAGGACAGAAGCGCTGCTTTCACGGACGTCATCTCTTGTTGAGCTTGCTGCATCTGTGCACCAGGCGGTTACCAATGCGTTGAAACGGAGAATTCGCTTCAAAGTTTCGACGATTTCGCGCTTCTAGGCGCGTTCTGTATCGACGGTGTGTCGCGCGGGTCACACCAAAGGTTCACCGCGGTTGCACAGCCGACGCAGAGCGCGCGCCTTCTAGGATGACGGGCGGACACAAGCCAAGGATGAAAGGGGTTTTCCCCAGGCGGTTTCACCGCCGCGTGCCAATTATGTCACGCGGCAGGGCGCCGAGGGAGGACGCTCAGATCGTCGCCACCCAGGCGCGGGCGATGGCCAGGCCGGCAGCGTCGGCATCAGGCCCGTTGCGGGCCATTTCTCCCTCAAGCTTGTCAGCCCAGTCGGGATGGCGCGCGGCGATGGTCGGCGCAAATGACGTGCTCCAGTCCTGCACCATCGGCCGGTCGGCCTCGAAATGGAACTGGAAGCCGTAGACGGCACGGCCGACGCGAAACGCCTGGTTCTCGGCGACATCATTTCCGGCAAGCCGCACGGCGTTTTCAGGCAGCACGAACGTGTCGTCGTGCCACTGGAAGATCGGGAATTCTTCCGGCAACGTGCCCAGCACCGGATCGGCCTTGGCGTCCGGCGTCAGCGACACGCCGTGCCAGCCGAACTCGTTGGCTCCACCGATGCGGTTCTCGCCGCCGAAAGCGCGGGCAACGAGCTGGCTGCCGAGGCAGATGCCGAGCACGGCACGGTCCTTGTCGGCGAAATCGCGGGTCAGTTCGAGCAGAGCCGGGAAATAGGGGTAGTCGTCATCGTCCAGCGCATTCTGGCCACCGCCGAGCACCACCAAGGCATCGTGCCCGCCAGCATCATCCGGCAGGGGATCGCCCTTGTAGGGCAAACGCAGATCAAGGTCGGCGCCCGCTTCCGCCAGAGCCGCGCCTACCTGGCCAAGACCGGTATTGTCGAAGTTCTGGACCACCAGCACCCGCATCGCAAAACCCTGCTGACATGAAAATGATGCGAGGAGCGATATCATGCCGCCAGCATTGCAGCCAAGATGCGTGTTGCGGGAGAAAACTATGCCACTGCAGAACCGGGTCGATCCGTTCGGCGCCATCCACGCCGCGCCCGAGCGCGGGCTGTTCACCGGAAATCGCGGCATCATCCACGATCCCGAGACAAAGACGCTGCTGAAAAGGCGCTGGGCGCTTCCGGCCTGGATCATCTGCGTCTGCCAATTCCGCGACGTCCGGCGCGAGCCGATGGGCCGCAACCGGAAGAGCGACGACCATTTGGGTGGCAAAGCCGGTTGGACGGAGCTGTTCTTCCTCGACGAGGTGACGGCGCTGGCGGCCGGGCATCGCCCCTGCTTCTTTTGCCAGCGCGAACGGGCCAAGGATTTCGTCGGCCGCTTCGGCGAAGCCTTCGGCATTGCCGAGCCACGCGCGCCGCAGGTCGACAAGCGGCTGCACAAGGAGCGGCTGGCGTCCGGTGGCAAGCCACCGATGCTGGCCCTCGAGAACCTTGCCGGTCTTCCCGACGGCGCGATGGTTGCTGATGGCGGCAACGCCTATGCCTTGCGCGGCGGCAAGGCGCTGCGCTGGTCCTTTGCCGGATATGGCCCACCCGCTGATTTCAGCCTCATCGAAGGCAAGGTGCTTGCGCTGCTGACGCCGGCCACGACGCTCGCCGTCCTGCAGCATGGCTTTCGGCCGGTGTGGCATCCGACCGCCGAGGCTTGACGCCGGCGGGCGGCTCGCTCATTCCTCGGCGATGCGCGCCAATTACAAGATGCAACGCCTGTTCGTGTCCGACGATCTCGCGCCAGAGATCGAGTTCGATGCCGGTCAGCAGCAGAGCCACTATCTGCTGCATGTGCTGCGGCTTGGCGAAGGCGCCGAAATCCTGGTGTTCAACGGTCGTGACGGCGAGTGGTCGGCGGCCATCGCGGCGAAGACAAAAAGGGCGGTGCGGCTAAAGGTGCTGGCGCTGCAACGGCCGCAGCCGCCGCTTCCCGATCTCATCTACTGCTTTGCGCCGCTGAAGCAGGGCCGGCTCGACTATCTCGTGCAAAAGGCGGTCGAGATGGGCGCTGGTGTCCTGCAGCCGGTGATCACCCAGCACACGCAAGTGGCAAAACCTTCCATCGATCGCCTGCGCGCCAATGTCGTCGAAGCCGCCGAACAGTGCGGCATCCTGGCGGTGCCGGAGGTGCGCGAAGCGGAAAAGTTCGACCGCCTGCTGACCGGCTGGGACAGAGAGCGGCGGCTGATCTTCTGCGACGAGGACGCCTCGACCAACAATCCGCTGCCGGCTCTGCAGGCGGTCAAGGAAAAGAAGCTCGGGCTGCTGGTCGGGCCGGAGGGCGGCTTCTCCGATGACGAGCGCAAGATGCTGCGCGCCCTGCCCTTCGTCACGGCCATTCCGCTCGGACCGCGTATCCTGCGCGCCGATACGGCGGCGGTGGCAGCACTTTCGGTGATCCAGGCAACCGTCGGAGACTGGTGAGACTTCATTCCTTGCAAGGGACGGAGAGCGCAGTATCGTTCAATTCCTGTTGACCTGTGGCTCAGGATTTTTCGCTTGATCGACTACTGACATTTCGTCCATCTAGCGCCGGCGGTCGTCCGACCGTCCTACAACTCCGCGTGTCCTTTCGGACGCGCAAAGGACGCTGTAACACTTGAAGGGGCACGTGATCCTTTCCGAAAATCGAAAGCCGATTTTCGGGATTATGTGCGGAGGGCTCTATCATGGCGCGCGACACAACCGATTTCCGCCCGATCGAAGGCGTCGATGAACTCGTCGAGCATCTGGCCGAAGGCAACAAGCCGCGCGACAAGTGGCGCATCGGCACCGAGCACGAGAAATTCCCGTTCTATGTCGACGGCAACGCGCCTGTGCCCTATGGCGGCGAGCGCGGCATCCGCGCCATCCTCGAAGGCATGCAGCAGAAACTCGGCTGGGATCCGATCATCGATGACGGCCGCATCATCGGCCTGGTCGAACCCACCGGCCAGGGTGCGATTTCGCTAGAGCCGGGTGGCCAGTTCGAGCTGTCCGGCGCGCCGCTGGAGACGATCCACCAGACCTGCCGCGAGGGCAATGCGCATCTGGCACAGGTGCGCGAGATCGCCGAGCCGATGGGTATTCGCTTTCTCGGCCTTGGCGGCAGCCCGAAATGGTCGCTGGCCGAAACGCCGAAAATGCCGAAGTCGCGCTACGAGATCATGACGCGCTACATGCCAAAGGTCGGCACCAAGGGTCTCGACATGATGTACCGCACCTGCACGATCCAGGTGAACCTCGACTTCGAGAGCGAAGCCGACATGCGCCGCAAGATGCAGGTGTCGCTGAAGCTGCAGCCGCTGTCGACGGCATTGTTCGCCAATTCCCCGTTCACCGAGAGCCGGCCAAACGGATTGCAGAGCTGGCGCGGCGACATCTGGCGCGACACCGACAACCAGCGCTCGGGCCTGCTCGAATTCTGCTTCTCGCCCGATTTCGGTTTCGCCGACTATGTCGAGTGGGCGCTCGACGTGCCGATGTATTTCGTCATACGCGACGGCCACTATCACGACATGACGCACATCACCTTCCGCCAGTTCATGGCCGGCGCCGCGCGCAATGAAGTGCCGGACGGGCTGCCGACGATGGGCGACTGGGCGAACCATTTGTCGACGCTGTTCCCGGACGTGCGGCTGAAGCGTTTCCTCGAGATGCGCGGCGCCGATGGCGGGCCGTGGCGGCGCATCTGCGCGTTGCCGGCTTTCTGGGTCGGATTGCTCTATGACGAGGCAGCGCTCGACGCCGCCGAGGCACTGACCTCGAGCTGGACATATGACGAAGCGCTGGCGATGCGCAACGCGGTGCCGGAACAAGGCATTTCCGCACCCTTCCGCAACACCACGCTGCGCGAGATCGCCCGCGACGTGATGGTCATCTCACGCATGGGCCTGAAGAACCGTGGCCGCAAGAACCGCGACGGCTATGACGAGACCTCGTTCCTCAACACGCTCGATGAAGTGGTCGCACGCGGCACCACCAGCGCCGAGGAGATGCTCTCCGCCTACCACACGCGCTGGGGCGGCTCGATCGAGCCGGTTTTCATGGAATACGCCTACTAACCCAGCGAGGATCGGCGCGGCCGATTGATTGGCAAAAGCCGCTTCAATCGGCCGTCGAAACGAATTAGGCTCTCCACCCTAGGATTTCCCGGAGGAGAAGCCGATGCCTACCTTGTTCGATATGCTGGCGCAGGCCCAGAACGGCAACGGCATGCAGGCCCTTGCCCAACAATACGGGCTTTCGATGCAGCAGACCCAGGCGGCCGTCGCCGCTCTGCTGCCGGCCTTTTCGCAGGGGCTGCAGCGCAACACTGCCGATCCCTATGGGCTCGGCGCCTTCATGACGGCAATGGCAAGCGGCCAGCACGCCAAGTATTTCGAGGACGCGACCCGAGCCTTCTCGCCGCAAGGCGTCGATGAGGGCAACGGCATTTTGGGCCACCTGTTCGGCTCGAAGGACCTGTCGCGGGCCGTGGCCAGCCAGGCAGCGCAAGCCAGCGGCGTCAGCCAGCAGATCCTGCAGCAGATGCTGCCGGCGATCGCCTCGATGGTCATGGGCGGGCTGTTCAAGCAGACGACAAGCCAGTTGACAGGGGGCCAGATGCAGGCCGCCGCTGGTGGTTTTGGTGGTGGCAACAATCCGCTCGGCGAGATCATCGAGCAGATGATGCGGCAAAGCGGCATGCAAGCCCCCGCCCCACAGCCACGCCGGGCACCGCAGCCGCAGAATCCGATGGACAAGCCGCTCGGCAAGGTTTTGCAGGACGTGTTCGGCGGCGGTGCCCCGCAGCCGCAAAGCCAGCCGCAGCCGGCACCCAATCCCTATGGCGACAATCCGCTCGGCAAGGTGCTGCAGGACATGTTCGGCGGTGGGGCGCCGCAGCCGCAGCAATCGCAACCGCAGCAAACCCAGAGCCCCTATGGCGACAACCCACTGGGCAAAATCTTCGAGGAGATGCTGCGGCAAGGCGGCGGTGGCGGCTTCGGCGGGGGCGGACAGCCGGCGCCGCAAGAGCCACAGGCACCACCGCAGCGGCAGACGCCGCAGCCGCAGACCAATCCGAGCGGCCGGCCGAGGAACCCGTTCGACGACCTGTTCGGCAAGATGTTCGAGACCGGCGCCCAGCAACGTGACGAGTACCAGAAGGGCTTGGAAACGATCTTCGACCAGTTCAAGCGGGACATGGATCGGCGGTAGCACCGATCGGCACTTCAAAAGAAAGCCCGGTCCTGGGAGGACCGGGCCAGAGTGCAGGCGGGCCGGCGGGGATCCGGCAGGGAGTGGGGCCTGCATACTCGTCAGTCGCGTCGAACCCTAAAAAGGTTCACGGCAACCGATGTGATAGCAACCAATCCAGGCGATCAGGCCACCTGGCGGGCGAGATCCTCGATCGTTTCGACGCGATCGCTGGCGATTTCGCGCAAGATCTTCGTCGGATCGCGGCCAAACGGTATGTCGATGGCGACATGGAGGTCGGCGCGCGTCAGGCCGATATCGGCGAGTTCGGAATCCGACATCTCGCCAAGGCGATAGAAGGCGCGGCGGTTTTTCCAGGCGCGGTAAACGTTTGAGACGGTGTTTGCCACGCGCGTCGCAACGGCCGGACGCGAGGTGATGCGCGAGGTCTCGGTGGCGAAATCAAACGTGGTCATGTCGGTCTCCTTCAGACTCGAACGGACAAAGCCCTGCCATCGGCGCTGGCGACAGCGACCGTTTCAGCTTCGATTCACATGCCTTCATGTGGACAATCACAATTTGCCATCGACCGATTGATTAATCCAACGAATGTTTCTAATCCTAGGCATCAACACTAGTGATGGATTGGACCGATGAAAGCGCCACTCGATCTCGATCAGTTGCAGACCTTCATCTCGATTGCCGACACCGGCAGCTTTACGCGGGCGGCCGAAGAGGTGCACCGGACACAGTCGGCAGTATCGATGCAGATGCGCCGGCTGGAAGAGCGGATCGGCAAGCCGCTGTTCGAAAAGGACGGGCGTACCAACAGGCTGACCGAGGAGGGCGACAAGCTGCTCTCCTATGCGCGGCGGCTGCTCTATCTCAACCGCGAAACACTGGCCGCCTTCGACGACCGGCGGCTCGAAGGCACGATCCGCATCGGCACGCCGGACGACTATGCCGACCGTTTCCTGCCCGAGATCATGGCGCGCTTCACGCGCTCCAATCCGCGCGTCGAACTGACCGTCATCTGCGAGCCGACGCCAGGGCTGGTCGAGCATATCAAGCGCGGCAATCTCGACCTGGCGCTGGTGACGCACAACGATGTACGCGGCCAGTCGGAGGTGGTGCGGCGCGAGCCGCTGCTGTGGGTCACCTCCGCCAACCATGCGACGCACGAGCAGCAGACGCTGCCGATGGCCTTTGGCCGGCCAAATTGCATCTGGCGGCGCGCCGCCGTCGACGTGCTAGACCAGCAGAACCGCGAGTATCGCATCCTGTTCACCAGCTTCTCGGCGACCGTCATCACCGCCGCCGTACTTTCCGGCCTGGCGATCTCGGTGCTGCCGGAATGCGCGCTCAGGCCCGGCATGCGGGTGCTGGGCGAAGCCGACGGCTTCGGCGCCCTGCCCGACTGCCGCATCGGCATCATGCGCGGCCAGACGTCGCGACCGGAGATCGTCGATGCACTTGCCCGCCACATCTCGGAAAGCCTGGACAATATTTCCGTGCCGATCGGCGAAGAGACCGGGACATTCGACTTCGCCGCCCTCGCCTATGCCAAGATGAAGCGGACGAAGCCGAACCAGATCCTGCCGGGCTGGTAGGCCACATCCTCCCCGACAGGAAGGTCAACCAAGAGCCGAAGCCGACCTCCCCTCAACGGGCGACGGGCCTGCGAGGGCCAGCATCTGGGCCGGTTCCAGCGGCGGCGACAGCAGATAGCCCTGCAACTGATGGCAGCCCATGCCGACGAGCAGAGCCTTTTGTTCCTCGGTCTCGACCCCCTCCGCGGTGACCTCGACGTCGAGAGCGATGGTAAGGTCGACCAACGCCTTGACGATCGCGGTGGAATTTCGATCATTGTCGAGAAGGCGCACGAAGGAACGGTCGATCTTGAGCTTGTCGATGGCATGGCGGCGCAGGTAGTTCAGCGAAGAATAACCGGTGCCGAAATCATCGAGCGCGACCCCGATGCCCGTATGGCGCAAGGCCGCCAGTACCGTCCTGGTGGTGTCGTTGTTTTCCAAAAGCACACTTTCGGTGATCTCGAGTTGCAACCGCGACGGCGCCAGCCCGGTCTCGGCAAGGATCAACGCAACCTCGTCGGCGAACCCGGCGTCGCGCAGCTGCAGCGGCGAGACGTTGACGGCAACCCAGGGCAATTGCGTGCCGACGGCGAACCGGCAGGCCTCGGCCAGCACCCATTTGCCGAGCTCGCCGATCATGCCGCGTTCCTCGGCAATGGCGATGAACTGTTGCGGCGGCAACGCGCCATGGATCTCATGCGCCCAGCGGATCAGCGCTTCGGCGCCGGCGATCGTCCTGCCATCCGCGGCGAAAATCGGCTGATAGGCCAGTTTTATCCCGGTCCCGCCAGCAAGGGCGCTGCGGAGCTCGTTCTCGACCTTGCGCTTGTGCAGCAAGAGGTCGTCCATGTCGCCGGCGAAGATCTGATGGCGACCGCGGCCGTTCTTCTTGGCCTCGTAAAGCGCAATATCGGCCTTGCGCAGCAGATCGTCAGCATCGACTTGCGGACCCGACGCCAAGGCAATGCCGATGCTGGCGCTGACGAAGACCTGATCGTCCATCAGCCTGAACGGCTCCTGCATTTTCCGCAGCAGTCGTTCCGAAACATCCTCGGCCGCCCTGATGTCGCGAACATCGACCAGAATGAGCGCGAACTCGTCGCCGCCGAGCCGCGCCACCGTGTCGATTTCCCGGATTGTCTGCTGCAGCCTGGTTGCCGTCTGGCGCACAAGCTCGTCGCCGGCGGGATGGCCGAGCGTGTCGTTGACATGCTTGAAACGATCGATATCGAGATAAAACAGCGCTATCCTTGCCGTATCGCGCCCGGTCGTCAGCAAGGCCCGCCGCAACCTGTCCTCGAAGAGAGCCCGGTTGGGGAGGCCCGTCAGCGTATCGTGAAAGGCGAGATACTGCGCCTGCGCCTGACTGGTCTGCAGCGCCAGCGATGTCCGCCGCAGGCGCCGCAGGACAAAGATCAATGCACCCGCGGCAAACAGCACGCCGGCGACCAATGCCGGGCCCGCCTTGCGCACCAGCGTCAGACCGGGGCGCTCCTGATCCCAGCCGATGTAGCCGAGAATGACACCGCGTGAATTCATCAGCGGAATGGCGGCGGAGCTGACCGGTTGCGACAACAGCAGCAGGTGCGCGCCATCGAGCAGATATTTTTCGGCGATCTTGCCGATGACAGCGTCGTTGATGAACTCGATCGAGACATGCAGATATTCGCTGCCCGGCGCCTGGGTGACGCGGTCCGAACTCGGCACCAGCGGTGCGATGCTGAGGATCGCGGGCTTGCCCCCAAGCGACACAAGGTCCTCGGCGACCATCTTGGTCGGGCCGCCGGATGCGTTCTGTTGCGGCGGTTGAGCGATCAGCTGGCGCAGCTTTTCGATGGTGGGCCGCAAAGCAGGCTCATCCGCGCCGTAGACGGCCAGCGGCATCACCTTGCCTTCCTGCATGGCGTGGATCGGCCGATTTGCCTCGTCCAGCACATAGACACGGTTGTGACCGTAGTAGGTGTACATCCAGACGCTGATGTTCTCGACCATCCATTGCTGGTTGCCGGCCTTGGCGTTGAGGATGGAATCGTCCCAGACCGAGATACTTTCCTGCTCGCGCTCCACGGTAGCGATCTGATCCTGCAAACCGTTGGCGAAGAATATCTTTTGTCGCTCAAGCGAGGCACGATCGGTCTGCACGGCCGCGTAGAAGCCAAATCCGACGACCATGACCAGCGCAAAAGCGGCAAGCGCCAGCACGGTCAGCGTGACCTGATACGTCAATGGGCTGCGATGTCCGCTTGCGCTCATGCGTCCTTGGCCAGCTTCGTTGGATTCAACTCAATCAAAGCAGGCTTAACATCGCGTTATGACGTGTGGTCCGTCACAGGCGCCTTGACGTGGGCGTTCAACCGTTCCCCAATCGGCCAATGAGCGAGGCAGCATCCGAATCACGCACGAACGCCACCGAATACACGGTGAGCGAGATTTCCGGCGCGCTGAAGCGCACGGTCGAGGACGTGTTCGGCAATGTGCGGGTGCGTGGCGAAATATCCGGCTATCGAGGGCCGCATTCGTCCGGTCATGCCTATTTTGCGCTGAAGGACGACCGCGCGCGGCTCGATGCCGTGGTGTGGAAGGGGACGATGAGCCGGCTGAAATTCCGCCCCGAGGAGGGGATGGAGGTAATCGCCACCGGCAAGCTCACCACCTATCCCGGCAAATCCAACTACCAGATCGTCATCGACAATCTGGAGCCAGCCGGCGCCGGCGCCCTGATGGCGCTGCTGGAAGAGCGAAAGCGCCGGCTGCAGGCCGAGGGCCTGTTCGACCCCGGCCGCAAGCGGTTGCTGCCGTTCATGCCGCGCGTCATCGGCGTCGTCACCTCGCCGACAGGTTCCGTCATCCGCGACATCATTCATCGCATCAAGGACCGGTTTCCATTGCATGTGCTGGTCTGGCCGGTGCGCGTGCAGGGCGAGACGGCGGGCGCGGAAGTGACCGCCGCTGTCAATGGCTTCAACGCGCTGGCCTGGGACGGTGCCATCCAGCGCCCCGATCTGCTGATCGTGGCGCGCGGCGGCGGCAGCCTCGAAGACCTTTGGGGCTTCAACGACGAGGCGCTGGCGCGTGCCGTTGCAGCCTCCGCCATTCCGGTGATCTCGGCTGTCGGCCACGAGACCGACTGGACGCTGATCGACCTCGTCGCGGATCGCCGCGCCCCGACACCGACAGGTGCCGCCGAAATTGCGGTGCCGGTGAAGGCCGACCTCGAAGCGACGCTTGCCAGCCTTGGCGCGCGGCTCAAGGCGGCGGTCTTGCGCAATTTCGAGCGCAAGCGGCAAGCCGCCCGTGCGGCCGCCCGCGCTCTGCCCTCGCCCGATCAATTGCTGGCGCTGCCGCGCCGACGCCTAGACGAGGCGACAAGCCGCCTTGGCCGGGCGCTGTCCGTCAGCGTCGACCGCAAGCGGGCGCGGCTTCAAGGCCAAAGGCTGACGCCGGCCACGCTGTCGCGGCGCATAAATGAAGCCCGCACGCTGACCGGCCGCGACCTCGCCCGCGCGCAAGCGGCATTTTTTGCCATCGTGCGAGAGCGTCGCGCACGATTTTCGCGCACCGCGACGCGGCTTTCGCCGGCCCCGATCGCGCGGCGCCAGAAGCTGCAAGGGGACACGCTGGCAGCACTGGCGCGGCGACAGGATCGGGTGATCTCCGTCCGGCTCGAGCGCCTGCGCGGACAATTGAGCCAGGCCGATCGCCTGTTGACCACGCTTTCGCACAAGGCCGTCCTGGCGCGCGGCTTCGCCCTGGTGAAGGACGCCGATGGGGCAGTGATCAAACATGCGGCCGAAGTGGCGTCGGGAATGGCGCTTTCGCTTGAGTTCGCCGACGGCACCGCCGATGCGATTGCCACCAGCGGCACGGCAAGACCGAAAGCCGTGGCCAAGCCGGCGGCAAAGGCCAAAGAGCCCGGCAATCAGGGATCGCTGTTCTGAGATCATGACCGACAATCCGAACCATCTGGCAACGCCTTCCGGCAAGCCGCGCGCGCGGCGTTTTGGCATCGGTTTCGACGGCACACCCGGTCCGTTCAACGCGATCACCGATGTGCCGGGCGTTGCGGTCGGGTACACGACGCTGATTTCAGGCGATGGCGCGCTCGTCGTCGGCCAGGGACCGGTGCGTACCGGCGTCACCGCGATCCTGCCCCGGCCGCGCGCCGATCTTGCCACGCCGGTCTTTGCCGGCATCTTCAGCCAGAACGGCAATGGCGAACTGACCGGCTCGCACATCGTCGAGGAAACCGGCGCATTCAACTTTCCGATCACCATCACCAACACGCATTCCTGCGGTGTTTCACGCGATGGCACGCTGCGCTGGATGCAAAGCGTACTGCCGGCGGCACTCGACAGCGCCTGGGGCCTGCCGGTGGCGGCGGAGACCTTTGACGGCTTCCTCAACGACATCAACGGCCACCATTTGACATCAGAGCATGTTGCGCAGGCACTTGACGGTGCGGCCAGCGGACCGATCGAGGAAGGCAGCGTCGGCGGCGGCACCGGCATGATCACCTTCGGCTTCAAGGCCGGATCCGGGACCGCATCGCGCATCGTCGAATGGCAAGGCCGTGCCTTCACTGTCGGCGCCTTCGTGCAGTCGAATTTCGGCAAGCGGCACAATTTTACGGTTCGCGGCCTGCGCGCCGGGCCTGAGCTTACTGAGCCGGCGATCCGGCAAGGCACACCGCGTGCCGAAAAGGGCTCGATCATCGCCGTCATCGCCACCAACGCGCCATTCCTGCCGCATCAAATGAAGCGGCTGGCGCGCCGCGTGCCGCTTGGCGTCGCCATGACCGGCGGCTTCGGCTATCACAGTTCAGGCGACATCTTTGTCGCCTTCTCGACCGCCAATGCGAGCGCGGCGCTGGCACCATCCGGCCGCATCGCCAGCGCCGATTTTGTTCCCGACACCGACATCGATCCGTTTTTCGATGCGGTGATCCAGAGCGTGGAGGAATCGATCCTCAACGCCTTGGTCGCCAATGACGACATGAGCGGACGCGACGGCAATTTCGTGCCGGCGTTGCCGAAAGTGTGGCTGAAAGAGAAATTTGGCGGAGGGGATGACTGATACGAAGACGCGGGCCGAATAGCCCGCGTTCAGACGGTTACCCTTGAATTGCTCTAAGCGGCTATTCTGCGCCCTTGCTGGGGGCCTGCTGGTTCTCGTCGGCCTCGGCCGCTTCCTCGAGCCGGGAGGCAATCAGTTCTTGAATGTCGCCGACCTCTTCCTGGATATCCTCCAGAGGGATGCCGACCTCTGCCGCCTTGGCAGCGCATTCCTTGGCCAGAGTCTCGGCCTGCTTGTCGATCCTGGCCTGGGATGACTGGCAGTGGACCTTTTCGCCTATCCATCCCCGCAAGAACTCGATCGCGTGTTCACTCATACTGCTGTTCCCTGGCGGCAAAGCCGGTTGGTAATCATAAACGCCGACACCCCGCAAAGGATGCATGGTCCCATACGAACCGAGTCGTCGCCAACCGGCAAGCCGATCTTGTCCAAGGTCCACAGCGTCAAAGGAAATCGAGGGGTCAAGAGCATTCTGTTTCTGAGGGGTCGGTACCGTTGGCTGGGACCACGCCCAGCTTTGCGCCACTGTTTCTATTTGCTTTTTTCCGGTTTCCGAGCCGATTTCGTCACAATAGATGGCGCAATCCGTAACACATTTACAGTCGCTTCGGCGGCGCTGCCCTGAGGCGCGCGGGTCGAAGCCGCCGGTATATAGTGACATCCTCACGCAATGTCGACTCTGCTCGCCATCAGGTCGACTCTGCTCGCCATCAGGTAGTGTCTCAGTTTGAAATCTTGCGATGCGGTCGATGCCGAGACCTGAGAGGCAGATCGACCCAAGGTCATTTCTCTCGCACATAGGTCACTTCGTGAATAATCTCGCGCCCGTCAAACGGATTTTGGGTGGGGGGCGAGGTGTAAGTCAGCGTCTGTTCGTCGACTTTGCAGAACCGCACCTGTTCCGTGCCACTCCATGCTTCATTCCAGCTCATGTCGACATGATGGACAACGCGATCTGACTCAACCGTATAGCTGCCCGAATAGGCGAACATCGAATCGAACAACGCAATCTTCTCTTCGTCGGATGGCGGCAAACGCTGCGGCCGATTGCGATTGTTCCTAAGGATAAAGAAAATGACGCGCTCAGGTGTATAGATGACGATGCCATGAGGTTCCTGACCCAGGGCTGGCTGCCGCTCCCCGGTCGAAACATCTCTCGTCATCCAAGACGTCATCCGCCAGCTTCCAAGGAGGAGATCGAGGCGAATCGGTGAACGGCTATATCTTCGGCCATTGCCCTCACCTCCGTTATTCCTTGGCAGAGCGCTCGCTATGCCATCCGCGTGGCCCGGCTTCGGCGCAGTTGCGTCCAGCGAGGAGCGCATAAAGGCAATCCACGTCATCCGGGGATGTCTGGACGGCATATGGCATGAAGCCTCCCCCATGCTTTGCGGAAAGCATACAGGAGTTCGGCCCGGATCGCGACCAGCGAGCCTTCAAACCGAGACACCACCCGATCATGCGCATCGACAACGGCGCAGCGAATGCCGCCGCCGCGTCCAAGCCGATAATGTGCTGAAGTTTATGCCGCCATTGACGCTGCCGCAGGACGAGGTGCGGTGGCAACAGGCCACCCCTATCTTGCCGGAAGCGAAGCCCCATATGCATGGTAGGATCCACTCGTCTTGCTGAGTCCTGCCTAGGGCAAGGAAAACTGCGAACGACAGGGAAGCTTACCGGATGTCCCTTGGGATCGATCAGGCGACGATCACAGCCTATCTGGAAGTCATCACCATCAATCTCGTTCTGTCGGGCGACAATGTCGTGGTGATCGGCATGGCGGCCGCGGGCCTGGCAAAGGCGCTGCGGCAGAAGGCGATCATCGCCGGCATCGCCGCAGCGGCTGTCATCCGCATCGTCTTTGCCGTGGTGGCCGTGCAGTTGCTGGCGATCCCGGGCATCATGCTGGTCGGCGGTCTGCTGTTGTTCTGGGTCTGCTGGAACATGTTCGGGGAATTGCGATCCGCCAGCGATGCCGATGACGGGGACGGTGCAGACGCCGATCCGACCGTGGCTTCCCTTGCGGCGACACGACCGGCCAAGGCGCTGCGCACGGCAATCGTGCAGATCGTCGTTGCCGACGTTTCGATGTCGTTGGACAATGTGCTCGCCGTGGCAGGTGCTGCCAGCGACGACATGGATGCGCTTGTCTTTGGCCTCATCTTGTCGGTGGTGCTGATGGCGATCGCCTCGACCCTGGTCGCGGCGCTGCTGGCCAGGCATCGCTGGATCGGCTGGCTCGGCCTTGCGGTCATCGTCTATGTCGCAGGCAGCATGGTGCTGGATGGCGTCGAGCAGTTGAAAGCACTCGACTATTGGACGGTTCTTTCATGAACGCCGAGCTCGATGGGAGCCTCAACAATTAGAGTATCCGTGTGGGCCAAGGAATGAGCGACCATTTCTTGATTCGAAATGCCGGAAATCCTCTTGGGCAGACCCCTCAGCGACTTCCGGCGACCGGCACGATGAGCTTGCCGAAATTCTTGCCCTCGAGAAGGCCAAGGAAGGCTCGCGGCGCGTTCTCTATTCCATCCACGATATCTTCCCGGTACCGAACGCGGCCGGTTGCTATCCAGTCGGCCATGTCGCGGTAGAACGCCGGGCGCTGGTCGACGAATTCACGCTGGATGAACCCCCTGATCGCCAGGCTGCGGTGGAGCACCTGCTGCATCAGCGTCGGCAGCCGATCGATGCCGGACTCCGCGATGACATTGTATTGCGCGATCAACCCGCAGACCGGCACGCGGGCAAAATCGTTCAACAGGGGGAACACCGCATCCCAGACAGGGCCGCCGACATTTTCGAAATAGATGTCGATGCCATCAGGGCAGGCCGCCTGCAACTGCGCGGCAAAATCATCGGCACGGTGATCGACGACCGCATCGAACCCGAGCTCCTGCCGCACGAAAGCGCATTTGTCAGCGCCGCCGGCAATGCCAACGACACGCGCGCCCTTGATGCGCGCGATCTGTCCAACGGCTGACCCGACTGCGCCGCTGGCCGCCGCCACGACGACCGTCTCGCCAGGCTTTGGCTGTCCGATCGTGAGCAGGCCGGCATAGGCGGTGAAGCCCGGCATGCCGAGCACGCCGAGTGCCGTGGTGACGGGCGCCGCCGCGGGTTCGAGCTTGCGCAGCCCGACGCCATCGGACAGTGCAAAGCTCTGCCATCCCGAGTGCGACAGGACGACATCGCCTTCAGCGAAGCCGGCATGGCGGGATCTGACGACACGCGCAACGGTGCCGCCTTCCATCACGCCGTCGATCTCGACCGGCTTGGCATAGGATCTGGCGTCGTTCATCCGCCCGCGCATATAGGGATCAAGCGACAGATAGAGGATCTGCAGCAGGAGTTCGTCCTCGGCCGGCTCGACAATTTCAACTGTCTCTATCCGAAAATCGCCTGGCTTCGGCCGGCCTTGCGGTCTCGCTGCAAGCACGATGCGGGTGTTTGTCTGCGCTGACATTTACGGACGACCTCGCTGTCAAGAACACTCTACTCGAAAAACCGGTTGGGCGGCCGCTTCAGGCCAAGATTCTCGCGCAATGTCGTTCCCTCGTACTGCCGCCTGAAGATCCCCCGTCGCTGCTGTTCGGGCACGACCTTCTCGACAAAGTCGTCGAGCCCGGCGGGCAGATAGGGAAACATGATGTTGAACCCGTCGGAGCCCTCGGTGACCAGCCATTCCTCCATTTCGTCGGCGATTGTCTGAGGCGTACCGACGAAAGCAAGGCCGGAATAGCCACCCAGCCTCTGTGCAAGCTGCCTGACGGTCAGGTTCTCGTTGCGCGCCAGTTCGATGACACGCTCGCGGCCGCTCTTGCTGGCATTGGTTTCGGGGATTTCGGGCAAGGCCGCGTCCGGATCAAAACCGGATGCGTCATGCCCGATCGCGATCGACAGCGAGGCAATGCCGCTCTCGTAGTAGACGAGGCTGTCGAGCTTCGCCCGCTTGGACTGCGCATGCTCGACACTGTCACCGACGACGACAAAGGCGCCGGGCAGGATCTTGATGTCGTCGCGCGAGCGGCCGAGTTTCTCCGCACGGCTTTTGACGTCGGCGAAGAAACGTTGGCCGGCGGCGAGATCGGCATGCGCGGCGAAAATGACTTCCGCCGTTTCTGCCGCCAGTTGCCGCCCAGCCTCCGACGCGCCGGCCTGGACGATGACCGGCCAGCCCTGGATTGGCCGGGCGATGTTGAGCGGCCCGCGCACCGAGAGATGCTCGCCCTTGTGATCGAGCACACGCAATCTGGAAGGATCGAAATAGAGACCGCTTTCAGCGTCGCGGATGAAGGCATCGTCAGCGAAGCTGTCCCACAGGCCGGTCACGACATCATAGAATTCCCGTGCCCGCCGGTAGCGCTCGTCATGCCCGACATGTTCGTCGAGGCCGAAGTTGAGCGCCGCATCGGGGTTGGATGTGGTGACGATGTTCCAGCCGGCGCGGCCGCCGCTGATATGGTCCAGCGAGGCGAAGCGGCGGGCGATGTGGTAGGGCGCGTCGAACGTCGTCGATGCGGTTGCGACCAGCCCGATATGATCGGTGACGGCCGCCAGCGCCGACAGCAGCGTGAACGGCTCGAACGACGTAACCGTGTGGCTGCGCCGCAGCGCCTCGATCGGCATGTTGAGAACGGCCAGATGGTCGGCCATGAAGAAGGCGTCGAACCTCGCAGCCTCCAGGGTCTGGGCGAAGCGCTTCAGATGCGCGAAATTGAAATTGGCGTCGGGATAGGCGCCCGGATAGCGCCAGGCGCCGGTGTGCAGGCTGACGGGGCGCATGAAAGCACCAAGCCGCAATTGTTTCTGTGTCATGAAAATCGTTCCGACCGATCAATATGGTCGAGCGCCATCGCTCGAATCCTGATCTTTAGGATCGGCCGGTCCGCCCAGCCCGGGAAGGTATTCCGTTGCGCCGCGCCGGGTTTTTGCAGCAATTCCGTTTTGCGATCCAGGACCGCAGCACAAAAAATGGCCGGGCTCGAATGCGGCCCGGCCAAAAGAAGGTTCAAACCTTCAGAGGGGAACACCGCTCAGCGGAATGGGAGGAGACCGCCGAACGATTTTACCTTTTTGAGCTTATTTTCGCGACTTGGCGACGAATGACGTTCCAAAGAACACGCAAACCGGCGAAAATCTGTTCGGTATTGAGGTTTGTTTATGCATGTCGTTCTCCCATAACCGGGACCACTTTTGGGCGACATGCATTGGGCTTCACGGGCGCTCCGCTCCGGTCTGGAGAAGATCGGCATAGTGGCGGCGCGCCACGTCGGGATGCGAACGCAGACGGCTTTTCAGGACATTGGTGCCGACATCGCGGAACAACGGGTTGTCCGGGTCGCTTGCCGGTCCGCGTGCCTCGGCCGCCAGTTCCACGGGCAAATTCAGCAGCGGTATCGTCGCATCCAGCCGCGCGCTGAAGAAGAAGGGAACGGAAATCCGATCGACGCCGGCAGGCGGCGTCACGACGCGGTGAACGGTGGCGCGCAGATAGCCATTCGACGCCAGTTCGAGCAGTTCGCCAATGTTCACGACAAGCGTTCCAGGGAGCGGGTCCACATTCACCCAGCTGCCATCATATTCAACCTGCAGCCCCTTGTTGTCGTCCTGCAGCAGCAGCGTCAGGAAGCCGCCATCCTTGTGCGCGCCGACACGCTGGTCGCCATCCGTCGCGTTGCGCCCGGGGTAGCGCACGATCTTCATGCGATGATTGGGCGAGTCCCTGTAGATCGCGTCGAAGGCGTCCTCGGGCTGATCGAGCGACAGCGCGAAGGCTTTCAGCAGCCGGATCGCCACAGCTGTAGCCCTGGTCTGCCATGCCAGCAGCGCCGGCTTGAGATCGGGCAGTGCCGACGGCCATTGGTTCGGTCCTTGCAGCCGTGTCCAAGGCGCAATTCCCGGCCCTTGAGGGATAGGCTGGCGCTCGACGCCGATGTCGAGTTGTTCACGCCAGTCAGCGGCGCCCTTGGTCAGTTCACCGCCGGCGCGCGTGTAGCCGCGAAACTGCGAGGACTTGACCATTTCGATTGCCAGCTTGTCGGTCTCCGGCAAGGCGAAGAACCGGCGCGAGGCATCGAGCACTTCATCGGTCTCCGAGGCCGAAATTCCGTGACCGCTGAGATAGAAGAAGCCGACGTCGCGGGCCGCCGTGCGCAGGTCCAGGAGAAAGGTGCGATGCTCGGACGCTCCTTGTTCGAGACGGCTCAGATCGAGTACCGGCACAATTCTGGGCATGGGCAGGTTCCTTCTTTTCTCCGCCCTTGCCGAGGAGAAGTAGAAGCGACCATCGGCAAGCACTCGAGGCGTGGATCGTGCATCCAAGGTGCCACGCAGGGGCAGCCGATCAAAGCAATGGGCACCCCAATCTCGGCACCAACAGAAGAAAGTGAGCGCTGCATATAGTGGCCCGAGGGCAAAATAATATTCCCAACGGATGTTTCATGCATATTGCGACGAGACATCGATCAGAGACGTTTATGCGGACTTCCGCATGAACTGAAGACCCGGGCAGGTTGGCCGTTGCGCCCGGATCCCTTCTCAGGCCGCCTGCCTGATGACTTCAAGCCAGCCCGAACGTCTCCACGGCGCGCATGATGCCGCGCAGTTCGGCGAGGCCTTTCAGCCGGCCGATCAGCGAGTAGCCGGGATTGATCCTGGTCTTGCCGATATCGTCGGCAAGCAGGTGGCCGTGATCGGGGCGCATGGGGATGCGCCAGTCGGCGCGGCCTTCCCTGCTGCGACGCGCCTCTTCCTGCATCAGAGCGAGGATGACATGCGCCATGTCGGTGCCACCCTCGAGATGCTCGGCTTCATAGAACGAGCCATCCTCCTCGATGGTGATGTTGCGCAGATGGGCGAAATGGATGCGGTCGGCGAATTCCTTGACCATGGCGACGATGTCGTTGTCGGCGCGCGTCCCGTAGGAGCCGGTGCAGAACGTCAAGCCATTGGCCGGGCTGTCGACGGCGTTGAGGATGAAGCGGGCGTCCG
This sequence comes from Mesorhizobium waitakense, assembly GCF_056431085.1. NCBI lineage: Bacteria > Pseudomonadati > Pseudomonadota > Alphaproteobacteria > Hyphomicrobiales > Phyllobacteriaceae > Mesorhizobium > Mesorhizobium waitakense. The sequence continues at coordinate 90,500 of NZ_JBWKME010000127.1, read as the reverse complement.
CGGCGGTCGAAACGATGCGCGGCAGGCCGTAGAGCGAGAAGGGCGGATCGTCAGGATGGATGCACATGCGCACCCCCTCCTGCTCGGCCACCGGAATGATCTCGCGCAGGAACCAGGCAAGGTTGTCGCGCAATTCCTTCGGACCGATAGCATCGTAGTCCGCCAGGGCCTCGCGAAAACTGTCACGGTCGTAGCTGCGCTCGGTCGCCGGCAGGCCGGCGATCAAATTGCGCTCGATCCTGTCGATCTTCTCGTCGCTCAATTCCTTCAGCCGCGTTTCCGCCTCGGCGATGCGGGCGGCGCTGTAGCTGACCTCGGCATTCCTGCGTTTCAGCACGAACAGGTCGTAGGCCGCGAAATCGATTGCATCGAAACGCAGGGCGTAGCCCGTCGTTGGAAGCCGATAGGCCAGATCTGTGCGGGTCCAGTCGACCACGGGCATGAAATTGTAACAGACCGTTGTGATGCCGGCCTTGGCAAGGGCGCGGATCGTGTCGCGATAGTAGCCTGCGTAGCGCTCGCGCTCCGGCGCACCAATTTTGAAGGAATTGTGGACGGGAATGCTCTCGACGACCGACCAGGTCAGCCCTGCCGCCTCGATGTTCCGCTTGCGCTCCAGAATGCTCTCAAGCGGCCAGGCGCGCCCGTCATAGATGTCGTGCAGGGCCGATACGATACCCGTCGCGCCCGCCTGCCTGACATGATCGAGCGTCACCGGGTCGTTCGGGCCATACCAGCGCCAGCATTGTTCCATTACGGCTTTCCTTCTGCGAGGACGGCAACCTATTGTTGGACCGCAACGAGTGTCAAACTAAAGCGCGTTGCGTTTGAGCGGATTCAGGCGATGCGCTTTAGGTCCTTGTTTTTATGCATGTCGTTGCCCCAAAACCGGGGCCACTTTTGGGCGACATGCATTAAGAGCCACCTTGGACAGCAAATGACGGAGGACCCGCAATGAAGGATTTCGACGGCAAGGTCGCTTTTGTGACGGGTACGACCGGGATTGGCCTCGCCAGTGCCCGACGTCTTGCGGCAGGAGGTGCCGCGATCATCGCCTGTGGCATCGACCGCGCGGCCAACGCGGCGATGCAAGCGCGACTGGAAAGCTCCCGAACAGGCGTGCTGGTCATAGACGCCGACGTCTCTGTGCGGGATCAGGTTCGCGATGCGGTCGCGGCTGGCGTCGAGCGGTTCGGCGGCCTCGATATCATCGTCAATTCGGCGGCGGTCCATCCATACGGAACCGCTACCAGCACCGATTTCGAGACCTGGAACAAGGCAATGTCGGTGAATGTCGGTTCGATCTATCTGACCGCGCATTTCGGCATTCCGGAAATGATCCGGCGGGGCGGCGGCGCCATCGTCAACGTGGCCTCGGTACAGGGTCACGCTTGCCAGCAGAATGTCGCCGCCTATGCGACGACCAAGGGGGCGATCCATACGCTGACGCGCTCGCTGGCGCTCGACTACGCACGCTCCGGCATCCGCGTCAATTCCGTGAGCCCGGGCTCGATCCGCACCCCGATCCTGGAAAAAGCGGCACGCGGCGAAAACGGCACCGATGCCGATGTCGAAGCCGCCTACAAGCGCTTCGGCGAAGCTCATCCCATCGGGCGCATCGGCGAGCCGGAGGAAGTGGCGGAACTCATCGCTTTTCTCTGTTCGGCCAAAGCCGGATTCTGCACCGGCGCGGACTACAAAATCGATGGCGGCCTGACTGCCGGCATCGGCGTGAAATAGACCCATGCGGATCGGTCTTGGCCTTTACCGGGAGTCGGCGACATCTGAAGACCTCCGGCGCGACGTTGAAGTCTTCATCGCACAACTCGCAAGTTTCTTGCCACCGCGAACCTCGACCAACACCGACTTTTAGTTTTTAAACAGATTTAGCTCGGCATCTAGGCGCCTCGACCCACTGCTCTATTTCCTCATTGTCGCATTGATCAACGATGGAGGTTGGCATGGATCGGCGATTATTTCTGACTGGAATGTTAGGATTGGCGGGCGCTGCGGCCGTGGTCGCCGTAGCGCCCCGTTAGGGCGGTGGCTGGCATCCCAAGCACGGGGAACGGCATTCTCGATGAGCTGGACAAGCCGGTAGACGACCTTGTGGAGCCGGGTCCTGATGGCCAGAATGGCGTCGAACCCGTGCAGTACTATCGATGGAGGCGGCGGCGTGGATGGAGGCGGCGGCGTGGATGGCGCGTGGTTTGCCGTCGTTATTGGCGTCGAGGCCGCTGGCGCCGGAGATGTTTCCGCCAATCCTACTGGATCCGCTTCTATTGAAATCCCGTAAAACGCGAAGGCTCCGGCATCTTGCTGGAGCCTTCGCAAAGAATTTCAAAATCGAGGGACAGGGCCTTCGGCTGACTTCATTCCTCGGTGCCGGATCGAACTGCCTGTGCTTGCGGCGGTGGTTCCCATCCGAAAACACTGCGTCCGCCCAGCATGTGCGACTGGTCGAACTCGCCTGCCACGATTTCCTTCAGGCTGGGACCGGTGACATAGCGCTCGACCTGGCGTGACTGGTCGTCCAGCCGTCTCAATGCATCGAGTTCCTCGGTGCGGCTGAGCTTGGCCTTGTGAACGGCCGATTTCAGCACGCCGATCGTCTCGTCATAGACTTTCAGCGGCACCGGGAACGGGTGCCTGTCCTTGCCGCCATGCGCCAGCGAGAACCGGCCGGGATCCGAGAACCGGCATGGCGCGCCGTGCACGACCTCGGCCACCATCGCCAGCGCACGCACGGTGCGGGCACCGACGCCTGGCACCAAGAGCAGCTCCATGAAATCGGCAGGCCCGCGCTCGACGGCGGCAGCGATATTGCCGTGCAGGCGGCGCATGACGACGTCGCTTTCGCGGACGTCATGATGGGCCGGCATGATCAGATGCGGCAGCAGGGGCTGCGCGGGAGCGGGTGGCGAGCCGTGCTCCAGCAAGGCAAACTCTTTCACGATGCGATCGGGACCCAGATCCCGCAGCAGCTCCAGTTGGCCGTGACGCGAAGCATCGGCGCGCCGGTCGGTCAGATTGACGATCTCGCCCTGATTGGCGCCTTCGATCGCGGCATGCGGCTGGTCGACGAAGCTCGTCAGCCCCTCGGACAGCCAGTGGTAGCGACGCGCCACCTTGGTGTCGCCGTTCATGCCTTGTTGCACCACGACCCAGTCGCCATCGTCGGTGACGAAGAAGCCGTGAAGGTAGAGGTCGAAGCCGTCCTGGACAGCGGCGCTATCGACCTTGGCGACCAGCCGACTGGCCTTGGCCAAACCCGCCCCGTCGAAACCGACGCGCTCGCCTATCAATGTCAGTTCGTGCGGGGTCTTGCGCGAATGGGTGCCACGCCCGCCACACACATGGATACCGAGTTCGCCGGAGAGTGGAGACAGGCCGCGTTTCAGGGCGCCGACAACGCTTGTCGTAATGCCGGAAGAATGCCAGTCCATCCCCATCACCGCGCCGAAAGACTGGAACCAAAAGGGGTGAGCCAGGCGGCGCAGCAATTCAGTGCGACCATAGTGATGGATGATCGCCTCGCACATCACCGCGCCAAGGCGCGTCATGCGATCACCGAGCCATTTGGGCACGCGACCACCATGCAGTGGGAGATCAGCACTTCCAGATCGTTGCGCCAATTTCTGCCGCCCGCGTTGCTCTTTGGGTAGAGATAGGTGTTGGGCACCTGTCAGGGAAGCCTGCCGTCGCCCTTGGATTGGCGAACATCAAGCAAAAGAGCGAGACGGCTGCGGCACGTTCGATGATGAGCCTTCCAATTGACGGTCGGACAAACTTGCTGCGCGCGTCGCACCCCGCAGGCTCGTCCGGTTTTGCCGCAGAAACCGGATGCCGGCCAAACCGTAGGAACGATTTGCACGGAAACCCGTTTGCCCTGACTGGAAACAGGATGAGCAAAATGGTCGCCCCGCGTGCTGCCTGGAAGGGTTTTTTGAAGGTTGGTTCGGTGTCCTGCGGCGTGAAGATCGTCGGCGCCACCAGCGAGGCGTCGAAGGTTCATTTCAGGATATTGAACCGCAAGGACGGACTCCCGGTCAAAAGCGTCTACGCCGACGAGGACACTGGAAAGCCGGTCGACGCGGAAGACCAGGTGAAGGGCTTCGAGGTCGAAAAGGATCAGTTCCTCCAGATAGAGCCCGACGACATCAAGGCGCTCAAGCTGACGTCGCAGCATACGCTTGAGGTCGGCGAGTTCGTGTCGATTGACGAGATCGATACGCGCTATCTCGAGAAACCCTACTATCTGATTCCGGCCGACGGTGCCGCTGTGGAGGCTTATGGCGTGATCCGTGATGCCATGAAGAACAAGGGCGTCGCTGCACGATCCTGCGTCGTGCTTTATCAGCGCGGCCGCGAGGTACTGATCCAGCCCTACGGCAAAGGCCTGGTGATGACCGAGCTGCGCAATCACAATGAAATGGTCTCGCAGGAGAGCGTGTTCGATGGCTTGAAGACGCAGAAATATGATCCCGAACTGCTCGAAATCGCCGGCATGCTCATCGACAAGAAGGTGACGACTTTCGATCCTTCGAACTTCGAGGACACCTACGAGGATGCGCTGATTGCCATGATCGACGCGAAACGCAGGGGCAAGCAGCCGCGGAAGCCAGCGCCGAAGCCGAAAGAGAACGTCATCAACCTGGCCGAGGTGCTGAAAAAGAGCCTCAAACAGGAAGGGTTGGGGCCGCCTAAGAAGAGCGCCCCGCTGAAACGCAAGACCGCTTAGCACCTGTCGTCGCTGGCACGCGCCAACACGCTAGAATTGATCGAAGTGGGGAACGGCAGCCACGTGGTAGGCCGGCACGGTTGCAGCCTTCGGGGTGGCGCTGGGCCGTGCCGGCCGGTGCTGGGGCTTCGAGGGACCAGCGACGATCAAGCTACAGGCATATTAGCAATCTCGCAATTAAGCCAAATGGCCTATTCTGCGCGGATATCGCGAAGGATGCGCATGCGGTCAACTCGCCATCGCGTTCGCAAACGATCTCATTCATAGCGGCACTATAGCAATTTTCCCCAAGCCCTGGACACCGCAACGCTGCAAGTTGTGGCGGCAATGTTCCGGCGCCGACATGGGCTTCCATCGCAAAATTCCACAAGTCGGCGCTCTTGCGGCAGGCGGGCGCGACAATGGCCGGCAGGGCTGCTCTAGCAGTTTGGTTCGTTTAGCTGGAAAGGCGTAGGACGATGACGATTTCTCCGTTTCTCACCGCTCTCGGATCCGAAGGTCCCATAGCCGACCGAGCGAAAGACATGGACCTGTACGGATGGCTGATTGGAAGCTGGGAAATGGATACGGTCCACCACCTCGACGACGGCACAATCCAGAAATGGAATGGAGAATGCCATTTTGGCTGGGTGCTCGGAGGCCGCGCGATTCAGGACGTCTGGATCAGGCCCAAGCGGCCTGCGCCGTCCACGATGTATGGCACGACCTTGCGCTTCTTCGATCCTGGGATCGATGGCTGGCACATCCTATGGAACGACCCGCTCAACCAGGATCACTCGCGCCAGGTCGGGCGGGCCGAGGGCAAGGACATCGTCCAGCTCGGCAATGACTCGCGCGGTTTGAAAACCCGGTGGCGCTTCACCGAGATCACTGCCGACAGCTTCCATTGGATCGGCGAGGAAAGAGCTTCCGAGAGCGACCCCTGGCAAATCACCTATGAACATTTTGCGCGCCGGCAAAACCCCGAAGCCAGGTAGCCGTCGAAAGGAAAGGCCGTCGTTTTCCCACAAACGACGGCCCCATGCTTGCCTGCCCACTACCCCCAGACAGCATGAAGCTCCATTAGAACAGGCTAAAGTTTGCCGTCTATAAACTTTGACATAGAGGGGCGGAAAGATTTTGCCGCCCTGATTGGCGGCGATGTTCCCCAGCGAGTTTTTCGGACTAGGACAAATGACTAGCCGCCTCCTGAAGCGCGTCGCGCCGGTCCCGGCATAGCTTTGGCGGCTACGCACGCGACCGCCATCGACATAAGATGATTACACCCGTCATACTAAGTGATTGATTCTGTTGAGGTGCGTATTACTTCGACGCTCGATACCAAAACAGAACCCATTCAGGCCGATGAGTTAGCCGGGTCACCATATAGATAAAATTTATTTCATTTTGAAATCCACCAAAATATAGTCTTTTACAAATCACTTTCTTAGTCTTACAATTATACTTTATGTCTTGGTAATATAAGCGCCGCACCAAGTCCTTCCGCCCAGCTCAAAGCGGCGGCAGGAGATGGCCGGATAGCGCCGTAGAGTGCATGGGAGGTGGGGATGATCGCTTTCAAACGCGATGCGAGCGGTCTTTATCTGGCGGACCCATTAGCCGGCGCACGTGTCGCCTTTCTGTTCCAGGATAAGTCACGCGCCGACCCGACATTCGATCTGACCGCCCAGAGCTGGGTCGACCCCGGTCAGCTTGGTTACATCGCCTTCTTCGTCCCTTCGGCGACACGCGACTGGAACGCTTTCGAGATGGGCATCCGCAAAGCCTTCGCCGACAGTCCAGGAACCCAGATCGGCTGGTTTCCCGAGCCGCTCAGCATCGCGCCGATCCTGGTCTCGGTCACCGGGCAAGGCACCTCGTCGCCGACGGTGGGGGAGTCCTTCTCGCTGGCATTCCGGCAGAGCGTGACGTTCCAGGTTCAGCCCGACCTGTTCACGCTGTCCACGACGGTGCTGTTCGACGACGCCTCCAACAGCCTGCAGATCGCCAACAGCCAGCCGCCGGCGGCGCTGCTGTTGACGGCGACGCCGCCAGCCGGCGCCACGGTGACATTCCAGTCGGCCGCGCCATTCGCGAGCTTGGCGCTCAGCGGACCGCTCGCTGGTACGGCAAGCGTCGCGTTTGAACTGGCGACCACCGACCTCGTCCAGTTCGAGGCCGGCATGATGTATTTCAACCCGCCAACCGGCGGCGGGCTGGTCGGCGCCTTGAACTATCCGGTTTTCCGCGGCGTCGGTGGCTCGGCCACGCCGTTCGGCTTCAACGTCACGCTGGACGTGCTCGGCCCGCTCGACGCGACGCGCAGCTTTTTCCAGTTCACCGACCCGCTGCTCGGCTCGACTTTCGTCACCGCCGACGGCAAGCCCTTCGCCCTCAGCACCGTCAACACCGGCGATATCAGCACGGCGAGCCGTCTCGTCTTCGCCGGCCGTCCGCAACAATCGCCGAGCGAGCAGCGCTATTACTACCTGACGCCGGCTGGACAATTCGGCCTGGCGCTCGATGCCGGCGCCAACCTGGCCGCAGGCGCAAGCTCCGAAACGGCGCAGATGCTGTGCGGCGTTACCGGCACCGAGTTCGTGACTGTCACCATCGGCTCGGCACCAGACAAGCTCGAATTCGTACCGGCGCAGCCGGCCTATCGCATAGCGCCAGCGCAGGATTCGCCGACCAGCCCGGCTTTTCTCGATGCCACCGCGACGACTTCGTGGGCACAGCTCATCGTCCAGGACGGCAGCTATATCTCTCAGCCCGAGCGCGCTCCGCTCTACAATCAGCGCACCAACACGGCCACAATGCTTGCCGGCGCTGAACCCGCCTCCGGCCTCACCGTCTATGTCCTCGACGCTTTCAAGGTCGCCTCATGGAGCGCGAAAACCGCAAGCACGCCAGCCATACCGTTGGTGCCCTATGCGGGGCTCGATTTCTCGACCGACCCGAACCTCAATGCCGCCGCCTATCTCGACATGGAATCGCGGGCGCTCAACCCGAGGCGCGCCAGCGGCTTCATTCCGGCGCCGAAGCAAGGCGCGGCGGTAAACGCTGCCGCCGCCGGACCGACGACGCTGGCGATGACGCCGCAAGGCATGCTGGCCGAACTTGCCGGCGCGCCGCTGGCATGGACCGGGTTGCAGATGGCGACGAGTGCGGCCGGCATCCTGGAATTCGAAGCCATGGGTCCGTCGATCTGCAAGGCCGTGCAGCAGAACCAGATCTTCACGGTGGTCAGCGAAAACCCCTCCAACCCCGACCCGCTTGGCTCCGGGCAGGCCCTGTTCGACTTTTCAGGCGACAAACTGGAGATCGGCGACTGGACGTTCGACCTGTCGCCGGGCAAGCTCGCCGCGCCCGACGGCACGCCGCCGATCTTCATGATGAAATTCTATCCGGGCGAGACGATCGAAGCGTTGGTCGCCGACACCAGGCTGTGGTCGCAGGCCGACATCTTCAACAAAACATTCACCGCCGCCGCCACCCAGGCCTATCTGCAAAAGCTGATCACAGAGGCGAAGGCCGCGGTGTTCCCGAATGGCGGCACGCAGCCCGACACCACCTCGCTATACTGGAATTTCTACCAGACAGTAACCGACCCGACCTTCAACGGCATCCTCGCCGTAAACTGCAACATGCAGCTCGATGAATTGCCGACGGCGGTGCGCGCCGTGCTCGGCGGCATGAAGGATCCAGGCATAGCCGGCTTTCGCGTCCACCATGTCGGCATCGCCATCAACAATACCGACCCGTCGCAGGCCGTGCCGACGCTGGCGCAGAGCGCGACCTTCGCGCTGGTCGACTATGAAAAGGCGGCGAGCAAGTCGGCAGCGGCCTCCGATAGCAATATTGATATCGACATCGACTACGGCTTCGAGGTCGAATATCTGCGCGCCTTGTTCACCAATTCCGAGCTGCGCAGCTTCGCCTGCGAGGTCAATCTCACCATCAACAATCTGTTCAAGACCGGCGTCAATCTCGATGCCAACGCCGGCGATGACGCCAATGTCATCGCCATCATGGGTTCCTACCAGGCACACGGCACCAGCGGCGACGACAAGAGTTCCGGACAGGGCGTCTATTCGTTCGTCGCCCAGGGCGATTTCGTCTTCAACTTCACCGACGAGAACGGCAAGCCCAACAACAAATATCTCAAGCAGATCACGCTGACGAAACTGCAATTCTCGTTCGACGACGAAACCGCGGCGACGCCACCAAAAGCCGGCACCACCCACATCAGCGCCCATTTCGCCATCTGGGGCGACATCGAGTTCAACGAATTCCAGGTGCTCGACCTGTTTGCGTTCGAGAAGTTGGCCTTTTCCAATCTCGGCATCGACGTCGGCTTCGACCTGACGATCCCGGACAAGGGACAGCCGTCGACAAGCACGCCGTCGCTCAGCTTTTCGCCGGGTGACCTGCGGCTCGACCTCGGCGCCACCGAGAAGCGCAGCGGCGCCGACAGCCTGCTCGACCTGATCCCGTTCAAGCTCAAGTCGTTCCTCTATTCGGGCACGGCCGATCAGACGATCGAGAGCCTGAACTACTATTCGCTTGGTTCGCTTCCGGGCCTGGCGGAAAACGGCGTCACGCTGCAGGACAATTTCAACTATGCGCTGATCTTCGATCTCGATCTCGGCTCGATGGGCGGGCTGGTCGGTTCGCTTTCGGCCTTCAAATTCAGCGTCCTCATCGGCTGGCTGAGCCCCGAGGACGGCGGTGGGCTGGCCTTCGGCATCCAGCTTCCGCAAGTCGACGGCAAGCTGGAAATCAAGATCGAGGGCGTGCTGACCATCTCGATCGAACAGTTCAACCTCGAATACGCTACCGATGCCGATCCCAAGATGCTGGTGCTCGGCATGCACAATTGCTTCATCGAGATACTGGGCCAGCGCCTGCCGCCGGACGGGACGATCAGCATCGGCCTGTTCGCGCCGACCGAAGGCGCCGACCAGATTGGCTGGATCGGCGCCTACAATTTGGGCAAGGATGGCGGCGGTGGTGGTGGCGACGATGCGCAAAAGCTGCTGGCGGCGCCTGTGCCCGCCAAGGTGGGCGCTGTCAGCGATGTCTTCGAGCTCGTCTATCTCGGTGTCGGCCAGCGGGTCGGCCCGGACCCGACCAAGCCGCCCGCCAATTTCGATGCTTTCCTGAAGTTCATGCAGGGCGACTTCTGGGACGCCCTCAAGAACAAGAAATTTGCCGATATCTACCATCCCGAAGGCAAGTGGATCATCGTCACCGACTTCACGCTGCTGAAAGTGCTCGAGGTCGGCTTCGTCTTCTACGACGTGACGCCGTTCTACGCACTGCTGCTCAAGCTGACCGGCGGTGCCGGCAAGGGTGCGGAATTCGAGGTCGTCTACACCAAGATCTCCGACACGATCGGCAAATTCGCCGCAGTCTTCAGCCTGCCCGACAGCCTGCGCACCTTCCAGGTTGGCGCGGCCTCGCTGACGCTGCCGACACTGGGCGTCGACGTCTACACGAATGGCGACTGGAAGGTCGACCTCGGCTTCCCCGACGGCGACAACTGGAGCGTCTGCTTCCAGGTGCAGGCGCAGGCCGGGCCTATTCCGGTGACCGGATCGGGCGGCTTCTACATAGCCAGCCTGAGCTCGGCTACCGACCCCGACGTGTTCAAAGGCACCTACCAGAGCATCCTGGCGTTCGGCTTTGCCGCGCGGCTGGGCGTCGGCAAGGACTTCACCGCCGGGCCGCTGAAGGCGGGGGTGAGCGTCACCTTCTTCGGCATCATCCAGGGTGCGGCCGGCTATCTCATCAGCGGTGGCGGAGACCTCGCCAAAAAGCCGGACGCGCTGTCGCTGCAAGGCCAGTTCGGCATCATCGGCGAGCTCTACGGCTTGCTCGACTTCGTCATCATCAAGGCCAGCGTCAACGTCCGCCTCGAGGCCAGCATCGGCATCATCCTGGCGCTGGAACCACCCAGTGTGCCGGGCGGCGGTGGCGGCTCGATCCTGCTCTACATCGAGGCGAGCGTCAGCGTCAGCGTCACGGTGGAGATCAACCTCTTCCTCTTCTCCATTTCCATCAGCTTTAGCTTCAATGCCTCGTTCCGCTTCGAATGGCAGCTTGCCGGTTCGTCGCAACAGGCCCAGATCGAAACGTTCGCGCGACTGAAGCAGCGGCTTCTTGCGGGTGCAGCGGCGAATGTCGGGCTTTGCCCCAACCTGCCGAAGGACCTGCCTATCCTGTTCCTGCCGGAACTGACCGTGGTGTTCCCCGATGCGACCAGCAAGGGCACGCCGTGGGTCGTGACCTCGCTCGGCATACAATATGACGACAACCCGTCGCAGAACCCGACCTATGCCGATTTCAAGCCGTTCGAGGCGGTGACGACGCAGCTCGCCACCTTCGCGCTTATGCACGCGCTCAACCTGCCGGCCTACAACTCCGTGGTGCTGCTCGAATTCGATTCCAGCAGCGGCACGCCCGGGTTGAAGGACATCGACAGCGAGCCGGACGCGCTCACCGGCTGGATCGACTATCCGACCTTGCTTAGCCAGCTCGCAAATTTCTCCGCCACGCTTGCCGCACCGACCGGCAAAGCCAAGGCTTGCGTGTTCCCGATGCCGCCTTTCCTCAACATGGCGACCACCGGGCGCACCGATGGCAATGGCAACGCACAGGATCTGTCCTACCAGTTCCTGGCGCAGAACCTCGTCTCGCAGACCTATCTGCAGACGGTCGACACCTATTTCAACCAGCTGTTCGTCAACCAGACCTCGAACCCGACCTCGGTCAACGACAGCGACGGCACCACGCCGCTGTCACAGGAGATATTCCTCGATTATTTCAAGGGGTTGATCCGTGGCGCGGTGCACGAGCTGCTGGTGACGATGCAGGATGCGGGACTGACCTCGTCGCCGCTCGACAAGCTGTTCATGGCGGCGGTGGCCGCACCGACACCCGGTGCGCAAACACGCTTCCAGGGTCTCGCCGGTCAGATGTCGAGCGCATTGCGTGGCGGCGTGCGCCTGCCTTACACCGCCGGTCTCACCGTGCCGGGCGGGGCGGTGTCGACCAGCACGAACCCGCTGTTCGCGCTTCTGTGGCAGGAGTTTGCCGCCGGCGGCTTCGCCAAGAATAACAGCTACACCATCACGCTGAGCAATCCCGACAAGACGCAGGGCTGGCTTGCCGTCAACGCCTCGTTCTCACTCACCCAAGACGTCCTCAGCCCCTACCTCGCCTTCACCGAAGCGTCGATAACGGCGCCAAGCAGCCCGACACCAATCGCGCTCAGTTCGACCGGGCCGCAATCCTTTGCGCTGGAGAACGCCATCGCCTGGACGCCGCCAAGCGCGACGGCGCTCAGCCTGCGGCCATTCGCGCCCAGCCTGGAGAAATTGCAGGCAAATGAAGGAACGGCAGCGATCCCCGTCCTGGTGAAATCCCGGCAAGCGCAAGGGGCCTATCTGCCGGACGGCACGCCGCTGCCCGCCGGCGACATCACTTTCGCCACCAGCATCACGCTGACGGTCAAGCAGATTCCGGGCGCCACGCAAGGCAGCGTGCTTGCCGATGTCTATGCACTGTCCGGCGCCAGCCAGTCGGACGAGGCCCTGCTCGGCCGGATCCTCGACGATCTCAGGGGCGGTGACCGGCCGGTCGACGCGATCCAGATCCTGTTCCAGACGGCGGCGGGTGCGCCCGGCCTCGTCTCGGCAGTGGTCGATCCAAATGCCGTCTTCGCGCTGCGCACCAACACCACGACGGTGTCGCAACCGCCGCAAGGGCTGATGGCCTTCGCGCTCGGTCTGCCGGCGGGCGTATCCGTCGGCGCCAGCACCGACATCACCGCGGATGGCGGCTACGGCTTCCTGCAGATCATCCAGCAGGCGACGGTCACCAACGCGCAGGGTTACTACCTGCGCTTTGTCGACAAGACCGGCAACGCACTGCCAACGCCGCTGTTCGTCAAGGGCGTCGCGCAGGTGACGATGCTGGTGACCTACAAGGCCGGCAGCGGAACCAACCAGAGCGGCTCGCCGCTCGCCATCCAGCCCTATTACAACGCGGTCGTGCTTGCCGGCACGCAGAGCGGCCTCGTCTACTATGGTGAGACCGCAGACCCGGCCCTCGAGGCACGCTACGTCAAGGTCGCGGCCGGCACCTTCGGTGTCGAGTTGACGCGCTCCGAGAGCGTCATGCAGTTGAAGACGCCCCCCGCCCTGGTCAAGACCGGGCAGCTTGGCGCGGCGAACTCCCATTCGCGCGGCAAAGTCATCGAGGCGCTGCGTACCTCGGGCATCACCGACGACCGCGAATTGCATGAAGCACTGGTTGCGGCGGGTGACGCGAAGGCGTCGCTCAACTCGCTCTACAGTCTCGTCACCTACCAGATACAGGCGACGACAGGCTTCACGCTCAGCAATTTGTCGGCGCCGATCCAGCCGCAAAAGCCCGACCAGTCCGGCACCACCGGCACGTACCGGGTGTTCGCGCCGCTGTACAACGTCGCCACCGCCAATGCCGGCTCCGCCACGCCCGACCGCTACGCCTCGATCAACGACAAGTTCACGCTGGACTTCTTCGTCAACGACGCCTTCGGCAACCAGCTGCCGACCCCGGCCAGCTACAGCGATACCAACCTCTATTTCGATCCGATCGTGCCGGTCGACCAATGGCCGGGGATCCTGCCGACCTATGGCTTCAACGGCTCGACGCCTAACACGATCGAGATCGTCCTGACGCCGAGCCAGGCGGCCTTCAGCGGCATGTCGGCGGACCAGAAGGCGGCAGCTCTGGCCAATTTCCGCACCATCGAGGACCAGATCAGCGGCCCAGGCGTCTCGTTCTATGTCGAGACCAGTCTTGCCCTGCAAGCGGATGGCAGCAGCCTTGTCAATTTCCCGGTTGGTGCAGCAGACACAAGCAAGGTGACCGGCATGGTTGCCGACCTCGTCAACTGGCTGGCCGGGCTCAGCACCAACTTCCCCGGCGCGGTGACCATTTCGATGCCGGTCAGCGGCCCCGGCGCCCTGCCGCCGCTGTTCGAGATCGTCGTGCTGTTCGGCATCACCCGCGATGCCAATTTGATCTCGCCCTATCTGAAGGACCAGTTCGGCACGATCATGGTGCCGTCGGCGCAGAACGTCGCGACCGGATTTGTTCCGGCGACCGGCGGTGCCAGCAACATGTCGCAATTCGCCGCCGCTTTCGTCGGCGCCTTCCCGGCGCAGAAGCTCGCCATCGGCATGAACGGGGCCGATGCGTCGCCACAGCAGAAACTGTCGAGCACGGCCCAGTCCAGCACGGCACTGGCGCGCAAGCGGCTCAAGTCATTGAAGCTTGCCCATGACGGCTCCGGCGGGGCACGCGCCGGCTCGCAATCGCTGTGGGCGGCCGCGGTATCGCTGCTCGACATCTCGATCGGTGCCGCCGGTGCCGGACCGCGCTTCCTGTCGCCCAAGCCGCTCGACAATGTGCTGAACAGCGCCAGTGTTTCGATGCCGCAGCTGTCGTCCAAGCTGCCGGCGCTGCCGGCGCAACAGCTGTTCATCGACACCGACCTCGATCAGCTCAACCGCATCTTCTTCCAGGGGGTCGACGAGGTGCTGTCACCGGCCTCGGCGGCCAAGGCCTTCGAGGTCGCCCCCGACGCCTACGACGCGATGGCGCTCGGCCGCGAGGCGCTGGCGCAGAAATACGCGCAATACGAAGTGGACTGGCTGTTTGGCCCGCAATCGCCGTTCACCGGCACGACCGCAGCACTTGCCATCGCGAAGGATGTGTTCGAGCAGCAGATGCGCGCGGCGCTGATGACGGCCTATTCCGTCGACACCATCGTCCAATACGACGTGACCTGGAACCAGTCGGTCTCGGCTGCCGCCGATGGCAACATCGAGCTCTTCGGCCAGATCGAAGCCATGCTCGCCGGAAACTACAGCTGGAGCGGTCTCAGCCTGTCGGCGACGACAAACAATCCGCACGGCCTGACCGACGGCAGCCGGGTGCTGATGATATTCCAGGCCAGCTCGGGGCAGTTGCCGGCGAATGGCGTCTACGGCGTCACCGTCACCGGGGACACCACCTTCACGATCGCCACCGCCGCCAGCGGTTCGGGCGCCGGCACATTCTCCGCCACGCGCCAGAATGCCGGGCTGTCCACCGCCCATGTCGGCATCAGCAGCACGGGAGCAAGCCCCCTCACCTTCCTCTACGGCGATCCCGACGCGGCCGCTGCCGCAGTGGTGCCGTTCGATCTGCGTTTCGCCATCACCAACCTGCAGTTCTTCCTGGCGCCGGCGGGCGCACCCGACGAAGCGCGTCCATCGATCTGGCTGCAGCTCGTCGATCCCTATCCAAAGGGCGTGCCGCATGTCGGACCTGCCGGCGCGCTGACCAAAATCCCGGTCGTGTACCGTCAGTACCCGACGCCGCCGACGCTGGTCAGCCAGACCTGGTCGGGCTACACGCCAACGTCGGGTTCGGGCAATCCAATCGCCGACGGCGCCGACTGGAGCTATCTCTACACCTATCAGGCGTTCCTCGTCGCGCAGGACCAGATCAACACCGCCGTCACCTACAACACCAACCTCAGCGCGGCGCCGGACAACTCGCCTAACTCCGCCAACCCTGCCCCCAGCGCAGGCCCGCCCTACGACCTGTTCACGGCATTGGCGCGCACCTCGGCCGTCTACGGCGCGATCAGCCCGGTGCTGCGCAACCCGGCCGATCCGGCCTGGGCCGATGCGGTGGCCGCCTTCGCCACCGCCATTGGCGAGGTGACGGCGAACAAGGACTGGAATCCGAGCCTGAACATGGCCCTCGGTCAGGGTCTGGTCAGCGTCACCGACAGCTATGTCGTCACCGACACGCTGCAGCCGGACGGGACGACGCGGCAGATCGAGTTGCAGTGGCCGTCCGCGCAAGGTGAATCGAGCTTCTCCAATGTCGCGCTGACCGTCACCGCGCTCGACCCGTCGACGCTGACGCCGTACCCGAACCAGCATCCGGTCCAGCCGTCACCACCAGACGGCCTGCTGTTCGAGGTCGACAACGCCGCGCCCGGCAATTTCGGCGTGGCGCATACGATCGAGGTCGATGCACTCAACGTGCTGGCGGCCGAGAATGCGCTCGCCTCGGTGCAGATCGAGCGCAACCTGATCACGCTTGAAGCCCCGAACAACACGGCGTGGCAGGTGGCGCCGGAATTCGTCTACATGACGCCGCAGGTCAGGCCGAGCCAGCCGGTCACGCCGTTCATCGACAATGCGGCGCCGATCGATGTGGCGACGCTGCCAGGCCAGGGTTCAGGTGCTGCCTGTCCGACATCGCCGTCAAGCCTTTGCCAGCGCATCTACACGATCATGGCCGACCTTTTGGCCGACCCGGTGCACGAACAATCGCTGCTTGCGGCGCATGCGGCCGCCAACGTGACCAGCGGAACCACAAGGCGGGTCAAGGTCGCCTGCTCCTACCAGTTCCCGTTCCCCGCCGTTGCCGGCGGCGCGTTCGACAGCGCCTCGATCAGTCCGCTTGTGCCGATCGTGCTGGCGCGGTCCTTCGAGATCGACGGGCAACAGCCGGCGGAGCTCGGCGATTTCGCCGCGCTTTTCGCAGCGGCGATCGCCGGCTGGGCCTCCAAAAACAGCATCGTCTTCGGCGCCAACGCAATGCCGGCAGGCGCGAGGCTGGTCTTCGACATCACGCTTTACGCAGCACTCAGCGGCGTCAATACGCCGGTGCTGCGCTTCAGCAACCTGCAACTGAAACTGACGGACATCGACGCGAGCTGACCGCCTCAAGGCGGGCATCCGCGGCGGTGTCGCGCAGACACGATTGGAAGGAGGAGCCGTTTCGAAACCAGACCATCGGGCCCCAAGCCGGCAACAGGTTTTGGAAACATCCGATGTTGAAACAAAACGATCGAGCGACGGCACGCTTCGACTTCAAGTCCGCCGCTCTGGAATTCGCCTGCAAGAACGACAGTCCGAAACCCGCAAACCGCGAGGGAAATTATGGCAACGACCGCAAAATTCGACATTCTCGGTGCAAACGCATCTAACCCAAACTGGGATGGCTCGCCGCTGACGCTGGCCTACCGTGAAAGCGCGGCGATGCCGCAGACGACCAACGGATCGATGATCTTCGCCTATCAGAACACCGCCTCCCTCAACAATGCCGGCAAGCTGGCGCTGACCTCGGGCAGTTCGACACCGTCGTTCCTGACAGCTCCGGCGTTGCTTTCCCAGCCGAACATCCTCGTCAACAACTGGCAGGCCAACAATCTCTCCGTCACCAATGTCAGCGTCGCGACCGCGACGCCGATCTGGATCGAGGCCTTCGGTCCTGGACTGCCCGGCCAGAAGCCGGTCGCGCTGGCCATCAACACCGCGCTGACGCTCAAGCCAGGCGGCATCGCCCAGGGAACGTCGACCCCGAACTGGATGCAGCTGACCCTGGGGACGAACACAGGCCAGTTGATCGTCGTCGCCGTTGTCGGCGGTCCGCAGGATGCGTCAGGCAACAACGCCTACGCCGTCGCGCTGAACTCGCCGTCCGGCAACACCGGTCCGGGCAGCGGCACGGCGGCGCCACAAGGCTATTACGCGACGACGGGCGGCAACAACTACTCCTTCGAATTCAACTGGGGTTCCTCGGTCGTCTACGTGGCGAACATGTCGCCTTCGACGGCTTCCTCGCTGACGGCGGAACTGCTGTCTCTGTGATCGAAGCGCGGGAGCCGGAAGCGCAAGCCGCCGGCTCCCGCGACAACGCCGGTGCAAAGAGGACATCCTGACATGCACGACTTCATCGCAGCGGGCACGGTCAACGCGACCTGGAACGGCATGCCGCAGACACTGGCGGTCCGTGGCAGCGTGACCATGGCTCAGACGCCCAACGGCTCCCTCGTCGTCGGCTACTTCAACCAGTCACAGCAGAACAACGAGGGCAGGCTTACCTTCACCTCTGGCAGCAGCGCGCCAACGAACGTTCGGGTCCCGGCTCTGGCACGGATGATCAGCGTGCTGACGGCGAACTGGCAGGCCAACAACCTGACACTCACCAACACCAGCCTCAATGCCGCGACCCCCATCTTCGTGCAGGCCTTCGGCCCCGGCATCCCCGGCATGCAGCCAGGCCAGCT
This sequence comes from Mesorhizobium waitakense, assembly GCF_056431085.1. Lineage (NCBI taxonomy): Bacteria > Pseudomonadati > Pseudomonadota > Alphaproteobacteria > Hyphomicrobiales > Phyllobacteriaceae > Mesorhizobium > Mesorhizobium waitakense. Next base: position 72,651 of record NZ_JBWKME010000127.1, on the reverse strand, counting down.
CGTGAGCGGCACACCTGTCCAGCTGGCGATGCGCCAGGCGGTGCAAGGGATAACGACACCGAACTGGATGCAGCTTGAATTCAGCTCGAGCACCAGCAATCAGCAGGTGGTCGCGGTGGTCGGCGGTCCGCCTGACCAGTCGGGCAACAATGCCTATGTGATTGCGCTCAACGCCCCGAGCGGCGACACCGGACCGCCGACCGGGAACACTCCGCCGGACGGATTTTACGCCACGGCGGCCGGCAACAGATACACGATGTCCTTCAGTTGGGGGGCGGCGGTAGTCTACGTGGTCAATCTCTCGCCGCAGACCGCAACGCCGGTGACGACCCTGCTGCAATCCCTGTAGACCTCCGCACCGGTCCGCCTTTCCGCCATCTTGGCTGCTCTCTGAGACGGAAGCCATGCCACCTTCGGACTTCAACATTCTGGGTCAATCCCTGGCGACGGACAATTGGGATGGCTCTCCGGTGGAGCTTGCCGTGCGCGACAGCGTGGCGATGCCGCAGACCCCCAACGGGTCGATGATCCTGGCTTTCCAGAATGCTTCCGAGATGAACAATGCCGGCAAGCTGGCGCTGACCAGCGGCAGCAGCCGGCCGCAATTCCTGCTGGCGCCGGGGCTGGCCTTGCAGCCCACCATCCTGATCAACAATTGGCAGGCCAACAATCTGAACCTCACCAATGTCAGCGTGAACACCAACACGCCAATCTGGATCGCGGCCTATGGGCCGGGCATGGGCGCGGCGCCAACGCCTTTGCCGACCACCGGCGACGCCGTCCCGGTCGCTGTCGACACCACGCTGAAAGCGGTCACGCTGCCGCAGTACATGCAGCTGGGCTTCCAGGCGAATTCGGCCGGTCTTTGCCTGTTCGCTTTCATCGGCGGCCCGCAGGACACCAAAGGCAACAATGCCTATGCGATCGCGCTGAATTCGCAGTACGGCGATACCGGGCCCGGCCACCCGACACCGGCCCCGGCCGGTTACTACGCGACGGCCGGCGGCAACAGCTACAGCTTCGAGTTCAACTGGGGAACCTCGGTGCTGTTCGTGGCCTATTTTGGCAGCGGCTCCGTCCTGAGCGGCGTCCCCAAGGTGGTGACTGCCGCCCCCACGGTGACATTGCAGACGCTGTGATCCTCGCGGTCATGGTCCGCCGCCGATCGGCACCTAAACTGATTAAAAATAGAGCAATATTGAAATGAACTGACCGTGAGTTGTATAAGCAAGTTCTTATGTGCGAAATCACAGTTTTGTTAGAAGTAAATTTAAGATTTTATGGCTTTGCAAGCTAGACAACTTTCCGGATCGGGCGCACTATGCTTACAGATCGAAGTCTATGGCCAGTATGATGGAGACCCTCATGTCGCTTGGTGGATCGATGGCGCGTGCGCGATTTCTCGCGAGTTTTCTCGCCAGCAGCCTGGGACCGATCGCGGTGCTGCCCGCGGCCGCCGAGATCCTCAATCCACCGGTGCTGCAGGATGACCGCGCTCCGATCGCTAAGCCTGCCCTGACGGAGCTCGCACCTGCTGCGCCACTGCCCGGGAACACGCTGCCGGTGCGTGGCGACCGCCTGCTCAATCTCAAGATCGAGTATATCGACAACCAGATCTACAACCCGTCCACGGGCGGCTACGACAAGGTCCATTTGCGCGGCTACACCGGCAAGGGTGTCGATCCCAAGGCTCCTTATGTCTCGCCGACGATCGAGGCAGTGCCGGGCGACACGGTGCGCGTCACCCTCGACAATCAGTTGCCGGCAGGGCCGCAGCCCGGCGACCCCGGCTGCATGCCCGGCGGCCAGATGCCCGACATCCCCCACTGCTTCAACGGCACCAATCTGCATACTCACGGGCTGTGGGTAAGCCCGTCGGGCAACAGCGACAACGTGCTGCTGTCGATCAACCCGCAAACGCAATTCACCTACGAATACAACATCCCGTCGGACCATCCTTCCGGCACGTTCTGGTATCACACCCATCGCCACGGCTCGACGGCACTGCAGGTGTCGAGCGGCATGGCCGGTGCGCTGATCATCCGCGGAAACCGCTTCCCGACCCCCACAACCCATGGCGACATCGATACGCTGATCCCGACCTCGGCGATCGCCGAGCGGGTGCTGGTGATGCAGCAGATCCAATATGCCTGCCGCGCACCGGCGGCCAAGCCCGGAGAACTCGGCCCGATCAAACAGGACATCAACGGTCACTATTTCTGCGATCCGGGCGATGTCGGCGGCATCGAGGGCTATGACCAGTTCGGGCCGGGCACATGGCCGGCATCGGGGCGCTATACCTCGCTCAATGGCAGGGTGTTCAATCCGAACGACCCCTTGAAGGCAACGCAGGGCCAGATCGAGCGCTGGCGGATGGTCCATGCCGGCGTGCGCGATACGATCAGCCTACAATTTTTCAAGGTGCTTGACGGCAAGCTCAAGCCCGGAGTGAAAACGCTGCTCAATGCCGACACCAACGCGGCGTTCATCAAGGATACGTGCAGCACCACACCCGTGCCCTATACGCTGGTCGCGGCCGACGGGCTGACGATGGCGGCAGCCCAGCCGACCAAGCTTGCAACCTTCCAGCCCGGCTATCGCTTTGACGCGCTGGTCGTCTTTCCAGACGCCGGACGCTATTGCGTGATCGACTCCTCGGCGCCCAAATCGGGCGTGGTCAACGGGCTCGATGTCGGATCGCAACTGCTCGCACTGGTCGACGTCGCGCCGGGAACGCCGGTCGACAATGTGGAAACCTACGTCAACCGCAAGCTGGTTGCCCTGGCCGAGGCCAACATGCCCGCGAATGTCAAAGCGACGGTGGTGGCCGATCTCAAGGCCGGAACGAAATTCACCAGCTTCACGCCGCATCCCGACGTCACCGACGACGAGGTGAAGGGCAACGGCACACAGGAGCTGACCTTCTTCATCGACACGACCGGGCCGAACACCAAGTTCGAAGTCGGCAACACGCTCAACACGGCCGACGTCAAGCCCTACGACCCGACCCGCATCGACCGCTCGCTGCCGCTGGGCAAGGCGCAGGAATGGACGCTGCAGTCACACTTCGTCAGCCATCCGTTCCACATCCACGTCAATCCGTTCCAGATTGTCTCGATCATCGATCCCAACGGCAAGGACGTCAGCGCGCCGGGCGCGATAGACGATGCCGGCGGTCAGCCCTACGATCCGCAATATGCCGGGCTCAAGGGCGTGTGGAAGGATACGCTGTGGATCAAGAGCCTGATCCCACAATCCCTGCCTGCCGGCTTCTCCGGCATCTACACAATCAAGGTCCGCACGCGTTACGAGCGCTACATCGGTGAGTACGTGCTGCACTGCCACATCCTCGATCATGAGGACCAAGGCATGATGCAGAACGTTGCCGTGGTGCTGCCTGATCAGGTGGGCGACATCACCCAGAGCGGCGCGATGCAGATGCAGATGGACGGCCACGATGGCCACAAATAAGGCGCAGCCAATGCCCGCCGCGCCGTTCACCTGGAGCGACGTGGAGGCGATCCTGGCCACGGCCGGCGGCACCGGGGGACCCGGCAGCCTAACGGGACTGACGCTGCCGGAGTTCCTGGCACTGCAGCTGCACGGGATGCCGCTGATCGCGCCGCTCTCGACTTCCTGTTGCGGCACCAGCGATGCCAAGGGGCGCGGCGCGCGCTCGGCGCTGATCCGGGGCTTGCGCGGGCTGCCGCCGTTCGACGGCAAGCAGTTCCCTCGCCTGCCCTGGGGCGGCACGGCGGTCGCCGATGAAGACATAGACCGGATCGAGACGTGGATCGAAGAGGGCTGCCCCGGCGCGTTGATCGGTTCGATTGCACTCGCCAGCGAGGTCAGCGTGGCGACCGAGGCGCGCGTCGAGGTCAAGGGGATTGCCGGCCCGGTCTTCAGCGCGGCGTCCGATCCGGCGGCATGGCGCTACGCCAAGGGCGAGCTGCGGCAGCGCACGGATGTCGATGTGCTGGACGAGGCGCAAAAGGAGCGGCTGCGCTATGCCTTTCGTGAGCTGTACAAGCTCAACAAATGGGTCGGCGACAAACGCAGCTACAACAATCTGGCCTTGATCCACCAGAACCACTGTCAGCATGGCTGGGAACGTTTCCTGCCGTGGCATCGCGTGTATCTTTATGAATTCGAACAGGCTTTGCAGGATTTCTGCCCCGATGTGACCATGCCGTGGTGGGATTTCCCGGCTGAGCGCTACAAACCGGAGGATCCGGCCAACGGCGCAATCCTCCCCGATGCGTTCAAGGGTTTCCTCACGGAGGCCTCGGTGCGCTTCCTGCGCGATCACGGTTTTCCGGCCAAGATCGGCACGCTGGTGGGTCAGCTGTGGGCCAATCCGACGCAGGCCTATGACGCCGTCAGCGGCGCCTGCGGCAAGGACTATGTGGAAGGGGAAAACCGCAAACGGCTGATCGACGCGCTGCTCGAGGCCAATTCGCTATGGTATCCGCTGCGCTATTCCAGCCAGTTCGGCAAAGGCACGATCAACACCGTCATCCACTATCACTATCCGGCACAGGAGGACATCGACGAGATCCTCAGCCTGCGCACCTTCCGCGACTTCGGCGGCGGCAGCCTTTATGTCGACAGCTTCGGCTTCCTGGACCAGAACCCGCACAACACCATGCACATCTGGACCGGAGGCATGAACCCCGCGTTCAAGACCAGCGCGCCGGCCGACCGCAACAGCGCGGTGCGCGTTGCCGGGCGCAAGTTCCACCAGCGCGACGACCTCTACTCCGAGCCGCAGTTCGGCGACATGTTCTCGAACCTGACCGCGTCCTACGATCCGATCTTCTGGCCGGTGCACGCCAATATCGACCGGCTCTGGTGGCGCTGGCAGCAGGACCATCCCGACGGGCTGCCCGCCGATCTCGATTCCGCACTGACGCCATGGAGCTACGCGGTGCGCGATACGCTCGATATGAACCGCTTCGGCTATGAGTATGTGCGTGGCGGATGCCTCATGCCGGTCGGGCTGACCAGTCCGGTCGGACGCTTCGTCTCGGCACCGATTGCGGTGCCCGAAGCGACCAAGAGCTTCCGCTCGGCGGAAGTGCGGCTGCACCGCGTGCCGCAGTTGCCGCGCTCCTGCTTCATCCGCGTGTTTCTCAACACGCCGGATGCCGATGCCAGCACGCCGCTCAACCTGCCGGGCTATGCCGGTTACGCGGCGATCTTCGGTCATGGCGAATGTTTTGGCGGGCCTGGGCATTGCGAGATTCCGCCAGCGGAGAACCGCAAGTTCGATCTGCGCGAGCGGAGCATGAACATGCCGCGCAACCACCGCATCGATGTGACGCGCGCGGCACGCCGGCTGATCGCGGCCGGCGCCACCAGCCTGACAGTAAGCCTGGTCGTGATCGGCGCCTCCTATGAGGAGGACCGCGAGTTGCTGCGGCTCGACGGGGTCTCGCTCAACTTTCTCGATTGAAAACACAAGACACGGCCGGCGCAGCCACCGAGGGGAAATCAAATGGCCGACCCAACAGTCTATCGCATCCACCCGGCCGTCGGCATCGCCCGGCTCGGCGACAGCCCCGAGGGTTTCTGCATCTCGCCGGAAAAGCCCGCGCAGTTGCCGATCGAATGCGACGCCAACGGCAATGCCGCGAAGGGCGATGCGCCGATCAAGCACTTCAAGGACAGCAAGGGCCGCATCAAGCGCCAGGCCGCGCGCTTCCAGATCTTCGTCTATGACGAGGCCAACCCACAGGGCAGCCCGCTGAAGATCGGCGACCATGTCGAAGGCGGCGGCAACCGCGGCAAGCTGGTCGACATCCAGTGGCGCGTTCAGCTCGCCAACAAGAAGGCGGCATGGTTCACCTTCGACGGACTGCGTGGCGAGGCGGGCTATGCCGCCGACGCGCCGCTGCGCAACGCTGGCATCACCGATCCGGTCGAACGGCAGAATCTGATCATCGACGCCGGCCCGCAAGCCGTCGACTGCACCGCGCGGCGCAAGGCGAGCTTCGGGCGGGACACCAACCCGGCCTATGCCGTCACCTTCCCGCCGACCGGGATGGTGCCAAACGACATCGACACGCTGGGCGAAATGATGACCGACGACAGCGGGCGGCTGCTGCTGCTTGGCGGACACGGCAACAGCGGCTCGTTCCTCAGCGGGTTTGGCCATCCGCGCATCGAGACCTACGCCAACAGCGACGGCTGGTTCGACGACATCTCCGACGGGCCGGTGATGGCGCGGCTGGTGATGATGGAGGAGCGCGTCCAGGCGCTGCGCTACATCGATGTCGAATATCCTGCCTGGGTGCTGGTCGGGTATCCGCGCTATGCGCCGGAAGTGCTCGACATGATCACGCTGGAGGACGTGGTCGAGGACATGTCTATCCGGGAATTTGCCTATCGCACCGACATGTACGGCACCGCGGGAACGTTTGACGCGCCGCAGAAGATCGATCCGACCGACACGGCGGCCTTGCTGCACTGGCAGGCAGGACCGGTTGAGTGGAACCCGGCCTATCGCCCCTGGTTCTGGCGCGACATCTGGCCGATCATTTTCCGCGCCGACGAATTCTCCTATTTCACCAACATCCTCCAGCAATCGAACTTCCCGCACAACCAGTCGAGCCGGGGCACGTTCGATCCCTATCGCCTGTGCGTCCCGCCACGCATCGCACCGCGTGCGCTGGCGCAAAAGGAAGGCCGCGCGAAGGACGACCATGTCGGCGGACGGCTGCTCGAGGCAGCTGTGGAACCGAGCCTGATGCTACTCGATGCAACGCAGGCGCCGGGCGCGGCTGCCGATGCCGTGGTTGGCGATGCCGCCGCCACGCTGAGGGCGGCAGCGGCGACTTTCACCGCCGCGGTCTGCCCGCCCGACGATGGCGAGACGCCACGCAGCTATGCCGCGCGCTGGCAAAAAATCTTCGCCGACAACGACACAGTGGCCGAGCCGGCCTATGCCGAGGCGCGCAGCGCCTTCGATGCTGAGATCACCGGCGTGATCGAGCGCATCGCCGTGGCCGCCGCGCCGCCGCGCAAGCGGATGCTGACGCTCGCCCGGGCCTCGTCGCGGCAGGAGCCCGGCGAACCGGATCGGACCACCGATCCGGACGAGCCGATCGAGGCCGCGCTGCGCCGGTTGGCGTTCGAATACCGTTCCGGCCAGTTGCTCGAGCGCGCGCTCGCTGCCGCAGCCAAGGATGCCACGACCGATCCCGGCCGTTCCGCGCGGCAGTATCTGTTCGATCTGCTGCGCAAGCCAGGCGAGGAGAACCTGTTCCGGCTCGACGCCAATCCAGCGACGCGGACCTATCACCTGCCGCTGATGCCGCTGCTTGCCGGCGACAATCCGATCACCAACAAGACGGTGAGCAAGTTCCTGCGGCTGACCGACACGCAACTGTTCCTGCTGCGGCAATGGGCGGTGGGCATCTTCATTGACGAGGTGGATGCAGGCTTCGCCCCCGCGATCGATCCGTGGCAGCCCTACAAGGAGTGGAACGTGCCGGGCGGACGCGGTCTCGACCAGGGTGTGCTGTCGAACGGGCTGGGCGGCGCCTTCTGCCCAGGCGGTGAGGTGACGTGGATCATCCGCAACCCGGCGATCTGGCGCGAGCCCTACCGGATCAAAGCAGACCCTGAATGGTACAGCTTTGCGCTGACCGCGGCGCAGGAGAACGCCAATCGATGGGGCGCGGGCGTCAGCGAGGAAGGCTATGTCGCCTATGCCTCCGACCCGCTGTCGCAAGGCAGCGACCTCGATGTGGGATTGCAGCCCGGCGACCTGACCAAGCTCAGTGGGCTGCCATGGCAGGCCGATTTCAACGAATGCTCCACCCAGACGATCGACGTCACCTACGAGGAATGGAACGTCCTTTATCCCGACAGCGTCGGCAACACGCTGATGGAGCGCGAGCGGCGCGTGTGGGAGACCTTATGGTGGCCGGCGCATCGGCCGATGCAAGCCTATTATCCCGTCGGAAAGGACTTTCAGTTCCGCAACTGGGCGCGGGGCATTCCGCAGACGCTTGCCGGCGATCTCAAGATGGTGACCGAATGGTCGAAGCTCGGCTTCATCGTCCGCAATCCGGCGGGCGGGCTCGATCAGCCCTCGCCCGGTATCAAATACATCTGCGTCGAAGATTCGGGAGAATGACCGTGACCAATCCGTTTGTCGGCAACTGGGCCTATCGCAGCTTCAACAACGACCCCGATCTCAGCAAGGCGGCCAACGACCTTTTGTTCGGCGAAGGCACGCTGGCCATTGCGGAGGTTTCCGTGACCGAACTTTCGGGAACGATCGGCGGGCCGGGATGGTCGCTCGATCTGCGCGGCAGCTTCGGTTACGGTTCGCCGATGCAGGTCCGCTTCCAGGGCAAGGGCGTGGTCGGCGGCGAGCAGTGGATCTACGACTATATCGGCTGGCTTGTGCCGGTTTGGCCCGATAGCACCGACCGGCTGGAAGTGCCCGCGATCGTCGGCTCGGTGGTGCGCACCATCCCGCATTCGGGCGATGGCGGCAGCACGAACCCGGCAGGGGTGGTGGCATCCTTCTATGCCGTGCGAGCAGGCTGACTTCGTCGTCATCGGCGGCGGCCCGGCGGGTGCCGCGGCAGCGCTGACGCTGCGCCGACACGCGCCCGGACGGCGCGTGGTGCTGTTCGAAGCGGGGCGGCACGAGTTGATAAAACCGGGTGAGATGTTGGCGGCGGTAGCACAGGGGCTGCTGCGCCAGCTCGGCGTTTGGACGCCGTTCCTTGCCGCGGCTTTCGTGGAGAACCGCGCGGTCGTTTCGGCATGGGCCGGCGAGGCGCTCGACGAGCGGCACAGCATATTCTCCGCCCACGGCGCCGGCTGGCAACTCGACCGGGCACGGTTCGATCGGCTTCTGGTGCAGGCGGCAGCGGCGGCAGGCGCGCAGGTGCGACTTGGGTGCGAGGTGCGTTCGGCGGTGCGTGAGGGCCAGGGCTGGCGGCTCAAGCTCGCCGATGGGGACATTATCGCCGGCGCCGTGATCTGGGCGACCGGCCGCAGCTGGCGGCTGGCGCGATCTTTCGGCGCGAAGCTTCGGGTGCACGGTCACCTCGCCGCATACACCCGCTTCTTCGACCGCGCGCCGGGCGATGGCCGCATGGTCATCGAGGCGCGCCCCGAGGGCTGGTGGTACAGCGCCGACTTGCCCGGCGGACGCCGGGTGGTGGCGTGCCTGACCGATCCTGACCTGGGCAGCGACCTGCGCGACCCGGAATCCTGGTACCGCGCATTGGCAGCAACACGGCTGATCGCACCGCTCTTGCCTCCTGGCGCGTGTGAAACCGCAACGCTGGTGAAATCGGCGGGAACGGCCACAGTCGATCCAGCCGCGGGTGAGCGCTGGGTGGCGGCGGGCGACAGCCTGTTCGCCGCCGATCCGCTATCGTCGCGCGGGATCATGCATGCGTTGCGCTCAGGTATCCTCGCCGCCTATGCCGCGTCGGACATGGTCGACGGGCGCGACGACCTCGCACGCACGCGCTACGCGATGATCGCCTCGCAGGGCTTTGCCGACTACGCCTCCGCGCTCGGCGTGCATTATGCCGCCGCCGCGCGGTGGGACACAGCCTTCTGGCAGCGGCGTCGGCCTCAACCCGAAGTGCGCGCGGCAGATTTGTATCACAATACGTAGCACATTTACGGAACTGCCCTCGCCTACACCATTGACGTCGGGCTCGGCTGCCTGAAAATGTCGATACTGCCCGCCCGCACAAAACAAGCGTCAGGCCGCCACGTTAGACGAGGGGTTTCAGCAGTGCCCTGTCGGCGATTTCCATGCCGAAACCGGGCGTGCCGTCGTGTGGCTGCATATCGATCGCCAGGGATTGAACGCAATGAACAAAATCGATCTTGAAGGACAGGTCGCCGTCGTTACCGGCGGAGCGCAAGGGCTGGGCCTGGCCTTTGCCAGGCGGATGGTCGCATCCGGCGCAAGGGTGAGCCTGTGGGACATGAACAAGGCAGGGCTGGAGGTGGCCGTTGCCGGCCTCGGGGACGCAGCCAAGGGCGTCCTGGTCGACATCACCGATGCCGAGGCAGTGCTTGCGGCGCACGCCCGCACCGAAAACGAGAGCGGGGCCGTCTCGATCCTGGTCAATTCGGCGGGGATAGCCGGGCCCAATCACACGCTCGAAGAGTATCCGCTCGATGCTTGGCGGCGCGTCATCGATATCAATCTCAACGGAACCTTTCACGTCAACCGCGCTGTCGTGCCTGCCATGAAGGCGCGAAACTACGGCCGCATTGTCAACATCGCCTCGATCGCAGGCAAGGAAGGCAATCCCAACGCTTCGGCCTACTCGGCGTCCAAGGCAGGCGTCATCGGGCTGACCAAGTCACTGGGCAAGGAGCTTGCCGGCTACGACATAGCGGTCAACTGCATCACGCCGGCTGCGGCGCGCACGCCGATCTTCGACCAGTTGAAACAGGAACATATTGACTACATGCTGGCCAAGATCCCGCGCGCGCGGTTCCTGGAAGTCGACGAGGCGGCAAGCATGGTCGCCTGGCTGGTCTCCAAAGAGAACAGCTTCACCACCGCGTCGGTATTCGATCTCTCCGGCGGCCGCGCCACCTACTGATCCCAATCCACGAGAATTCGCGCTCGGCCCTTCGTTTCGCCCTAGAAGGAGATACCGTCGTGTTTGGCGGGAGACGCTCCGTCGGGCTTCTTCTGAACCGCTCGATCGGCATCGGTTGTTTCATCGACGCGACGGAAAATCATGATGAGCACACAGGCGAAATACCCCACCTGCAGCACGACGGCACTGACGACTGTCCACGCGAACGAGACCCAAAACGAGCCCGTGACGCTGTAGATCCAGCCAAAGATGACGGCCAACGCCGCCGTTGCTCCCACCAGAAACTGTGGAAAATACATTCGCCCTCGAAAGATTCCGGGAAGCATCGACCCGGTTGTCTTTCGCCCTATCGCATGATTTCTACCCCGCACGAACAGTTCCAGTTTTTGGACATCAATGCAAGCATGAACTAATATGCCTTTGCGGCGCGCCATGACGGATCTTTGTCTGTCCAAATTGCAAACGAAACCCACACGGCGGAAAGCGTTGCTGCAACGCCCGCGTCGTCACCCCGAGGGGACCGAGCGCCGGCAAACTGGAGAGTCTGGTGAGCGCATATTTGCCGGCGCTCGGTAATCGCAGCACCGGGGGGTCATTGGGGTGTGTGGCGCTGCGACCTCTATACGTTAGCACAAGCTAATATAGAGGTATACGGCCATTTTGCTGGCTATCTAAACTCGAGGTTCAGTTAAGCTGATCGAGGATTCCAGAGTTGGTCGTCATCACCAGACTTTTGTAGATCAGGAACGCTATCGTACAGATCGCGGCCATCGAGATCGGCACTCCGAATGGCACCACGCCCTTGCGGTCCAAATGCTGGATAATGAGCCGAAAAGCGCCCGCAGGCAGCAGTAGCGGGTTTTTCACGATCACCGCGGTGGCGAGGGCGAAAACCAGAAGCAGCACTGAAAACACCGCGAGATCGCCGCCGCTTATCAGGAACGGCACCACAGCCAGCAGCTTGACATCGCCTGCACCGACCTTGCGCAGCGCCCAGAACGGGAACAGCACAACGAACAGCAAAAGCGCGGCAAGGCCGCTCAGCCCCATCTCCCACCACGATCCGGTTTGGAGCGACAGCAGCAGCAGGCCCCCCGCCCCCAGGCAGAGCAGCAACAGCACGTCGCGGTTGGCGATCTTCTGGGTGGTGAAGTCGAGCCAGCCTATTCTGGCCAACAGCGGGATCGCGAGCGCTTTCAGAAGCAGCGATTCGACCAGCAGCATGCTAGCGCTCGATATTCTGCACGCTGGATGACAGCAGCTTCAGATTGTTGGCGACAGTCGGATCTTTGGGCGCCAGTTCGTAAGCCTTGAGGAAATTGCTGCGTGCGTCCTGCAGCTTGCCGCGCAGCAGGTAGGAATAGCCGACATTGTTGTAATATTCCGCCGTCGGGCCAACCAGCTTGAGGGCTCGGGCATAGGCCCGGTCGGCGAGATCGAAGCGGTGGATCCGGTCGCTGCAGGCAGCCAACCCCATCCACGCGTTACCGTCATTGGGCGACAGTTGCGTCGCCTTGAAGAACAAGGCGCCGGCATTGCCGTAGTTTTCCGCGCGGAACTGGTTCTTGGCTTCGGCCACGGCCTGGTCCGAGGCGTGATATTCGACATCGGCGATCGTCTTCAGCCCGTCGAAAGCATCGCCAAAGGACGTTACGTCGCCTTTCGACGGCTCGTTGGTGCGAACGACACCGTCGATGGGGTCTGTCTGGCAACCGGCCAGTACTACCGTCAACAGGCAGGCTGCGACAGCGATAAGCCTCTTCATGCAGTTCCCCTCGAGGGTCCCCCGACTCACATTAGGACCAAAGCATACGCATAACTAAAAGAAAATCCCCCTCATGCGGATAATGATCGGCAACAGGACAATCATCAAGACCACCGGAAAGACGCAGATCCCGAGCGGGATCATCATCTTGACCGGAAGCGCGTTGCCCTTTTCCTCTGCCCTGAGAATTCTCTTGCCGCGCATCTCGTCGCTGTAGACCCGCAGGGCATCCGTCAGGCTGGTGCCGAGTTCTTCCGATTGGCGGAACAATATCGAAAGTGCCCTCGCCTCGTCGAGGCCCAGACGGTCGGCGAGATCCCGGAGGGCCTCACGCAACGGCTTGCCGGCGCGCAACTGCAGAGTCATGATCGAAAGCTGTATCCCCAGCCATTTGTGCGTGCCAGCCAGTTCCTGGCTCACCCGCTCCACGGCGGCCTCCAGGCTCATGCCGGCATCGGCGCAGGTGATCATCATGTCCATGAAGTCGGGAAAACCCCGGCGATAGGTTTCCTTCTTGGCATTCTCGAAACGATCCAGCGCGACACTCGGAATAACCAGACAAGCGAGGCCAAACAGCGCGGAGACCAGGAATACAAGAACCCCCGGAATTTGCGGCGGGACCACTGCAAGCAAGCCGGTATACACTCCCAGAAAGCCGACGGCGACAGCCCCTATTCGGGACAGGGTATAGAAAAGCGGCGCGCTCGCCTGGTAGAATCCGGCGCGAAAGAGCTTGGCTTCGAGAGCGTTGGGCTCGCCTCGCTCTTTCTCGACCGAGCGGAAGTAGGCATCGACCGGTCGTTGCGCTGCTATCTTGGCGAGTTGTTCCTGGCCGACCAACGACCGACGGCTGGCGATCCCTTCAGACAAAAGGTTTTGCGTGACCAGCTTGCGCGTCTGCAAGGCAGGCCGGAAAATCAGCGCGCCGAACAGGAACAGCGCCATCGCCGCCAGGAAGACAGCGATGGAAACCAGAAGGCCCAGATCCTGGGTATTTGAGAACAGGTTTATGGTCCGCTCCTGTCAGAAATCGAAATTGACCATTCGGTACATGATGAAGTCACCGAGCAGCGCCCAGAGTCCGAAGATCAGGAACGCCGGCATCAGCAGGGGACTGTTCCAAATATCCCCATAGTAGCTCGGCGCGATAACCATCAGTAGGGCAAGCATGACCACCGGAAACAGCGAAATGATCCATGCCGACATTCTGCCCTCGGCCGACAGTGCCCGGATCTTCAGGCGCAGTTTCTGTCGCTCGCGCAGCACGGATGAGAGATTGGCCAGGATTTCGGTGAGGTTGCCGCCGGTCTTGGCTTGAATTGACAGCGAAACGGACAGCAGGTGAAGGCCTTCGAACCCAACACGTTGCGAAAGTTTCCGCACGGCATTTTCAAGGCTGAGGCCGAAAGTGATTTCGTCGGAAACAATGCCGAATTCGGTGCCGAGCGGGTCGGGCATTTCGCGGGCCACGAGTGAGATGGCCACGGTAGTCGGGTGCCCGGCCCGCAATGAACGGACGATCATGTCCAATGCGTCAGGAAGCTGGGCAGCGAATTTCACGATACGCTTGTTGCGTGCGCGCCGAAGAACGAGAAGCGGCAGGGCGAATCCCACAAGCAAAAAGGCGAGGAGTCCTGCTACAGACGAAAATCCTAAGACCAATGGAAGGACCAGCGCCAGCACCAATCCCGCCAGCAGGAACATTGCGGCGAAAGCCAGCGGATTGCCGGTGATGCCCGACTGCGTGTAGAGCCGGTTCAAGGCGACCATGCCGAAGATAAAATCGCCTGTGACCGTCAACCCGCGTTCGCGCAGCAGGCCCTGCAAGGTCTGCTCTGCCGGGGCTTCCTCAGCAAGGCGCGCGAGACGCCGGTTGATCGTGCCGGCTCGGGCGCGCCGCGCGGCATAAGCCATGTAAAAGGTTTCGGCGGCAAGGATCACCGACGCAGCGGCGAGTACATAGATGAAGTAAAGCAGCGTCTGACCGGTCGGCATCACAGGGCAACCTGCGGGTTGAAGGCATCCTTGGCAAACTGGTACCCGAGCGTTGCGACTTCCTGGGCAAAGCGGGGGCGCACGCCGGTCGCTCGAAAATCGCCGATGATGATGCCGTCCGCTGTCACGTCACGACGAACGAAATGATAAATTTCCTGAAGCTGGACGACGTTGCCTTCCATGCCCGTCAGTTCCGATATGGAGATGACCCGCCTGCCACCGTCGGAAAGACGCTGCGTTTGCACGATGATGTCGATAGCGGATGCGATCTGCGCGCGGATGGAGTCATGGCTCATCGGCATGCCTGCCATGCCGACCATCTGCTCGAGCCGGGATATCGCGTCGCGCGGCGTGTTGGCATGAATTGTGGTCATCGAGCCTTCATGGCCGGTGTTCATCGCCTGCAGCATGTCGAAGGCTTCCTCGCCGCGCACCTCGCCGACGATGATGCGATCGGGCCGCATGCGCAGCGCGTTCTTCAGCAGTTCGCGCTGGCGAACCTCGCCTTTCCCTTCGACATTGGGAGGACGCGTCTCCAGCCGCCCGACATGGGGCTGCTGCAGTTGCAATTCCGCAGCGTCCTCGATGGTGATCAGGCGTTCTCTCGAGGGGATGTAGCTCGACAGGGCGTTGAGCAAGGTCGTCTTGCCGCTGCCGGTGCCTCCCGAAACCAGGATCGATTTGCGCGCCTGCACGGCAATCCGCAACAGATCGACCATCGGCGGGCGGATCGAATTGAACGCGATCAGACGCTCAAGCGAATAGGGATGCTTGGAGAATTTGCGGATCGACACCAGCGGGCCATCGACCGAGATCGGCCGCACCGCGATGTTGACGCGCGAACCGTCTGCCAGTCGGGCATCGACCATCGGCGCGGATTCGTCGACACGGCGGCCGATGGCGGAGACAATCTTGTTTATGATACGCAGCAGGTGTGCCTCGTCGCGGAACCGTATTGCGGTTTCCTCGATCACGCCACGCCGCTCGATAAAGACCCGATTGTGGGTGTTGATCAGAATGTCAGCGATGGATTCATCCTTGAGCAGCGGCTCGATCGGGCCCAGCCCGAGCATTTCATCGGCGGTGTCGCTTGTCAGTTGATCGAGCTCGCGCGCATTCAGCGGCACGTTTCGGCTGCGCACGAACTCGCGCACGATCGGACGGATCTCATTCAGGATTTCGTCCTTGGACGCTGTTTCGAGGACGGCGAGGTTGAAGCGGTCGATCAAATGGCGGTGAAGCTCGACCTTGAGGGTCAGGAAATCGGTGCCGTCTTCAGCGGCGTCCGTCACCGGAGACGGAACGCCGGGCGTCACGGCTGCGGGCACGCGCTCCAGCTGCGTCCGTGTCTCACTCTGTCCTTTTATGAAGCGGCCCAACATCTCGCCAAGTCCCCCGAAAATTCCCCTGGCTGGAAACTAAGCGTTAACCACGGAAGGCACAAGCGCCGAACCCTCCACCGAATGGACAATACTTAGGACATAGTTAAGGAACAGGAGCTCAAAAAAATCGTTTTTATTTGGCGACACGCCAGGACCCGGCAATCGACCTGTCGCTCACGGAACATGAACGATTGTAATGAGCCAGGCCAGGCCGATGCCCTCTCGTAAGCCCTTATATATAAAGGATTATGCATATCGGCTAATTTAGTGATACCGAATTCGGAGGTATGGCCAAATTGTGAATGAATGGTTAAGGGGGTTGAAATATTAATCGAATCAAGCTCTTGCAAAAACTATCCTGCCCTCCAACCAGGTATTGGAAGGTTAAGGAACTGTTAATCCCATTTGACTCTGCTTTATGGCGGGACAAGGATTGGGATGACGGGGGATGCTTGGGTATGGATTTCATCCTTGGCTCGTCTCGTCGGGTTCAAACCTCCAAAGGGAGAAATTATCATGAAGAAGCTCATGACGATGGCCCGGCAGTTCCGCGACGACGAAAACGGCGCTGCCATGGTCGAATATTCCATCCTGGTCGGCATCATCGCCGGAGCGGCGATTCTCATTATCGTCGGCATCGGACTGTGGGTGAACGGACGTTTCGGCGGCCTCTGCAACTCGATGCAGGCCAGCGGCATCGGCACCTGCGGATCGGGCGTCGGCAGCTAATCAAATGCTTCAGGCCCGGATCCATTCGATCCGGGCCTGATTCAAATCGCGGCGGGCGAATTCCCGCCCTTGGGGTTTGGGGCTTGGGCTATGCGTGGCAACACAATCATCATGATCGTACTCGCCGGCGTGTTCGGCGTGCTTGCGGTGGTTCTCATCAACATCTGGCTGGCCAGCCAGCGCAGCGCCATGGCCGAAGCGAACGGTGTCCAGGCCGATACGGTCGTCGTCGCCGCAGTGGCTCTGAAATTCGGCGATACGCTAACCGCCGACAAATTGCGTGAAATCGCATGGCCGGCGGGCGCGGTCCCGGCAGGCGCCTTCAAGACGACCAAGGAGCTCATGACCGGCGACCCCAAGCAGGCGCTCCAGTCGATCGGCGCCAATGAACCTGTCCTCGCCACCAAAATTACCGGCCCCGGCCAGCGCGCCACGCTATCGGCGGTGCTCGGCGAAGGTTTGAAGGCCGTTTCCATCAGGGTCAACGACGTGCTCGGCGTTGCCGGATTTGTGTTCCCAGGCGACCGGGTCGACGTGCTGTTGACGCGCACCCTGCGCAATCCCGACGGCGCGGACCAGAGTTTTGTCGATGTGCTTTTGCAGAGCGTGAAGGTGCTCGCCGTCGACCAGGTCGCCGACGAAAGCAAGGACAGCCCGACCGTGGTCAAGGCGGTGACGGTCGAAGTCAGCACCAAGGATGCGCAGAAGCTCACGCTCGCGGCGGGTGCGGGGCAGCTGTCGCTGGCACTTCGCCAGGCCGCGGCCAGCAACGGCGAGACGACCGAGCGCGTTACTCTTTCCGACCTGACCGGGGAAATGCCGTCAGACGTCGCCAAAAGGCAAGCCGACCTGGACAAGCAGGCTGCAGCCGACGCTGCTGCCGCGGCCGACCGTCAGCGCGCGGACGACAAGCTCGCAGGGTTGGCCAAGGCAGTCGACCGAGTGGGCAACAAGCTGGACGATCTGAGCAAGCTCAAGCCGGCTCCGGCTGTGGCATCTGCGCCGCAGGTGAAAGAAGTTGTGAAGGAAGTGGTCAAATATGTGCAGCCGGAACCACCGGCGCGCGCGACAGTCGGTGTGTTTCGAGGTATAAAGCTCGAAACATATGATGTGCCACGACAACAGTAACACCGGCATACTAGGATATCTGGAGTCCGAATCAGCCGGCGAGGGGGTAGCGTAGATGCGCGTGTTCTGGGGACCACTGGCGGCCTTCGTTCTAGCCTGTGTCTGTTCGTTGCTGTCGTTGAGCCTCGCGGCTCACGCTGCAGACCGCTTCATCGATGTGTCGAACCCCAGCGTCCACAAGATCTTCCTGCCGATGTCGCAATCGGTAACGATCCAGGTGAATGCCAATCTGGGCGACATCGTCGTCGGCGACGAGAAGATCGCCGATGCCCAGCCGATGACCGACCGCACGCTCTATGTCATCGGCAAGGGCGCCGGCACCACCACGGTCAATCTCTTCTCCACGGACAAGCACTCGCTCGGCGTCATCCAGATCGAGGTCGGCGTCGACGTCAGCGACATGGCGCAGGCCATCCGTCAGGTGGCGCCAAAGTCGCGCATCGAAGTCGGCTCGGTCAACGGCAGGGTCAGGCTCGCCGGCCATGTCAAGGACGGCGCCACGCTGGCGGCAATCATGGAAGTTGCCCAGCAATATGGCCCCGATGCCATCATCAACTCCGTCATCGTAGACGACAGCCAACAGGTCAATCTGGAAGTGCGCGTGCTGGAAGCCAAGCGCAACGCCGGCCGCGATCTCGGCGTGTCGATCAAGAGCACCAACAGCAGAGGCACGACCCGTACCGGTACCGGTGTTGCCGCCGTCGACAAGGACAATATCGTGCTCGGGCCAGGCGATATGCTCAGCGGCCTCCTATCGAACTCCAATCCGTTCGGAGCCCTGATCACGCGCGTCATCGACAACAACCTCAAGATCGATCTGATCATCGAGGCGCTGGAGTCCAAGGGCGTGGTGCGCACGCTCGCGAATCCCAACCTCACCACGCTTTCAGGCGAGCCGGCCAGCTTCAACGCCGGCGGCGAAGTCCCAATCCGCAGCATCGGCACGGATGGCCTAGTCCAGATCGATTTCAAGCAATTCGGCGTCAACCTTACGTTCACGCCGATCGTGCTCGACGACGGTAAGATCCATATGAAGCTGGCGCCGGAGGTCAGCGACCTGACCGGCTTCACAACCGCCGGCGACCCGATCTTCACCAACCGCAAACTGTCGACCGTCGTTGAGTTGCGCGACGGCCAGAGCTTCGCCGTCGGCGGACTTCTGTCCAGCAAGACGACCAAGCTCCAGGACCAGGTGCCGTGGCTCGGCCAGGTGCCGGTTATCGGGACGCTGTTTCGCAATTCGAGCAACCAGAAGGAAGAAACCGAACTCGTGGTCATCGTCACGCCGCATCTCGTGCGGCCGGTGAAGCCCGGCGAGCAACTGGCGACGCCGTTCGACAAGACGCGGCCTGCCAACGACCCGGAATTCTTCGTGCTGGGCCAGCTCGAGGTGAACAAGGACATGATCCGAAAATATGAAACAGGCGACGGCGTCACCGGCCCCTATGGCCACATGCTCGACTTCAAATCGAAGGACAAGATGATCTATGTCAAGAAATAGCCTCTTGATCCTCACCCTGTGCGCCAGCGCGCTGTCAGGCTGCGCAGCGGACTATCTGAACAACTACGATTCGGTGACCTTGGCCGCCGGCGACACGCAGAAGTTCAATTCGCTGCTGCAGACGGTCGACACGCTCAACCCGGCTTCAAAGAACACGAAGATCGAAGGTGACGGCGCGCGCGCTGCTATTGTTGGCGAGAACTACAGACATCCGCCGGCGCCGCCGGCGCCGCCGCCCATCACGGTCAATATCGGCAACTCGGGTGTGAGCACGACGCAGTGAATTGAACAGAAGGATGCGGTTTGAGTGCGCCAGGTAATGCGAGGAAACCTGGCGTCAGGGGAGCGAAGAGTAAAGCCATGTTGCGAGTCATTCGCGCGTTCTGGCGGGATCAAAGGGGTATAGCCCTCGTTCTAGTGGCCGTCATGTTGCCGGCGATCGTCGGCTTTTCGGTGTTGGTGATCGACATGAGTCGAGCCAACAATCTGCAAAACGACCTGCAGAAGGCGGCCGATGCCTTTTCGTTGGCTGGGGCTGCGGAACTTGACGGCTTTCCCGGTTCATGGGCGCGGGCCGAGCGCGCCATGGCGACGCTGGTCAGCAATGAGAGCAATTTCTCGACTTCCGGCCGGTTCCCCCTGACCTCAGGGCAACCGGGCGGCACGACGCGATGCAACAGCTTTGGAAATATTTCCTGGTGCTTCCTCAAGGCAATCCCCCCTGCGGACGGCACCCGAATAACGACGGCGAACCAGGGCACTTATCTTGCAAATTCCGACCCTGTCGTTGGCGAAGATGAGACCCGATTCATACAGGTCAAGGTCACGCCCTTGGGCTTCGGCACACTATTCCCGGTGTCGTTCCTGCCCGGCGGCACCAACAATTCGATGACCATGGGGGCGGTGTCCACCTCCGGGTTTACATCGGGCGTCTGCGACTACACCCCCGTTTTCATGTGCAACCCCTATGAGGATACAGCCCAAACCGGTGGCGTCACGCTGGAACAGGCAGCGCAAACCAGGCAATACCGTCGCCGCCAAATCATGTTGCGCGGAGACGGGTCTTACTTCCCCGGCAACTTCGCCTTCCTGGCTTCGCCGTTTGGCAACGGCGCCAACGAGCTCGAAAAGATGCTCGCCGATTCCAAGCCGCAGAATTGCTATTCGCGCGACGGCGTCGACACGGAGCCGGGACAGAATTCCGGTCCGGTGCTAAATGGCATCAACTCGCGTTTCGGTATCGACTCGTCCAACTACTCGGACGGACCTGCGGCCAATGTGCGCAAGGGTGCCATAAACTGGAATGTATTTGTCAACAACAACAAGGTCGACTACCAAACAGACCCGACCAAAGGTATCGGGCTTGAGCGCGACTCATGCCAGATCGCCGGCAACTGCACGATGATGGGCGGCCGCATGGGCGCCGGCGACTGGAACTTCGCGCGCTACTGGGCTGCCAATCACCCCTTGCGGCCCGTGCCTGCGGCTCTATCCGGCACTGGCGCCAATCTCCCGACGCGGTATGAGGTCTATCGCTACGAACTTGACCCCGACGGGAACCCCGCCACCAATGACAGCATCGTCGGCGATGCCTCTGTCGGTGGCGAACAAGGCAACCCGCCTGCTGGGGCCGGCACCCCGATCTCAATTCCTGACCGCCGGTTGCTTTACGGCGCGATCCTGGACTGCAATGCGCTCCAAGCTTCTGGCATGAAATTTACCGGCCGCTTGACGGGCATTCCGGTCAGGAGATTTGCCAGTTTTTTCATTACAGAGCCGATCAAGGACGGGAAGAACATCTTCGTGGAACTGGTCGACATCACCGGCAAGGGCGGCAACGGTACGCTCGACAACTACCTGCGTGACGAAGCCCAGCTTTACCGGTGATGGCGATGATCAGCACCCTGCTCCGCTACCTCGACAGATTTCGACGCGACCATCGTGGCACCACGCTTGTCGAGACGGCGCTGATATTGCCGTTGATGGTGCCCCTGTCGGCGGGCGTGTTCGAATTCGGCAATCTGATCCACGACAAGCTGCTGATGGAGGCCGGGCTTACGGACGGCGCCCGTTTTGCAGCGCGCTGCAACAGCCAGATGTATACCGATGCCGGGCTGGCGGCGATCAACTGCGCCGACATCGCCACCAACATAGCGGTGTTCGGCAAATGGAACGCGAATCCAGCAACGGACATTCCGCGCGTCAAAGGCTGGCTGAAAGCGAATGTGACGGTGACGATTGCCGCCCCAGCTAGCTGCCATGACGCTGTCAATGGTGCGGGCGTTACGCAATACCACTCCGCCACCGCGCAGGTCTGCATCGTCAGGGTAGCGGGAACCTATCCCTATGCCGGCATCGGCATGTTGTCGCTGCTCCGCATCGGTCCGATCACTTTGAACGGTTTTCATGAGGAGCGGTTGATCCGGTTCTGAAGATGATCAGGCGCTTCGCAAAATCGGAGGACGGCACGGCGATGGTGGAAATGGCCATCGTTTCGACGCTGCTGTTTGCGCTGACGCTTGGCTTCGTCGATTTCGGCTACGCACTCTACCAATGGAACGCCGCGACCAAGGCCGTCCAGGTCGGTGCGCGGCTGGCATCCATCTCCGACCCGATTGCATCCAATCTGACGGCTGCCGCGCCGATCGCATCGCCGGGCGCGCCGGTTGCCGCCGGCGCGTATGGACCTTTCGTCTGCACTTACACCGGAACCACAGGCGCTTGCAGCAATGGCGGCACCTTCAACGCCACCAATTTCAGCCGCATATTCCGGGGAGACACGGCTGTCACCAACAACGACGTCTGTCCGACAATCACCGCAGCCCAGGCGCCCACCATGCGGCCCGGCATGTGCCACTACTTCCCCGGCCTGCGACGCACCAATGTTGTCATCACCTATGCTGCCACAGGCCTCGGCTACCAGACCCGGCTCGGCGGCCCGGTGCCGACAATCACCGTCAACCTGCAGAACATGACCTACCAGTTCTTCTTCCTGGGCGGACTGTACGGATTCGGAACCATGACAATGCCCTCCATGCTTAGCACGGTCACGGGCGAAGATTTGAGGGCCGCTTTCCCATGAATGCCATCAACACCAAGGTTACACCGACCAAGCGAAAGCAGGTGGCCCTGTTCTCGTCGGATCCGAACTTCAAGCGCGAGGTGGCGACGCGGCTCGAGGCGCTGGCAATCTACGATGTCAGGGTTTCCGAGACGGCCGAGTTCCTCAAGGGGCCGCCCGCCGACACGCGACCCGGCATCGTCATCCTCGACCTTGCCAATGGCGAGGTGCTCAGCCAGGCGGGCATCGTCGAGGCGCGGTCCAAATGGGCAACCGTGCCGCTGATCGCAGTTTCCGGCGAATTGACGTCGGAGCAGACGCGGGTGCTGGTGCGCATGAACGCGTCCGACTGGCTGCACAAGCCGCTCGATGCGAAAGAACTGCTCAACGCGGTGACCTTCCATGACACCGGCAACCAGGGAACGAAAAGCCGGATCATCACCTTCGTCAGTGCCAGCGGCGGTGCCGGTGGGACGACACTCGCTTTGTCGGCGGCCGAATTCCTGGCCTCGAAATCGGCCGAACGCGCGGCGTCCACCTGCCTGGTCGATCTCGATTTCCAGAGCGCCAATTGCGGCGCCTATCTCAACCTGTTCAACCAGTTCGATCTTGCCGGCATCATCGGCCAGCCGGAACGGCTCGATGTCGAACTGATGGACGTCATCAAGCTGTCGCGCCCGTCCGGCCTCACCATGTATGCCTTCGAAAGGCCGCAACTGCCTTTCGAGCCGCACGGCAGCGATTTCGTGTTCCGGCTGCTGGACCTCGTCGCCTACCGTTTCGACGACATCGTCATCGACCTGCCGAACATCGAGACGCCCTGGCACAACTCCGTGCTGTCGACGAGCGATGAGATCTTCATCGTCTTCGAACTCAATGTCGCCTCGCTGCGGCAAGGCAAGCGGCTCTACAAGAAAATCCGCGAGCTGCGCGGCAATGCGGTCAACATCACGCTGGTCGCCAACAAGCACAAGCGCAAATGGTTCGGCAACCACTTCTCGCGCAGCGAGCTCGAGAAGATCTTCAAGGCGCCGCATATCAAGTCGGTCCCGCTCGACAATGCGCTGCTGACCGACGCATTGAATCGTGCGATCCTGCCTTCCGAAGTCGATGGGCGGGCGCGCTTCAACAAGGACCTGAAGCGGATGTTCAAAGAGCGGCTCGATGACGCTGCACGCTAGCTACCGGATCGCCCAGAGGTTGGCCTGCGCCAGCCTGCTGGGCGTGGTGTTGGCGCTGCCAGTCCAGGACCTCGCCCAGGCGAGATCGAGCCTTTCGGATCGGCCGCCGCTGCCGGCAATGGGCCCCAGCCTGCGCAAGACGGTTGCTTTCGCAACCACCGAGCAGCCAGGAACGATCATCATCCGCAAGAACGAGAAGGCGCTTTACCTGGTGACCCGCCAGGGCCAGGCGCTTCGCTACCAGATCAGCGTCGGACGCGACGGGTTTGGCTGGACGGGCGTCGTCCAGGTAGGGGCCAAGACCGAATGGCCGGAGTGGCGCCCGCCGCAGGAAATGCGGGCCCGCCAGCCGGAGCTGCCAAAAATGGTGCCCGCCGGGCCCTACAATCCTCTTGGCGCAAGGGCGCTCTACCTGCTTCGTGACGGTCGCGACACACTCTACCGTATACACGGCACCAATGATCCGTCCGGTGTCGGGTTCGACGGGACATCGGGATGTTTTCGGCTTACAAACACCGATGTGATCGATCTTTTCAAGCGCGTCGCGGTTGGCGCGAAGGTGGTGGTCCAATGACGATGCTCAGCGAACCGGACATGCCGGCGATCGATATCGGACAACAGGAGCAGCGCGAACAGGTCGCTATCGAGAAACCGAGCAAGATAAAGACGATCGGCATTCTCATCGCCAGCGGCGGCTTGCTGCTCACCGTGGTCAACATGGCGGCTGCGATTTATCTCTATCGCGGCATGAGCGACTTGCGTTTTGTCGAAGCGCGGCTGGAGCAGCTCGGGGCGTTCGAGCAGCGGATCGCGGCACGGCTCGATACGGTCAACAACGGCTTCCAGAGCCGGTTCGAGAAACTGGACAGCCAACTGCAAGGCAGCTTCAACGAGATCAATAGCAACGTTGCCCAGCTGGCACTGACTAGGCCGATCGCCGGCGACGAGGCCACGCCGGGTGCGGTGGAGCCGCCGGAGATGACCACCAGCACGCTGGCGGAAGCGCCCGAAGCTCTCCAAGGCGAAAGCGCGAGCGAACCCAGTATCACGCCCAGGAAGAGGGCCGCGCCGGCGTCGCCCCCTCCCCCAAGCTCCAACTACCAGCGCATCCAGCAGCCTGATGGCAAGGTCTATTACAAGAGGATCAATTAGACCTCTTAGGGCATGGATTTTGGCATGGCACAGGTGGCGAATGCCGCCCGGTCCAACTCTTTGTCTGACGCGACTCCCCAAGGGAAAGCGCTACGCGCTTTTCCCGGGAAACCGTTTCACACTTTTCCTGGAATTGTCGTAGAGATCGCGGAATTGGTTAGAGATCGCGCCGCAAGGCCAGGATGCGGACGGTCCGGGCTTCGGACCGCGCCCGCGCTTCGGCGAGGAAGACGATGTGGCAGTACGCACAGGCCGCGGTGCCCAGAAGCAGCACAAGGCTGTTCTTCAAGGTGAAATCCATCGCCAGCGAGAATGGAAGACCGCCGGGCGAGGTGAACGCAGCGATCGTGCTCGCCGTTTCCGAGTGGCTGCCGACCGCGATCATTAGCCCGGCGAAGAGCAGGGCGACGTGGTTGGTGAGAAAGAAGAAAGCCGACCTTCGGGTCTGGCACGCCATCCAGCAGACGATCGATGCGGCGGCGAGGATGGCGGCGTCGACAGCCATCGAGCCACCCAGATAGACATCGACCTGCTGCCAAAGCATCGTCGACAAAGGGCGCAGTTCAAGCCATATCCACCACGCGGTGGGGCTGGCTGGATAGGCTCCCAGCAGGAAGGCTGCCATGCGTTCCCCAGCCAGGATCGCAAGAATGAGAAACGGGAAGGCAAAAAGCAGAAGCGGTTTGCGTTTCATGTTCCCTCGCCAATCTGCCCGTGACGATAGACCGCGAAGATTGCGCAAGCCTTAACGCCTTTCGCCGCCACGAAGCGCCGGCCCGCAGCGAGGGGCCGCCCGCTCTACGGGACGTTCAGGCTCGGGCGGAGCCGCCGAGGCGAAACAGGCGCCAGGGTTAGACGGCGGCAGTCGCGGGCCTGGGAATCGATCAAAGATTGAAGACGTGCGAAGCCGTCAGCCCGGCGAGGAGCACACCCGCAAGGAGAGCGATGATCGAGGCGAGGAACCAGCGCAGTGTGACCTGATAAACCGGCTCGTCATCGTCTCGTGGGAGCAACGACCGCCACAGCGCAACGAACTGAAGGACGATGGCCAGTGCCAGTAGCAGCGTCGCCAGGATCGAGGCAAACGTCCATCCGCCCTCGACTTCGAAATTCCAGTACCGCAGGAAAAGAAGCGAAAATCCGAGCAGCACGGTGATCGCGGAGATGACACCTTGTCGGTAGCCAGCGGGCAAGGGAACTCTGCGCTCAAAACCTGTTTCCTGCTGGCGATCGATCTGGCGATCGGGATAGTCGTCCGGGCGGTTGGGCTGGTCGGTCATGCGGTTCACAATATCGCCGGCGTCGGCATCGTCAAATGGTGACGATTTTCGAGGTATCGCTCGCCATAGAAGATGCGATCTGGCCGGGCGCATCGTCTCATTCCGGAAGCACTGAGGACCTCGATCGTTTTACACGATATCAAGGGCCGATCATATCGGAGTGTCGAACTGCAATGGTGTCGCGCCTGGCGCGTGCCTAGTGGGCGCCCGGTCCGGTCGCCGCATGCAGAAGCCCCAAAGCTGCAAGACATCGGCTTCGACCTCTAAGCTGACGTAAGGTCAGAAAGTCAATGACTCGAGTGCACCGCTCCAATAAACTGGTCCTTGATGGTCGGCAGGGAGTTAGCCACGCACCCTTAAGGGCCCCCGGGCGCGGTCGAAGCAAGGATGATACTCAGGGAGATCAGCTGTGAGTTCATACGATTCCGACAAGGTTGCCAAACTTCATCGGGAATTGCACAGCCATCTTCCGCCTGAACCGGCGCTTCGCCTGAGAGCACTGGAGACGGTTCTGGTCGAGAAAGGCTTTTTGGCGGCCGACGCCGTGGACATGTGGCTCGACGACTACTCGGAAAACGTAGGTCCGATGAATGGAGCAAAGGTCATCGCGCGGGCGTGGACTGATCCCAAGTTCGCCGAACGCCTGGCGAAACATGCGGCCGAGGCGTTTTCGGAAATCGTCCCAAGCGTCAGGAAGGATTACCCCCTTGTCGCAGTGTTCAACACGCCTGAGGTTCACAACGTTGTCGTCTGCACCTTGTGTTCCTGCTATCCAGTTGGAATCTTGGGAATGTCTCCATCTTGGTACAAGTCGACCGAGTACCGGGCGCGAGTGGTCCGCGATCCGCGTGGCGTTCTCGCCGAATTCGGAACCGACCTGCCGGACAAGGTTGAGGTCACGGTGTGGGACTCGACTTCAGACCGGCGGTATATGGTGGTCCCGGAGCGTCCAGAAGGGACAGACGGCTGGACCGAAGAGGACCTCGCCGGCCTCGTGACGCGCAATGCCATGATCGGGACGATGAGGGATCTGTCGCCAAAGCAGGAGGTGGGGTGATGGATACGGTACACGACCTCGGCGGCAGGCAAGGGTTCAGGCCGATCCCGAACGTCGCAGAAGATGACTCGCCTCTGTTTTCCGATGAATGGAAGGCGCGCACATGGGCGATCGCCATGATGTCGATGAAAAAGCTGACGACGGATCGCACGGGCTGGACGCTCGATTGGTATCGCCACGTCTTGGAAAGGCTTCCCCCAGACGCCTACCTCGGCCTCGACTATTTCGAGAAGTGGATTCTGGCCATGATGGTCACGTCTGTGGATGAAGGCGTCGCGGGCGTTCAGGAGTTCTTCGATGGCAGGGCCTCAAGTCGAACCTTCGAATACGAGTCGCCCAGGCCTGCGGTCGAGGTCCCGCCCACAGGGGCAAGGTTCAAAGCTGGCGACAAGGTTGTGGCACGGCGCGACATCGCCACAATGCACACGCGGCTGACGGGGTATGTCCGCGGCCGGCCCGGGGTTGTCGACAGCGTGAACGGACCACAGCCTTTGCCCGACGAGAAAGCTGTCGGCACGATACGGCGCGAGCAGACATACGTCGTGCGGTTTCGCATGTCGGATCTTTGGCCTGAAGCCGGCGACAGCGCAGACAGCCTGCTGATCGACATGTGGGACAGCTATCTTGAGCCGGCCTGAGATCGCCCGTCGCGCGCGGCGCCATCCCGATGGCGAACCTGTCTTCTTCGAGCAATGGCACGCTCAGGTCATTGCGTTGGTCGAACTGCTCATCGCCGACGGAAAGATCGAAGCCGCGGATTGGTCTCAGACCTTGGGCGCCGAGCTTGATCGACGGGCGACCGATACAGCCATGGACCCCGACGCGATCTATTACGGGGCCTTTCTCAGCGCTCTGGAGCAGATACTGGACAGGAGCCAGTTCGCCCTACGGGCCGAGGTGGACAGACGCCAACAGGATTGGCGAAACGCCTACCTGAATACACCGCATGGCAAGCCAGTGGCCCTGGGTCCGCAAGCAGATTCAATTTGACTGTAGGCAGCGGTGCGCGTTGCTGCCCACCCTCTACAACTCGGTCACCCCGTCGCCATCGTTACCGGCCCGGCACTTGAGCGATCCCGTTGCAATCGACCGTGCGGTCTGAACGCGCGGTGTAGCTGGCGTGGATCACCTGACCCATGTTCATGGAGATTTCACGCACCAGCTTTCGACGCACTGCGGTGGCGAACATAGCGGTCTCGGTGACGCCGATTGTAAATGCGTCTGGCCCGCCAATGACGCAACGCTCGAAATAGGATTCGAGGTTGGAGCGGTCGTACATCGCAAACCCGTCGGCCCCGCCAATGCGGGGCATTGCGATAGGCAGCCCGTTGATCGTCACGCCTTCCGCGAGAAGAACCTGCCGGATGGGATCAAGGAGTGCTCCGGCATTGTTGGGTCCGTCGCCGGATACGTCAACAACCCTGCGCGGGCTGCGCAATTCACTCTTCGCGAACTGATCAATCGCGGCCGACAGTGCGCCGGAAATCGACGTTCCCCGGCCTTCAGTCAACGGCAGCGCCGCCAGCCTGTCTGCCAAAGTCAGAACATCGTCGAGGCTTTCGACAATTGTCCACGGCACAATGACTGTTTGCTGACGTGGGCCGGCCCACTCCAGATAAAGCACTGCGATCCTGCCCCGCTCTCCCGACTTGATTGCCCTCGCGATGTCCGCGTGGCGGAAGGCATCGACGTAGCCGTCGCGTTGCACTCTTTGCTCAACCTTGCTCATCGATGGCGAGACGTCCACGGCAAGGATCAATTGCAGATCGACTTCAGTCAGGTCGTCTGCGCGACGGTCGGTCGAGTAAGCCTGTGACGCCATGGCGAAGAACAGACTGAGCAGGCAGAGGCCCGTGAGCCGTGGCACCGGTCTTGCTCCGGCAGATCGAGCAATCCGCACCAAGCAGTCCATGGCGAGCCTCCCGCTGACAATGCAATTGTCGCTCCGAGGCGTCTCTTTGGTCACGAACGGCTTCCGATCATTCGCCGAAATCTGCGCTCCCCGCCGGTCTGGATGGCGATGACTCTTCGCAGCGCGAACCGTGCTAAGATCGAAGAATTGGACTGCGGCTTCGTGCGTGAGGGAACCGGCTTGAATAGCTCGCCGCCCACGACGTTCGTACTCAACGGCATTACCGCCGATCTGAGCAGCGAGACCTTGCGCGACAAGTCCAACAGGACAATCGCACTTCGCCACCAGACCTTCGCGGTGCTTCGTCACCTTCTGGAGAACGCTGATCGGGTCATCACCAAGGACGACCTGATGAAGGCAGTCTGGAACGGCATAGCCGTGACCGACGACAGCCTGGTGCAATGCATTCACGAGATCCGTGCGGCGCTCAACGATAATCGGCAGGCCGTCGTGCAGACGGTGCCGAGGCGTGGATACAGGCTGGTCCTTCCCTCAAATGCCGGACCTAGAATGGCCACCATCCTGGCTGCCGAAGTGGCCGCTGGGCGCCGCTCGACAGGCAAGGATAAGCCGATCTCTGCTGCAACTTTCCGGGCATACAGCCAGATCATCGATCGGCTGCTGGTTGAACATGCGGATGGTGTGTTCTGGAGCGCCGAAGAGAGCGTGGTCGCCGAGTTTGCCGGCCCTGTCGAGGCGATGCGGTGTGCGGGCGAGATCCAGCACGACGTCGATAAGCGGAACTGCGAAGTTCCCGAGGCAAAGCGCCTGCGTTTCCGCATCGGCGTTCACCTGGGTTACGTCGTCGCGGAGGGTGACCACCTCGCGGGCGAGGCCGTCGATGTCGCCGCTCATCTGCAAACATTGTCACGACCGGGCGGGATTTGCGTCACGGAAGCGGTCCACGCCCAGGCTCAAGACCGGCTCTCGCTGGAGTTCGTCGATCTCGGCGAGCACAAGCTGAAGAACGTCGCACGCGCCTTGCGCATCTATCGCGTCCCCCTTGCTTCTGAGGAACCGGCCAGGTCGCCATTTCGCGGTCTCGATGCCTTCGAATTCGAAGATGCCGATCTCTTCTTCGGCCGAGCGCGGGCGATTGCTGCCTGCACTGCAAGACTGGAGCACCAGGCAGCAAGCGGCACGGCATTCCTGCTCATCTACGGAATGAGTGGTTGCGGCAAGTCTTCCCTCCTCCGCGCTGGCCTGCTGCCGTCATTGACCAGGCCTGGAGCCGTGGCAGGCATAACCTTGTGGCGCCGCTGCCTGATCCGCCTCTCCGAAGGACCGGATGCATTCGCTGGGCTGGCTGCGGCACTGCTTGGCGAAGCTGCTGTGCCGGAGCTGGCCTGCGAAGTAACAGCCGCGGAGTTTGCTCGTCTCTGCAGGAGCACGCCGGATCGGGCACTGGCGATGGTCCGACAGGCACTTCGCAAGGCCGCCGGGCCGGCCCGCTCGCAGATCAGATTGCTTGTCGCCATCGATCAGCTGGAGGAGTTGTTCACGACGGAGAGGCAGCCGGCGACGCGCGAGGCCCTTGTGCGGTTCATGGCGGTGCTGGCCGCGAGCGGACTGGTCTGGGTGATAGCGGCGATCCGTTCCGACTTCTTTCACCGCTGTGGTGAGGTCCAAGGTTTCTCGGCCCTCAAGGATGGCCTCGCCAGCTACGAACTCCTGCCGCCGACTGGCGCAGAAATCGCGCAGATCATCCGCGAACCGGCGGGCGTTGCCGGGCTCCGCTTCGAGGAGAGTGCCGAGTTGGGGCGGCTGGATGATGTGCTGCAGGAGGCAGCAGCTGCCGATCCCGGATCATTGCCGCTTCTCGAGTTTGTGCTCGACGCGTTGTACGAAGCCGGCCGCGAGCGCCGAGTTCTCACCTTTGCGCATTATCGCGCGCTCGGCGGGCTCGAAGGCGCAATCGCGCGCCGCGCCGATGAAGTCGTAGACTTGCTGGCGCCCGAGATCCAGGAGGCCTTACCCGCGGTGCTGCGCGCGCTCACCACGGCAAGTCCGGGCGATGAAACGGTCACGGCACGTCCGGCCCTGTTCACAGAAGTTGCAGGAACTCCGGCGCGATCGGCCCTCGTCAGGGCCTTGATCGACGCACGGCTCCTCGTCAGCGATGAGGACGCCGGAGGACATGTCTTCGTCCGCGTTGCACATGAAGCACTGTTGAGCCGTTGGCCGCGCGCCGGTGACATTGTGAATGCAAACCGGAACTTCCTCGAGACGCGCGAACGCCTCAGGGCCGACGCCCATCGATGGCACCAGGAGAGCAGGAATAGAGAGCTTCTCCTTCCGTCCGGCAAACGTCTCGCGGAGGGCGAAGAGCTGTTGCTGTCAAGACGGGAGGAGGTCGACGATGACGTACTTGAATACATCGAGGCGTCCTTGCGTGCCCATCAGCAGAAAGAGGAGAAGGACCGCCAGGCAGAGCTAGCGCTGATCGAGGCCGCCGAAGAGGCAAAACGCGAGCGCCTGGAGCGCGAGGCCGAGCGCCGGAGCCTCGCGGCTGCCGCAGCAAACCGGCTTGCCCGCCGTACGCGCAATGCCGCGATTGTGGCGATAATGCTCGCTCTCGTGGCGGGCGCAGGCGCACTGGTCGCCTTCAGGGCGCGGGAGGAAGCAAGGTCCCAACGCGACCTGGCGCTGCGCAACCAGTCTCTTTCGCTCTCGTTTCTTTCGGAGCAGTCCACGGCGACAGGCAACACCGAGGCTGCGATCCTGTTGGCGCTCGAAGCACTGTCCTCGAAAGACCAGTCCGAGCGGCCATATCTCTTTGAAGCGGAGGCAGCTCTCTACAAGGCTCTGCTGGCGCACCACCAGATCAAAATCTTCCGGCATGCCGCCGGCGTTGCGGATGCGGCATTCAATCCGACCGGCGATCACATCGTCACCGCATCCTACGACAATACTGCAGGCGTCTGGGACATCTCCAGCGGTGCCGAAACTGCAGTTCTAAAAGGTCATGAAGGGGCCGTGGAGAGGGCCGAATTCAGCCCGGACGGGCGCCATATCCTGACGGCCGCGAGGGACGGCACTGCACGCCTCTGGAACGCCACTTCGGGAGAACAGCTGTTCATCCTGCAGCCGGTAGGTAATTATCCAACGGCAATCTTCAGCCCGAATGGCAACCAGGTCCTGACGGCGGGGGAGAACAGCGATGCAACGCTCTGGGACGCTCGGACCGGAAAGAAAGTCCTGAGTGTAAGCAGCGACGGATATGCTCGGGCTGAGTTCAGTCCGGACGGCCGCAGCTTCGTGACGGCACGCAAGCACCTTGTTTCGATCTGGAATACCGCAAATGGCGCACTGACGTGGTCAATCCAAGTGAACTCCTGGCCCTGCTGCCTGGCGTTCAGCCCGGACGGAAGCCGGATGCTGGTCGGCGCGTGGGGCCCGCTTTCACACGGCGGCTTTTCCCGCCTTTTCGATTTGTCGAAAGGAACAGAGATCGCAAAGTTGGCCGGCAACAAGAGCGACACGCAATTGGACGGGGTGATTTTCAGTCACGGGGGTCAGCGAATCGCCACGGTATCACTCGAAGGCGCTGCCCGGATTTGGGATGGAGCGTCAGGAACGCTGCATGACCTGCTCGGCCAGGAGGTTTCGGGTTTGAAGCTGGCGGATATCGGTACGGATGAACGCGATAAGGAGATGAACGGTGCTTTCACCCCGGACGACCGCTTCCTGGCGACCGCTTCGGTCAATGGGCCGATCCGCATCTGGGACGTCGAACGCGCCTCGTTGGTCACGACGATTGCCGGTCATGAATCGTTGGTCGAGCATCTGGAATTCAGCCCGGTCGACAGCAACATTCTTCTCACCGCTTCACACGATGGCACCGCTCGGCTGTGGGATGTCAACGGCGCCCTGACGACCACGCTCTCTCATGAATATCGGCCGACTTTCGCGGTCTTCAGTCCCGACAATGCCCACCTGCTGACCGGTGGGGGCGACAGCGCCGCGCATCTGTGGGATATTGTGAGCGGGCGCGAGATCATCCGGCTCGATACACATGAGATCGTTCAACACGCGACGTTCAGTCCCGATGGAAGGCGCGTCGCGACGGCATCTCTTGAGGGCCAGGTCCGAATTTGGGATGTGGCAGGGGGAAACGAGACCGCCCAGTTCCTATCACATGGCGGACTGATCCAGATCCAGTTTGGTCGCGATGGCAAATCGCTTGTTTCCGCATCGATCAACGGTACTGCGCAGCTATGGGACGCGGCGACCGGCACCGAGCTGGCCGTCGTCGACACAAGCAGCAATCTGCCGCAGGCCGTTCTCAGCCCCGACGGACGTCTGATCCTCGCGGCCAGGGAAGACAATGCGGGCCACCTCCTGAAGGCGGGCGGGGCTGAGCTTAAGGCTCTTGTGGGGCATCATGATCGCATAACGGCAGCGGCCTTCAACCCGGACGGTCAACTGGTCGCCACGGGCTCACTCGACCACACTGCCCGAATTTGGTCGACCACGGACGGAGCAAACATTGTAACGCTAGAGGGACATACCGGCGAGGTGACGGTGGTGTCCTTCAGCCCCGACGGTCAGTCGCTGCTGACGGCCTCACGCGATGGAACCATCCGGATCTGGAGCGTCGCTGGCGGACTGGAAAGGGCCGTTCTTAGGGGCCACAGCGGCGGGGTGGACAGCGCCCAGTTCAGTCCCAGTGGTTTGTACGTCGTGACCGCGTCGTCCGAAGATCGCACGGTCCGGCTATGGGCGACACAATCGGGGCGCCAGATTGCCGTCCTTGCCGGCCAGGACGAAGCGACCGTTCGACCGGGCCTTACACGCGCAGCTTTCAGTTCCGACGGCACCCAGGTCGCAATTGTTTCCGGCGAGGAAAGGGTCCGCATCGTTCGCGTCTTCCAGACACCCAAGGACCTCATTGACTTCGCCCGGCGCATCGTGCCTCGCGAACTCTCCCCTTGCGAGCGCCGAAGCTTCTTCCTTCCTGAAGACCCTGCAACTGGTACTTGTCCGGACTGATGTCGGCAACGGGTCAGATTTTACCGCCTGAGCCGGCTGCTGGAACGGGCAACTTAGCGCCGCATCTCGACTGTAGAGGCCAGCTTTGCCGTTTCCTGAAAGCTTACGTCGCAGGCGACTACGCTGGAGATCGTGGTGGCGTCGGCACGAAAGGCCGACGCTCAACCGAGTACATGTTGCGACTTGCCGGACGAGGCAACCGGAACTTTCAGCACCTGCGTCCTTCTATTAAACGCGAGAGCGAGCCATGATGCCTCTCGTATTCATCCCGAGACAATTCATCCCAAAGGGAAGCGAAACGGGCGTATGCGCAGCTGGGTGACAAGGTTCTGGCGCTCGCTTTCCGCCGGCGGCCTCGTTTTGGGCACGCTGTTCTTCGTCGCCTCACTTACTCCGACGCTCATCCCCCGCACCTACCTGACCCAAGGCGTGCTGTCCGGGGCATGTTTCGCCGTCGGATACGGCATCGGAGTCGCCTGGCGCTGGCTATGGACCTATATGGAACTGCCGGAACCGCGTGAGCGGCTTCTGCTCTCTCTCAAGATTGCTGTCGCGGCCGCTTGCGCCGTCAACGCCATACTGTTTCTGTGGTGGGCGGCGGAATGGCAGAACTCGATCCGTCGACTGATGCAGCTCGAACCCGTGACGAGCGCGCATCCGGTTGAGGTCTGTTTCATCGCGATCGCTACGTTCCTCGTGGTCATCGCGCTTGCCAGGCTCTTCAAAGGCATCTCCCGTTGGTTTTCAGAAAGGTCGGGCCGCTTCGTCCCACGCAGGGTTTCGAAGGTGATCGGTTTCGCAGTCGCAATACTGTTGTTCTGGACGATGGCAAACGGCGTACTCTTCCGCTACGCGCTGCACTTGGCCGATTCGTCCTTCGCGGCAGTTGACGCCCTCATCGAGCCGGACCGGCCGCAACCTGAATCTCCGCTCAAGACCGGCAGCTCGGCTTCCCTCGTCCGCTGGGAGGAACTTGGAAGGGCAGGACGCGAATTCATCGCGACAGGACCCACCGCCGCCGAGATACGCGCGTTCACGCACGCCGATGCGCTCGAACCTATCCGGGTCTATGTCGGGCTCGGTGCCGCCGACACGGCGGAGGAAAGGGCGCAAATCGCCCTCGATGAATTGAAACGCGTCGGCGCCTTCGAACGCTCCGTACTCGTCGTCATCACGCCCACCGGCACCGGCTGGATCGATCCCTCTGCGATGGATACGGTCGAGTATCTCCACCACGGCGACGTGGCGAGCGTGGCCCAGCAGTACTCCTACCTGTCGAGCCCGCTATCGCTGCTGCTCGAGCCGGAATACGGCTCGGAGGCTGCAAAGGCTTTGTTTGCCGCAGTCTATGGATACTGGACGACGCTCCCGCACGAGAGTCGGCCGAAACTCTATCTGCATGGCCTGAGCTTGGGAGCGATGAATTCCGAACGATCGATGGAGCTTTTCGAGATGCTTGGTGACCCTGTCCAGGGGGCTCTGTGGAGCGGTCCGCCGTTCAAGAGCAGAATCTGGCGCAGCGCGACGGAGCATCGCAATCCAGGGTCACCGGCCTGGCTGCCGCAATTCCGGGACGGGTCCTTCGTCCGTTTCATGAACCAGAATGGCGACCCCGGTCCGAGGGACGCGCCCTGGGGTCCGCTGCGCATCGTCTACCTCCAGTATGCGAGCGATCCACTGACGTTCTTCGCCTATAGCGATTTCTATCGCCGTCCGGCCTGGATGAATGCGCCGCGCGGCCCGGACGTCTCGCCGGAGCTGCGGTGGTACCCGGTCGTATCGATGCTGCAGCTCGCCCTCGACATGGCCGTATCGACCAACACGCCGATGGGCTACGGACATGTCTTTGCGCCCGAACACTACGTCAATGCGTGGCTCGCCGTGACTGACCCGCAGGGGTGGTCGGCCGACCAGATAGCGCAACTGAAGCAACATCTTGCCGCGCGCGCCAGGAAGTGATCGCTGCTTGCGACGGGCGCGATTGTTTCGCCGGTTCGAACGGCCGGCCGCGGCGGCCGGACCCGCGACGAGGTCACCGCCTGATGCGGTGCAGATCTACGACACGGCCATTGCGCGCGTTCAACCCGATTTCAAACAGTCCGGTGGCGCGGCGGGCCCGATAGGCGAAAAGGCGCCCGCGGCAATCCACTCGCCGGACGTCCCAAAAACCACGGCTGCGCAGCAGTCTCTCGCCCTCTCGGCATGTGATCGCCCGGCCATTGTTGAGGCTGGTGCCGATATTGATGTTGATCGTGACGGCATGGGCGGGCGCCGGCAGAGCCAGGGGCACGACAAGACTGAGAACGAGACCCAGGCAAGCAAACAAGGGACGAGGCATGGAACTCTCCGTGACGTTGCTTTGGTTTCCGTAGAATCAGTTCCTCGAAAAGCGTATTGTCAAGAGACTAACTTCTAGCTGGCCCGGGTCTGGATGGTCTTCGTCTCAAAAGGGGCCAAACGCGACCACCGCCACCAGCGCAACCAGGGGACCGACGCTGCTGACCATGACGATGTCGAGCGTTGTGCCGCACACGGCAAGCAACGACACCACGGCGCCATTGTGCGGCAGGCTGTCGAGCGTGCCCGAGCTGGTCACCGCCACGCGGTGCACAGCGCGGGATCAAGCCCGGAAAGGCGCAGAACTCCTCCCTTTGCCGACATGGGTTCCGCGTAGTTCCGACAAACCGGACAAATCGTGTGATACCCAACCCGGACAACTCCTGTGCTTACGGCACAGAAATCATGCAAGCTTGCGTGTAGGGCGGCATACCAGTATTTTGAAGTCGCGGGGGATTTTCTGCAAAAAGGCCCCATCATGTCGGACAAATCTGTAAAGGGCATTGATCGCCGCGACCTTATAATGGCATCCATTGCAACGGTCGGCGCCGCGGCCGCCTTGGCGGCCAACGCCGGCGCCGCGAACGCCGAGGACTCGGCGACTTCCTCGTCCGCTCCGGCAGCGGGTGCGTCATCGGCGACGATTTATGTCGGCGATGTGATCCAGGGGAAGAAAGTCGTCAGCACGCTCGACGTCAACGACCTGGAACCCGGCAAGAAGCACCTTCTGTATTTCCAGGGCGTGGAGATGCCCACCGGACAGCACTGGTATGTGTCCGTGACCGTCGCCAAGGGGGCAAAGCCGGGCAAGCGCGGCGTGCTGGTCAGTGGCGTGCATGGCGACGAGATGAGTTCCGTGCATACGATCCAGACCGTGATGAGCCAGCTCGACCCGGCGCAGATGTCGGGCACCGTGATGGCGGTCACGGACGTGTCCCGCCCGGCCATGGAAGGTATGCAGCGCAGATGGCCCAATTTCGGCAGGGGCACTGACTTGATCGATATGAATCGGGAATGGCCCGGGAACGAGAACGGTGTCACCGCGGCCAGCCGGCACGCAGGGCTCCTATTCAACCGGCTGCTCCGGCCGAACGCCGACTTCGCGATCGATTTCCATACCGGGACAACCGGATTCGATGTCGCGGCCTTCAACATTGGCGGCATGGATGTGCCCGAGATCAAGGCAATGCTGGAGCTTTACCCGGTCGGCCAGATCTTCGACAATCATGTGTATCCCAGCGTCCTGCATAACGCGTTCGTCAACGCGGGCATTCCGTCCTTTTGTCCGGAGATCGGCGCTGCACGTGTCCTGGACCTCGAGATGATCTCCCTGTTCGTGGAAGGCACGATGAACGTCCTCAAGCATCACGGCATCGTTGCCGGCCCGATGGGACGTACGGGCAAGGACGTGCACGTCTTTGTCGGCAAGAGTGCGTTCCCGATCCTGGCTACCGCCGGCGGGCTCGTCGAGCATCTGGTGAAGCTCAACGACAAGGTCGAAGCCGGACAGAAGGTGGCCATACAGCGCGATAGCTTCGGCGAAGTGGTTGCGGAGTACGCAAGCGGCGTGGCCGGAGAGATATCGGGCCTGCGCAGCGATGCAATGTCCGAGCCCGGCAATCCCTTGGTATTTATCCTTTTCAACAAGCCGGGGCCGGAGGACGTTGGGGGCTACCCCGAGTGAGTTCACCCGTGCGAGCGAACCTTTCGGATCATCGCTTGAGAACGACCGCTGCGCGCAGTTGATCCTCAAACGAGCGTGCAGCGGCGATGTTCAGCGCTGTAAGCTTGAGATCCCGATGAACGGCACGATGTGCAGATCAAGGTGCGAGCTATAGCTGTCTACCGTGGTGCGCTTCCGACCGGCTGCCTCGACGCTGGCTATCCAGAACAAGGTGCGAATCGAGGAGATCACGCCGAAGGTGAAGAAGGGGCGCTGACCGTCAACAATGCCGCACGCCTCGGCCATATCCCTACATCGTGATCGAGACATACGACAACAGGTAAAGGATCGCCATGGTCGCCGTCGCGAGTATGACCCACAAGCCCAAGCTGCTCATGCTTCCTCACTTCCCCTAGGTGAGGATTGCGCCAGTCGAGCGCAAACGCAACCCGCCCTGGGTGCGTTGTCCACTCCTTTCTCTTGGAGCACTAGCTCTAGCGGCGCGGCTCCGCCCAGCGTCGCACAAATTAGCTGGTGCTTTTCTGAAATGCCGGTGCTGCTGCCGAAGGGATAGGGAAACGCGGGGCCGCTTCCGACCCGCATTGCCAAGCGCGCCGAAGCTGGACCTAGACTAAGGGTTAGTTGCAATCCGCCGCGAGCATCCCGACCTTAGAGGGCGGACCTACCCGTCCGAGAGAATTTGCTGGAGCTTTGGGTAGAGATCATGAGAATCATAGCTCGCACCGCCACCGTGATTGCATCGATAGCTGTGGCTATCGTTCTGACCTTTATGGCAGCTAGAGGATTTGAGCTATCGACGCCAGATCCGATCGTGGCTCATACCTTCGAGAGGAACATCTGAGGGGCACGAGGCGCTATGCTAGGGCGCTCTCTGCGATGAACTCGACGCCGGCCGTTTCCAGAGCGCTCGGCGGGGCTGCTGGAACCGGCAGAGTGCTTCGTCAATCGTCTTTGAGACAGGACCACAGCCGCCATCAGAGCGCTAAGGAATAGGTCCGGCTTCACCAGATTACCGACCGGTCGATCTCGCCGATCCGCGCCCGGCCGGTAAGCGCCATTGCGACCTCGAAGTCCCGGCGAAGCAGGTTGACACAATGGGCTACGCCCTCGGCACCATCCGTTGCCAGTGCGTAGACATAGGGGCGGCCAATCATGACCGCGCTTGCCCCCAGGGCAATTGCCTTCAAAACGTCGGTGCCACGCCTCACGCCGCCGTCGAGGATGATGGGAATCCGCCCGGCCACCCGATCCGCGATGGCGGGTAGGGCGTCGATGGTCGCCGGCAGGGTGTCGAGGTTACGCGAACCGTGGTTCGAGACGACGATGGCATCGGCACCGGTTCCGATCGCCTGCTCGGCATCGTCAGGATCGAGGATGCCCTTCAGGATAAGCGGCAGGGTTGTCAGAGAACGCAGCCAGGCAATATCCGCCCAGGTCGGCATGGCGCGCCGCTGCGCAGTGCCAACTTTGAGGACGCCGGTGTTCCGGTCCTTGAAGTATGGCGTTGCGAGGCTGTCGGGAATTTTGAATCCTGCCCGGAACTGCCTGCGGCGATCGCCTGGTGTTGGCATGTCGACCGTCACACTGATCGCCTTTGCGCCCAGTGCGGCCATGCGCGATACGAGTTCGCCATTGAAACTGCTATCGCTTTGCCAATAGAGAAGGAACCAGACTGGAGACTGGGTCACCGCCATGCAATCCTCGATCGCCGCCGTCGCCGTCGTGCCCAGAGTGAACACCGCTTCCGCCACTCCGGCGCCGCGCGCCGCGGCCACCTCGCCTTCCGGATGCGCCAGCCGCTGATATGCTATTGGGGCTAGGATGATCGGATGCGGCAGACTTTGCCCGAAGAGCGTGATCCCGGTATCAAGTCTTGTCACATCGCGAAGCACGCGCGGCCTTAACCTGATGCGGCCGAATGCGGCTTCATTGTCACGCTTGGTGATTTCTTCGCCAGCACCGGCGGCAATGAACTCGTAAACCGCGTGCGGCAATAGCTCCCGCGCCGCCGGTTCAAAATCCGCCAGGCAGAGAAACCGAGTTTCGATATCAAGTGGCATGGACCAATCCGATCAGTATCTCAAAAAAGTCGGCTGCTGACCCCAAGCCGGCTCCCCAAAGGGGGGTAGCGCTTGAGGATTTGGCGTCGCCGCGCCTTTTCCCACTGAAGCAGCAGCCATTCCGGCGCACGTCTCACCAATGATCTGATCAGCCTCATGGCTTGCTCAACCTCACCCCGGCGCCGCCGCCGTTTTTGGGGATGAATTCGACGCCGGCAGCGTCTGGCACGAAGTCTGTGATCTTGATGTTGAATCCTCCCATGTCGCGTTTCATGTCGCACGGACTTGCCGATAGTCGCAGGAAACCCCTGGAAATCAACGGTAGCCAGTTGCAACATAGGTGTGACATGAAGCGGGCAAGGACGCCCCTACCCCATGCGACAAACTACTGAATTCATTGAGGAAAGTAGTGGTACCGTTGGCTGGGATCGGTCCCATAAACAAAATGTTGTTTTTATTGGTCTTTTTCTGCTCCGCACGCGAATTTGTAGCACAATATGTATCACAATAGGTATTACATCTTTTCGGAGGCTTAGGACAAAGTCGATTAACGTCTTCTCGCTTCTTGACGCACCGAAACCTTCGTCACCGAACGTTCTCACGGAATAGGTCGGCGACCCTTTTGCACAGTACGGTTCGCGATAAACGTCGAGGCGAGCAGTCGACTGCGTCAACGCATGTCCTTACGAATTGCAACCTCTCCGGCTGCGAACCACATTCTGCAAAAGTTCCATAGTGTCCTTAGTTGAACGATTGATCATTAGGTCGGCAGCGCTCGTTACTGACTCGGTTCGTACGAGGGCGCCTGTTTCGACCATCCGGTCAACCATCAGGCCTATCTGATATGGAACCTTCATCGCCATCCTATTTGCCCGAAGTGGAAATCGCAGTCGAATTATCTGCAGCTTGCCAACTCCGATAGGACGGCGAAGAGATGCCAGACGAAGCTGGTGCGGTCCCGGTGACAGATCGGAACCCAGACAGCCCCTCACCTCAAATCACTGCTTCTTCCAGGAACGGCTCGTTGCGCGGTATGCGCTCATAGCTGAATGGCGACAGATCGAGCGTCTGAAACGCGCCGTGGACAATCAATTCCGACACGGCCCGGCCCACGGCCGGCGACTGCTGAAGGCCGTGCCCGGAAAAACCGTTGGCGAACATGAAGTTGGTCACCTCCGGGTGGAAGCCGACAATGCCGTTGTGGTCGAGCATGTTGTATTCGTAGTGGCCGGTCCAACTGGTCTGGACCTTCAATGCGTCGAAGGCAGGAATGCGATGCCAAAGCGTCGGCCAAATGTAATCATCGAATTCTTCATGGTGCATCTCGAAGTCGTCGTAGTCGGCCGGTCCGTCGCCCTGCGGTGTGTTCCCGGTGAGAAAAAGCTCGCCTTCCGGGCGCACGAATGTGCCGGAAAGATCGATGACATTGGGCATCCGGCCAGGGATCGGATTGGCACTGGCGAAGACGAAGCTGTAACGCTTGTAGGGCGTGACGGGGATGGACAGGCCGGCCATGGCGGCCACCTGCTGTGCTCTCGGGCCCGCGGCGTTGACCAGTGTTCCGCAGGCGATCGCCTTACCGGTCGCGAGACGGACCGAGACGACCCGCCCATCGGCGATATCCAGCCCTGTCACGGCGTTGTCGATGTATTCGACGCCGCTGGCGCGGGCGGCCCGGCGGAAACCGTTCATCATGCCCATGGAATCGAACCAGCCCTCCTCCCGGGAACCCCAGGAACCGCCGCCGAGATCCTCGACGTTGAGCCAGGGAAAGCGCTCCTTCAGCGGGCCCGGCTTAAGGAAGACCGTATGGGCTCCGAGGCTGCGCTGCAGGTCTACGCGCTCGCGGGCCGCTTCGACGCCCTCAGGCGAGCAGCAGTAGAGATATCCATGTTCGCGAAAGCCGAGGTCGGGCGCCGGCTCGTCCTTGTAGAAGGGAGCCATCCGCTCCCGGAAGCCGCGGATGATTTCGATGCCGAACTGGCTGATCTTCACATTGATCGGATTGGAGTATTGCTGACGGATCGCGCTGGTAGACAGCGCTGTCGACGAAAACTCATAACTGGAGTCGCGTTCGACCACGAGGATCGAGGCGCCGTTGCACAAGGCCTGGCTCAGCCAGTAGGCGGTCGACGAACCAATGACCGCGCCGCCGACGATGACGATGTCGTAGGCGGTGCGCGATGGTGCTTTGTAAGGGGGGATCGCCATGGCTTTTCCTACCGCTTGAACGAAGCTATCAGCGCGTCCGAACCCCGCGCCAGCAGGCCGAGGTCGGAGCCGACCGCAACCATGGTGAAGCCGTCGGCGAGGTAGCGGTCGGCATCGGCTTTTGCCGGCGCCAGGATGCCGCTGGCCTTGCCTGCTGCGGATGCTGCCTTGCGCACGGAGGCGATCGCTCCTGGACATGAGTCGCGCCGGGACTGCCCATGGCACCCATTTTGGTTGAGAGGTCGCCGGGTCCGACGAAGAGGACGTCGACGCCGTCGACCGCGGCGATCTCGGCGGCGTTGGCGACGCCGGTTTCGTCTTCGATCTGCGCGGCGAGAAGCTGCTGGGCGCGTGCGTTGGCATGGTAGCCGGCGATGCGGCCAAAGGCATTGGCGCGGTGGCCGACGGAGAAACCGCGGAAACCGCCCGGCGCATAGGTCATAGCGGCGACGATGGCGCGGGCCTGATCCGCCGTCCGCACATTGGGGATCATCAGGCTGCGGGCTCCGATGTCCATTGCCTGCTTGATCAGATTAGGGTCGTCCGAAGGAAGCCTGACCACCGCCTCGCTGTCGAAGGCAGCCACGACCTGCAACTGCGCCATGATGCTGCGCAGATGATTGGGACTGTGTTCGCCGTCGATCAGCAGCCAGCCGGCTCCGGAGCCCGCCACGATCTCCGTGGTGAGGGCCGAAGCCAGCGAGCACCAGATACCGATGTGGGCACGGCCGGCGGTCACGGCGGCTTTTAGCGTGTTGAGGCGCTCCTGCATTTTGCGATCAAACTCCCATGGACAAAGCGACGTTCAAATTTGTATGATGTCCTATATCATATGGCCTAATCCGACTGCAAGACGCGGCGTGTGGTTCATACGGGAGTGAAGAATGAAGATCGGGTTCATCGGGCTGGGTGTCATGGGCGCACCGATGGCAAGGCATCTCACCGAGGCCGGACATGAGATCGTCACGGTCCTCAATCGCTCCCCTCTCCCGACTGGCTTGGAAGCAGCGGTCGTCGGCTCCGCCGCGGAGGTGGCACGAATGTCTGAGATCGTCGTGACCATGCTGCCCGACACTTCAGACGTGGAGCGCGTGCTGCTTTGGCCGAACGGGGTCCTGGAAGGATTGTCACCGGGCAAGCTGGTCATCGACATGAGCTCGATCAGCCCGATCGCCACGGCGGACTTCGCGGCGAAATTGCGGGCAGCGGGCGCCCGCTATCTCGATGCACCGGTCTCAGGCGGTGAGGTCGGCTCCAAGGCGGCGAGCCTCACCATCATGGTCGGCGGGCCGGCCGCCGAATTCCAACGGGCACTGCCGATCTTCCAGAGGTTGGGCAAGAACATCACCTTGATCGGCGAGCACAACGGCGCCGGACAGACCTGCAAGATCGCCAACCAGATCATCGTCGCGCTCAACATCGAGGCAGTGGCCGAAGCGCTGGTCTTCGCCAGCAAGGCCGGCTGCGACCCGGCGAAAGTGCGCGCGGCGCTGATGGGCGGCTTTGCCTCCTCGCGCGTGCTGGAAGTGCATGGCGAGCGCATGATCGCGCGGACTTTCGCGCCTGGCTTCCGTATCAAGCTGCACCAGAAGGATCTCAATCTTGCATTGGAAAGCGCCCGCGCGCTTGGCGTATCTCTGCCAGGCACGGCGATCGCGCAGCAGCTGATGAGTGCCCGTTCGGCCCGACCGGGAGGTGCCGAGGCCGACCACTCGTCCCTGGTCCAGGCGCTCGAGACCTTGAGTAATCATGAACTGTCAAACGAAAGGGAATGAACCGATGCGCGGAACCGGAAAGGCAGAAATCTTCGTCATGCTCGCCCACCCCGTGGGCCATGCGAAGAGTCCTGGCATGTTCAATGAGATTTTCGAGCAGAAAGGGCTCGACAGCCTGATGGTGCCGATGAGTTGCCGTCCGGAGGGTTTCGATACCTTCTGGGCCGGCATCACGGCGGCGGAAAACATCCGCGGCGTCATCATCTCGGTGCCCTACAAGGTCCCGGTCTATCACAAATGCGCCGCCGCGCACGACCGGGCCGCACGCGTGCAAAGCGCCAACTCGGTGCGCCGGCAAGCAGACGGAACCTGGTATGCCGATAATTTCGACGGCGTCGGCTTCATCGACGGATTGAAGGCGGGCGAGCACCAAATTGCCGGACGGAAAATCCTTCAGGTCGGCGCCGGCGGCGCCGGTGCATCCTTGACCTATTGTTTGGCCGAGGAAGGTGCGGCGGAGATCCGCCTGACCGACGTCGACAGAGATCGCGCTGAGAAGCTAGCGGCACTGGTCAGCAAGGCCTTTCCAAACTGCCGCATCGAGGTCGGAGAGCCCGATCCCTCCGGCATGGACATGGCAATCAACGCGACGCCTTCGGGGCTGAAGGCCACCGATCCGTTGCCAATGGATGTGACCAAGCTGACGCCGAAGATGACGGTGGTCGACATCATCATGGAACCGGCGGAGACGGCGCTGCTCAAGGCGGCGAAAGAGATCGGCTGCCGAATCCAGCCGGGGCGCCCGATGATGGATTTCCAGGTCGAAGCCATGTCCGCCTTTTTCGACATCGAGCGCAAGGACCGCGGCAATGGCTGAGACGCTGACCGCTGTCGTCATCGGCGGCACTTCCGGCATCGGCCGTGCCATCGCGCTGCGCTTCGCCGAGGATGGCTATCAAGTAGTCGTCGCGGGCCGGGACGGGCCACGCGGCAAGGAGGCAGCCGGCGCCAGCGAA
Source organism: Mesorhizobium waitakense (assembly GCF_056431085.1). Taxonomy (NCBI): domain Bacteria; kingdom Pseudomonadati; phylum Pseudomonadota; class Alphaproteobacteria; order Hyphomicrobiales; family Phyllobacteriaceae; genus Mesorhizobium; species Mesorhizobium waitakense. The sequence continues at coordinate 27,892 of NZ_JBWKME010000127.1, read as the reverse complement.
GTAGCGGGCGCACCGCATGCCCTGTTCGTGCAGACCGATGTCAGCAATCCCGCATCGGTCGAAGCGTTGGCGGAATCTGTTGTCAGTAAGTTCGGCACGCCTCATGTAGTCGTCAACTGCGCCGGCATCCTGCAGAGCGGCAAGTATGTCCTCGACCAGGACCTCGACGAAGACGAGAAGATGTGGCGCATCAACTATCGCGGCACGCTTCTGGGCTGCCAGGTCTTCGGCCGCCTGATGTCGGCTGCCAGGCGTGGCGCCATCCTGAATGTTGGCTCACTCGCCTCTTTTGCGCCACTCTCCCTCCCCGCTTACACACCGGGAAAGCATGCGGTGCTGGCGCTAACCCAGATCCTCGCGGCCGAACTCGGCCCGCATGGGGTCCGCGTCAATGCCGTGGCGCCCGGCTACACACTTTCCGATGGGCTGAAGACCAAGATAGCCAAGGGCGAGCGCAATCCCGAGGCCATCCAGGCGACCACGGCGCTGCACCGCTTCGTCGAGCCGCGCGATGTTGCCGAGGCGGCATTGTTCCTCTGCTCGGACCGTGCGGCGTCGATAACCGGCGTCACCTTGCCTGTCGATGCCGGCTGGCTCGTGCAAGCGCCCTACGCGCAATACCTGCAGGGAAACCCCATCCGGCAGACGCCGGCTATCTGATGAGGACAATTTCGTGAGCGACATAAAGCGTTTCGACTTCGACACCCGCATCCACCATGGCGTCATCCACAACGGCACACTCTATCTCACCGGCCAGGTCGCCAAACCGGGCCAGTCTGCGGCTGACCAGATGCGCGAGGTGCTCGGCAAGATCGATGCGCTGACCAAGGCAGGCACCAACAAGACACGCATCCTGCACGTGCAGATGTGGCTGGACGATGTCAGGGATTTCGAGGAGGTCAACACTGTGTGGGACACCTGGGTGCCGAAAGAGCATGCGCCGGCGCGTTCGTCCGGCGAAGGACGCATGGCCAAGCCCGGAATGTTGGTCGAACTGATCGTCACGGCGGCGGTTTGAATGGTCCTGCTGGTTCGGGCATCATCCCGAATCTGGCGAGAGGGAGACTGATGACGAAGCGCAAGCCGCTTTCCACCGTCGTGGCGGAGAGCCTGTCCGAAAAGATCCGTTCCGGACAGCTCTCGCCTGGCGCGCAATTGCCGACCGAGGCGGAGCTTTGCACCGAATACGATGTCAGCCGCACCGTGGTGCGGGAAGCGGTGGCGCGTCTGCGTTCCGACGGCATGGTGGTGCCGCAGCAAGGGCGCGGCATGTTCGTCAGCGAAACACCGGCGCCACGCAACTTTTCGATACCGGACGAGGCTTTGAGAACCTTGCCGGAAACCATCGCTTTGCTCGAACTCAGACTGAGTGTCGAAGTGGAGTCCGCCGGGCTCTGCGCGGAACGGCGAACCGATGCGGAGGCGAACGGCATCCGTGCGCTGATGGAACAGGTCGATGCCCAGCAGGCAGATCCGGCAATCGTCCAGATCCACTACGACTATGACTTCCATCTGGCGATCGCCAAGGCGGCGCGCAATGAATTCATCCATGGTTTCCTGAGCTACCTCAGGCCGATGATCGTCCCGCGTTTCCAGCTCGGCTACGTCGTCGCTCCCGACCGCAAGGACGCCTACTACGCGCGCATCCACAGCGAGCACAGGGCAATCGTCGACGCCATCGAAAAGCAGGATGGCCGCGCAGCCCGCCAGGCCATGCGCAAGCACCTGCACAACAGTCTAGGACGCGTGCGCGCCCTGGCGAAAGCCTCGGGCATCGAAGCGACAGAGGCTGATCAGAAAGCCGCCGCGGCTTCGCTGTTCACCGATATGAAAAGGTCCTCCGCGACCAGCGGATAGAGCTGGCGCGGTTTCCATCGCAAGGCAATCGCGCGAAGCCGAATTAGCCACGCATTGCGAAAGCCATGTTTTTGCCAAATCACTCGGCTGAAGAGGTCTTCTGCGCGCTGAAGACGTTGCTTTCCCATGGTTTATGGCCTTCGCCGTTGCGTGGGCGGCGTAGAATGTTTGGAACGTGAAAAGTGCTTTCGAAAGTTTATCTTTCCTTTTTGCTGCTTTTCTTGGTTTCGCGACGCCGGCCTGCGCCGCACACTGAAAGTCAGGCAAACGGGAAAGCCCACGTGACGACAGCCTTCATCACAGGTGCGACGGGCGGCATAGGGCGTGCGATGGCGATCGCGCTCAGCGATGCCGGCTATGAGGTCTATGCGGTCGGACGCAGCAAGGCTTCGCTCAAGGAGTTGCAGGCCGAGCGGCCCGGCATCGTACCGATTGCCGTCGACATCACCGACCGCGAAGCGCTGGAATCGGTGCTGGCCGATCTCACCATCGACGTGCTGATCAACAATGCCGGCATGATGCCGCCGCTCGGCAATTTCGCCGACATGAAAATTGCCGACATCGACACCACGCTGGAAGTGAACCTGAGCGCCGCGATCCTGCTCACCCGTCTTGTCGTGCCCAAGATGCGCGAGCGCCAGTCGGGGCACATACTGTTTACCGGCTCCGTTGCGGGCCACGCGCCATTCTCCAACATTGCGGTCTATTCAGCCACCAAGGCGGCGATCTCCGGCTTTGCTGCGGCACTGCGCACCGACCTCTCCCCATCTGGTATCCGCGTCACCGAGATCGTCGCCGGACGTGTCGAGACGCAGCTCTACAAGGACATTCTCGACGCCGAGGCGCGCGCGGCCATGTACGCCGCGAAGGTGGTGCAACCCGATGATGTGGCCAGGATGGTCGTCGCGGTGCTTGCGCTCCCAGCATGGGCCGACGTTACCCGTTTCGACATCATGCCGACTTGGCCGACTTCGCCAAGCGGCACCAAATAGGAAAACAGGATGAAAGATCTTTCCGTTCTCATCGTGGGTGGTGGCGCCGGCCTCGGCGCGCTGTTGGCTGAGATGGCCGTTGACGCTGGCGCCGCGAAGATCTGCATCATCGACATCAATCAGCAGGCAGCGGAATCGGCGCTCGCACCGGCGAAGGCCAGAGGTCTGCCGACCGCCGCAGCGGCTTGCGACATCCAGGTCGGCCCGCAGTGCCATACGGCCTTCGATGCCATTGTCTCGAAGCTCGGCCGTGTCGACACAGTGATCAATTGCGCCGCGATCTATCCGCGCCGCCCGCTGCTCGAGATCAGCGACGCCGACTGGGATGCCTCCAACGGCATCAACATCAAGGGCACCTACCACATGATGGTAGCCGCCGTTCGCCACATGCAATCACAGGAGCCGAAAGCCCATGTGCGCGGCCGGATCGTCAACCTGACGTCGGTCGACGCCTTCAAGGCGCATCCGCAAAACGCCCACTATGCGGCGACGAAGGCGGCTGTGGTCAGCCTCACCCGTTCCTTCGCCCACCACGTGGCCAAGGACGGCATCCTTGTGAATTCCGTCGCGCCGGCTGGCATGGCCACCGAGAAGGCAAAGGCCCTCGGCTTCCTCGAGGAACTGGCCAAGGCAAGCCCGCTCGGCCGTGGCGCCGAACCGACCGAGATTGCCGAATGGGTGTTGATGACGGGCGGCCCCAAGAACACTTACATGACCGGCGAAAACGTAATTGTTTCAGGTGGTTACATCTACGCCTAAGAGCGGTTCTACGCAGCCGGCGGCGGCCGGAATACGACAGTGCATGATCAACGGAGCCTCAAGCGGAAGGAGCGAAATTTTCGATGACCGGCAAGCTGCGCCTTCCCTCGCTGAATGCTCTTCGCGTCTTCCACGCCGTCGCGCAGCATAAGAGCTTTCGGCAGGCGGCGGATGAACTGTTGGTCACACCGCAAGCGGTCGGCCAGCAGATCAAGCTCTTGGAAGACACGCTTCAGGTCACGCTGTTCGAGCGCAAGGGCCGATCGATCGAACTGACCGAGTCGGCCATCCTCCTCTCGCACTATGTCAAAGCCGGCTTCGACGAGTTCTCGGAAGGCGTTCGCCGCGTCACCAAATCGAACTACCGCGACCGCATCAACCTCAATGCAAGCCCCTACTTCGCCACGCATTATCTGCTGCCGCGACTTTCGCTGTTCCGGGAAATCCTGCCGGGCGCCGATCTGCGCCTGACGACGATGGTCGACCTGCCCGATTTCGGGCGTGACGATATCGATATGACGGTGCAGTGGGGTTACGGCAACTGGCCGGACTACGAGACCACGCTGCTGGTGCCGGACCCGAAGATCATCTGCTGCACGCCGGCGATCGGCGAGAAGATCAAGTCGGCGCATGACCTGACGCGGTTCACATTGCTCGACACCGTCAAGTCGAAGCGGCTGTGGCCGGACATATTGCGCCACCTTGGCGTGGAACTGACGGATGGCGACCGCAGCATCAGCTTCGACGACGCGGCAACTATGCGCCGGGCGACACTTCAAGGCATTGGTGTTGGCCTGGTCTCCGTCATCGACGCCGAGGAAGATTTCCGGGCTGGCGCCCTGGTCGCGCCGATCGGCCGCGACGCCATCGCCGATATGAGGCCGGAGGAAGTTCCGGGCTTCTACCTGGTCGTCCCGCGCGGGCATCTGCGCGTGAAGGCGGTGGCCGCCCTGCATCGCTGGCTGGCCCAGCAGGATTGGCGGAGCGACCTCAAGATCTCCTTGCCTAAACCGACCCCGCTTGCCGACTGAAGCGGCTTCGAGACCGGGCTCCGACGGCCTTCTTTCGGAGCTCCAACAACAAGAAACGGAACAACCTCAACAGTGGAGATATCAAATGAAAATGATGAAATGGGGGGCCGCTGCCATGGCCCTGGGCCTCGTGCATTTCGCGGCGCCGGCTGAAGCTGCCGGCGGCAAGACGCTCGAAGCCGTCAAGGCCCGCGGGACGCTCAATTGTACTGGCCACGACGGCTCCTATCTCGGCTTCGCCGAAGTCGACGACAAGGGCAATTGGAAGGGCATGGACATCGACCTCTGCAAGGCTGTCACCACGGCCGTGTTCGGCGATCCGTCGAAGCTGAAGGTCGTGCCGATCAGCTGGGCGCAACGCTGGCCGGCGCTCCAGTCCGGCGATGTCGATATCATCATCAAGGCTTCCGGCGGCACGCTGAGCCGCGACACCGAACTCGGCCTGCAGTTCTCCATGTCCTATTACCTCGGAACCACCAAGGTGATGGCGCACAAGGAGCTCAACCTCAAGTCGCTCAAGGACGCCGCTGGCGGCACGATCTGCATTCCGGCCGGTACCTCGCAGGAGCAGCAGGTCGCCGCCTATACGGCCAAGCTCGGCATCAAGCTCGAGCCGGTGCTGATCGAAAAGACCGAAGAGCTCGAACAGGCCTATTTCTCCGGCCGCTGCGATCTCTATGCGCAATGGGGACCGACGCTCGCCATTGCCCGTATCGCCAAGGGTAAGGTCGAGGACCATGTCATTCTGCCCGACGTGCTCGCGGTCGAGCCTGAAGTGATGATCATGCGGCAAGGCGACGACAATTGGGTCGACATTGCCAACTGGACGCTGAGCACCCTGATCTTCGCCGAAGAGGAAGGTATCACGTCGAAGAATGTCGATGAGATCAAGGCCAAGCCGACATCGCCGCAGGTGGCCAAGTTCCTCGGCGTCACGCCAGGCATGGGCAAGGGTTTGGGGCTCTCCGACGACTGGGCCTACAACGTGATCAAGAACGTCGGCAATTACGGCGAGATCTTCGATCGCGATCTCGGCAAAGACTCGCCCTACAAAATGGACCGCGAGCTCACCAACCTCTGGAACAATGGCGGCGTCCTGTTCCCGCTGGTGATCGACTGATCCCCTTCTGAACCCCTCGCTCAAGGCTCCGCCCGGCTCTCGCTGGGCGGAGCAGCGGCAATTCGGGAAAGGTCGGTCAATGGGCAGCCTGCTGAGAAATCAAAAGGTCCGCAACGCGCTGTTGCAGATCCTTTATGTCGGCTCGATCGCCGCGCTGGTGCTTGCCGGTGTCGTGATCGCGCGTCGGAATCTGGCCCAGCAAGGCATAACCTCAGGCTTCGACTTTCTGTTCAAGTCGACGGGCTGGGATGTGAATTTCTCGCTGCTGCCGGCCACGGCGAACGATCCTTACTGGTGGTACTTCCTCATCGGCATCATCAACACGCTGTTCCTGGGAACGGTCGGTCTGATGCTCGCGACGATCGTCGGCGCGATCGTTGGCCTGGCGCGCACCTCGTCGAACGAGTTGGCGAGACTGCTCGGCCGCACCTATGTCGACATCTTCCGCAACATCCCGCTGATCCTCCAGGTCTTCTTCTGGTACGCGCTCATTACGCATCTCCCCCCTCCGCGCACCGCGCATGAAGCATGGGGTTTCCTTCTCACCAGCCGCGGGCTTTATGTGCCGGTCCCGAACGTGAGCGGCACGGCATTTGCCGCGGCCATAGTGGCCGTGATCGCGGCAATCGTTCTGCCGATCTGGCTGGGCAGAACGTCCCGGCTCGACAAGCCGGTGGGCGAGCGGCTCGTCATTCAACTGGCAGGCGCCGCAGGCGCGCTCGCCTGCTCGGCCATCATCCTTGTGGCCGGTCGCCTGCCCGATGTGCCGCTGATCGATTTTCCGGCGCTACAGGGTCTCAACCTGCGCGGCGGCCTGCGCATTGGACCTGAATTTTCAGCACTTGCCATCGCCATCGCCATCTATGGCGGGTCTTACATCGCCGAGATCGTGCGCGGCGGGTTCAAGGCCGTCGGCAAAGGCCAGGTCGAAGCGGCACTTTCGCTCGGCCTGAGCTCTTGGCGGGTCTTCATTCTCGTGCGGCTTCCGCTTGCCTTGCGCGCCATGCTGCCGATTCTGGCCAACCAGTATGTCTGGCTGATGAAGGCGACCACGATGGGCATAGCGATCGGCTTCACCGACTTCTTCATGATCGTTGCGCTGGCGATCAACCATTCCGGCCAGACGCTCGAAGCGATTGGCATCCTGATGGCAGGCTTCCTGGCCATCAACCTCAGCCTGGCCGCCATGTTCAATCGCCTCAACAAGGCAATCGCCCTCAAGGGCAATCAACTGAGGGGATGAGAGATGGAGATGGTCATTGTCGCGCCCCCCGCCCCTGGTAAGCTCGAAGATCTGAGGCGACGCTTCTTTGCGACGCCGCTTCAGGCGCTGTTGTCGCTGGTCTCCCTGGCGATCATGGTCTTCCTGGGCTGGAAGCTCCTGAACTGGGCTATCTTTTCGGCCGTCTTCACCACCAGCGGCGGGCCGGAAGCTTGCCAGGCAGCAACTGGAGCGTGCTGGTCGGTCATATCAGCCAGATGGCGGATCATTCTGTTCGGCCTCTACCCCTACGAAGAGCAATGGCGTTCGGCCCTGGCCTGCGTGACAGTGGTTGTCATGACGGTCTTGAGCTGCATGCCGTCGTTCTGGACTGGCAGGCGGATCGCGCTCGTATGGGGAGCCGGAGCAGCGCTCTATTACTTCCTGATGAAAGGCGGCGTACTTGGTCTTGCCCATGTCGGCGAAGAAGCGTGGGGCGGCCTGGCGCTGACCCTGTTCATCTTCGTGACCACCTGCCTGATCGGCTTCCCGCTGGCGATCTGCCTGGCTCTGCTGCGACGGTCGGACCTGCCCTGGATATCCCGAACCACGGGCCTCATCATCGATGGGGTACGGTCGCTGCCGCTGATTTCGATCCTCTTCACCTTCGCCATAGTCCTGCCCTTCGCGCTGCCGCAATGGCTGCAGGGCGACAAACTGTACCGGGTGATCCTCGGCTCGGCCCTGTTCTTCTCCGCTTACCAGGCCGAGATCGTCAGGGGTGGCATGCAGGGCGTTCCCAGTGGACAGGAAGAGGCCGCCATGGCTCTCGGCATGAATTATTGGCAGCGCATTGGCCGCATCCTTCTGCCCCAGGCTATGCGCAACGCGCTGCCGGCAACGATCAACCAGTTCGTCATCTCCTTCAAGGAGACCTCGCTGGTGGTCATTGTCGGCTTCTTCGAGATCCTGGCGTCAGGCAATGCCGCCTACGGCACCGGGGAATGGCGGTTCGCGTATGTCGAAGTCTACGTCTTTATCGCCATGATCTATTTCGTTTTTGTCTTCAGCCTGTCCCGCTACGGCGCCTATCTCGAGCGCCGCATGTCCGTCGGCGAACGGTAAGGAGGCGCAAATGATCTCAGCTAGTTCGGGTGAGTCTGGCGGGCCTGCGGTCCGCATCGAGAACCTCGACAAATACTATGGGTCGTTCCACGCACTGCGGAACATAAACCTCTCGGTCGAGCGAGGAGAGAGGATCGTCATTTGCGGTCCCTCCGGCTCCGGCAAATCCACCATGATCCGGTGCATGAACCGGCTGGAGCAGCACAATGGCGGCCGCATCGTCGTCCTCGGCACCGAACTCAACGACGATGTCGGCAACATCGACGGGATCAGGCGCGAGGTCGGGATGGTGTTCCAGCACTTCAACCTGTTTCCACACATGACGGTGCTGGAGAACTGCACGATTGCGCCGATGCTCGTGCGCAAGCAGCCTCGCTCCGAGGCCGAAGCAACCGCCCGACGCTATCTCGAAAAGGTCCGCATCCCCGAGCAGGCGATGAAGTTTCCCGGCCAGTTGTCCGGAGGCCAGCAGCAGCGGGTCGCGATCGCGCGTGCGCTTTGCATGCAGCCGCAGATCATGCTGTTCGACGAGCCGACCTCGGCGCTCGATCCCGAAATGATTTCCGAGGTGCTGGACGTCATGGTTACGCTTGCCTCGGAGGGCATGACGATGATTTGCGTCACCCACGAGATGGGTTTCGCGCGCAGGGTCGCCGACCGGGTGATCTTCATGGATGCAGGCGAGATCGTCGAGCAGGCGCCGCCTGAGGAATTCTTCACCGCTTCGCAAAACGAGCGCACGCGGCAGTTCCTGTCGCAGGTGCTGGGTCATTGAACGGCAATTGGGAAGATGCAACGGTCCGAAACCAGCCGCATTCCCCTCAGGTGTTCAATGACTGATCCCGCAACCACGTTGCACGAGATTCTCGGGCCGAAAGGCTGGCTTTCAGGCAGCGACGCCGAGCCTTACCAGCGCGATTGGCTCGATCGTTATGGTGTCGCGCCTTTGGGTGTTGCTAGGCCCGCGAACACGTCCGAGGTAGCGGCTGTCGTCAAGGCATGCCGGGAGGCCGGCCTGATGGTGGTGCCGCAAGGCGGAAACACCGGTCTTTGCGGCGGGGCGGTGGCCGAACAGTCGAACGCGGTGATCGTCTCGCTTTCGCGCATGGCGGCGATCGGGAAGCCGGATCTGGACAGCGGATCGATCGCCGTCGAGGCCGGCGTCGTGCTTGCCGCGCTGCACGAGGCGCTGGAGCCGCACGGCCTGACGTTTCCAATGCATCTTGGTGCCGAAGGCAGCGCCAGGATCGGCGGCCTGATCGGCACCAACGCCGGCGGCAGCCAGGCCTTTCGCTACGGCATGATGCAGGATCTCGTGCTCGGCCTCGAAGTCGTGACCCCGGACGGCGCGATATGGGACGGGCTGCGCGCGGTGCAGAAGGACAATGCCGGCTACCAGCTGCGCAAGCTGTTCTGCGGCGCGGAAGGCACGCTCGGCGTCGTGACGCGCGCAATCCTGCGGCTGTACCCCAGGCCTCGGCAGCAGGCGAGCGCCCTCTTAGTCATGCCCGATTTCGCCGCCGCCGTTTCGTTCGGTGCCTTCCTGCGCGGCGAGGCTAGCGAATTCCTGACCGGCCTCGAATTCTTCAGCGATGTCGGCCTGGAGCTCGCCCTCAAACACCTGCCCGATCTGGCCTATCAGTTGGAGACAAGGGGAGACGTCTATCTACTCGTCGAGCTGGCTTCCGGCTCGACCCGTGTTCCCCTGGACGAAATCCTCAATTCGGCACTGGAATGGGGAATGGAGCAAGGTCTAGTCCTGGATGGTGCGCTGGCGACATCGGGGGCACATCGGGCGCAGTTCTGGCGGTTGCGCGAAGAGCAGCCGGAAGGGCAGCGTCTGGAAGGCGAGCAGTTGAAGCACGACATCTCGGTGCCGCCAGGCGCCATCGCCCGCTTCATCGAGGTAGGAGCAAAGGTCTGCGGCGACATTCTTCCCCGTGTCCGGATCAACCCGTTCGGGCATCTCGGTGACGGCAACATCCACTACAATCTGTCGCCGCCGGAGGGCCGTGCCGATTTTGACGCCAAGGCCGGGCAGTTTGCCGAGACCCTGTCCTCGCTCGCCACCGGGATGGGCGGCAGTTTCGCGGCTGAGCATGGGCTTGGCCGAGCCAAGATCGCCTTGGCAGAACGCAATCGCGGTTCTGTGGAGCGGGAGCTCATGGCGCGGCTGAAGAGCGCGTTTGATCCGCTGGGCGTGATGAACCCCGGCGTTCTGCTGCGATCTGCCAAGTAAAGAAAAACTTTCGAATAGCCGGCATTTCTTGATTTCGCCTCGATCCGGCAGCGTGCACGTATAAATCCGCAGGGCAGGCTCGGTCCGCTTGCCGCCAGGGTAAGGATGTCCAAGCATGATCCGCAATGGCGGTCACCTTCTTGTCGAGTGCCTGATCGCCCTTGGCGCGACCAAGAGCTTCGGCGTGCCCGGCGAGAGCTATCTGGCCGTGCTGGACGCGCTGCACGACACGCAGGGAAAGCTTGACTATGTGCTGTGCCGCAACGAAGGCGGCGCGGCGTTCATGGCCTCGGCCTATGGCAAGCTGACGGGCACGCCCGGCATCTGCTTAGTGACGCGCGGCCCGGGCGTCACCAATGCCAGCATCGGCGTCCACACGGCCATGCAGGACAGTTCACCGATGATCCTGTTCGTCGGTCAGGTCGGCACTGACATGAAGGGGCGCGAGGCCTTCCAGGAGATCGACTACCGCGCGGTGTTCGGGACCGTCGCCAAATGGGCCGTCGAGATCGACGACGTTGCGCGCCTGCCCGAGATCGTCGCGCGGGCCTGGACCACCGCCTCGACCGGACGGCCCGGCCCCGTCGTGGTCGCGCTGCCGGAGGACATGCTGACCACCTTGACCGCGGCCGCTCCGCTCAGCGGACCTGCAGCGATTTTCGAGCCGGCGCCGGCCGCGGATGCGATCGCTTCGGCGCAGAAGCTGCTGGCGGCGGCCAAGCGGCCGGTCTTGCTCATGGGCGGCGCCAACTGGACGGCGGAGGGACGTGCCGCCCTGCAGGCCTTCGCCGAGACCTCCGATATCCCCGTGGTGGCGGCCTTCCGCTATCAGGATCAGTTCGACAACCATTCGCCGGCCTTCGTCGGCGAGGCCGGAGTCGGCATGGTGGCGCATGTCAAAAACCTGATCCGCGATGCTGACGTGATCCTGGCTATCAACGTTCGCTTCGGCGAGATGACCACGGATGGCTACACGCTTTTGTCGGTGCCGCAGCCGCGCCAGAAGCTGATCCACGTCCACGGCTCCGACCGCGAGATCGGCAAGATCTATGTGCCGGCCATCGGCATCCATGCGGGACCGAACGCCTTCGCCACGACGCTGACACCAGTCAAGGGCGATTGGGCAGAGTGGCGCGCGGCGGCGCGCAAGGGCTACGAAGGGACATTCGCGGCACCCGTCCAGCCCAGCCCGGTGGACATGGTGGCGGTCAGCGCCTGGCTGCGCGAAAACCTGCCCGCGGACGTCATCCTCACCAACGGCGCCGGCAATTTCACGGTGTGGCCGAACAAGTTCTTCAAGTTCGGGCCACGGGCGCGACTGCTTGCCCCGCAGTCCGGCGCGATGGGCTACGGCTTGCCCGCGGCAATCGCCGCGAAGGTCGCATTCCCCGAGCGCACAGTTGTCTGTTTTGCTGGCGACGGCGATTTCCAGATGAATTGCCAGGAATTGGGAACCGCCATGCAGGCGGGCGCGCAGCCGATCGTGCTGATCCTCAACAACGGCATCTACGGCACCATCCGCGCGCACCAGGAACGCCACTATCCGGCGCGCGTCTCGGGAACCTCGCTTAAGAACCCGGACTTCGTGGCTTTGGCAAAGGCCTATGGCTTCCACGCCGAACGGGTCGAGGCGACGCAGGATTTTGCGGCGGCGTTCGACCGGGCGCAGAAATCCACCACCGGTGCAGTTCTCGACATCGCCATCTCAGCCGAAGCGCTCACGCCTCGCCAAACCCTTTCCCAGATGCGCGACGCCGCGCTCGCTTCCCAAAAGGCCAACGCATGACCCCAAGGACTGACGACATTCGTCTCGGCGCGGACATTGGCGGCACCTTCACCGACATCGCCCTCGACCTGCATGGCACGATGTTCACAAGTAAGGTGCTGACCAATTATGCAGCGCCTGAACAGGCGATTCTTGACGGCATTGCCATCGTCACGCGCGATGCCGGGATATCGCCGGCCGAGATCGGCATCATCATCCACGGCACGACGCTGGCGACCAACGCCCTCATCGAGCGCCGCGGCGCGAGGACGGCACTGATCACGACCGAAGGGTTTCGCGACGTCATCGAGATGCGCACGGAAAACCGCTTCGAGCAGTATGATTTGAACCTGCAACTGCCGACGCCGCTGATTCCGCGCGAGGACCGTTTTACGGTCAAGGGCCGCATCGGCGCCGAGGGGCAAGAACTGCAGCCGCTCGACGAAGCAGCACTCAAAGACATTGCCGCACGGATCGCCGCCGGCGGCTTCGGCTCGGTGGCGATCGGCTTCATTCATTCCTACGCCAATTCCGCACACGAACGCCGGGCGCGCGAAATCCTCTCCCGCAAGCTGACCGTTCCGATTTCGATCAGCTCGGAAGTCTCGCCGCAGATGCGGGAATTCGAGCGCTTCAACACGGTCTGCGCCAACGCCTATGTGCGGCCGCAAATGGCTGACTATCTCGCCCGTCTGCAGATACGCCTCAAGGACATGGGCGCCGAGTGCCCGGTCTTCATGATCCATTCGGGCGGCGGCCTGATCTCGGTGGAAACCGCTTCGGAATTCCCCGTGCGGCTGGTCGAATCCGGGCCGGCCGGCGGCGCCATCTTCGCCGCCGACATCGCCAGGCGTTTTGGGCAGGAAAAAGTCGTCTCCTATGACATGGGCGGCACCACAGCCAAGATCTGCCTCATCGAGGATTTTGCGCCACGCACCGCCAGGACATTCGAAGTGGCGCGCACCTATCGCTTCAGCAAGGGCTCCGGCATGCCGATCTCTATCCCTGTCATCGAGATGATCGAGATCGGCGCGGGCGGTGGCTCCATCGCCTGGGTCGACGCCATGGGCCGCATCCAGACCGGACCCGAAAGTGCCGGATCGGAGCCGGGCCCGGCCTGTTATGGCCGTGGCGGCAAACGCCCGGCGATCACCGACGCCGACCTCGTGCTTGGCAAGCTCGATCCCGACAATTTCGCCGGCGGCGCAATCAAACTCGACACATCCGCATCCGAACAGGCCATCCTGTGCGAAGTCGGTGAGCGCCTGTCGCTCGATGCGATGTCGACGGCATTCGGCATCTGCGAGGTGGTGGACGAGAACATGGCCAATGCCGCCCGTGTCCATGCCGTCGAGAGCGGCAAGAACATTTCAGACAACATGATGATCGCCTTCGGCGGCGCGGCTCCCCTGCACGCCGCACGGCTTTGCGAAAAGCTCGGCATCGACCAATGCCTGGTTCCCCAGGGCGCGGGTGTGGGATCGGCGATCGGCTTTCTCAAGGCGCCGTTCGGCTACGAGGCCCTGGCGTCGAAGATCACCCGCCTGTCGCAGTTCAAGCCGGCCGAGGTCAACGCCTTGCTCAGCGATCTCAAGGCCAGTGCCGAGAGCTTCGTGCGGGCCGGCGCCAGCGGCGAGATCGTCTGCGAAATCACCGCCTTCATGCGCTACGCCGGTCAGGGTTGGGAAATCCCCGTACCGCTGCCGGACGAGCCGTTCGGCGATGATGCGGTCACCACGCTGAAGGACCTGTTCCAGGCGAACTACCAGCGCTTCTTCGGCCGCGCCATCGACGGTCTCGGCGGACTGGAGATCGAGGTTGTCACCTGGTCGGTCAAGGCAACCGACATTCGGCCCGCCGCCGTCAGGCACGAACTCACGACCGCAAAACGGACCAAAGAACCGGCCAAGAAACGCCCGGTGTTTGATCCGGCCAGCGGCGAATCCCGCATCTATGGCATCGTCGAGCGGGCAGCGCTCTGCGCCGGCGATCATGTGCCGGGGCCGGCCGTCATCGTCGAACGCGAAACCTCGACTGTAGTCACCACAAGTTTCGATGCCGTCGTCCAGAGCGACGGCGCTCTCCTTCTGATCCGCAAAGGCAGCCAGGCATGAGCGACATCAAGGAAATCCGCATGCAGGTCATGTGGAACCGGTTGATCTCGGTGGTCGAGGAGCAGGCCCTCACCTTGCTGCGCACCGCATTCTCGACCTCTGTGCGCGAATCCGGCGATCTGTCTGCGGGCGTCTTCGATCCGCGCGGCCAGATGCTGGCGCAAGCGGTGACCGGCACGCCCGGCCATGTCAACACGATGGCCGAGGCCGTGCTGCATTTCATGAACGAAATCCCGCGCGACAACATGTTCGAGGGCGACACCTACGTCACCAACGATCCCTGGCAAGGCACCGGCCATTTGCACGACATCACCATGGTGTCGCCGTCGTTCCTCGATGGCGAACTCGTCGCATTCTTTGCCTGCACGGCCCATGTGGTCGACGTCGGCGGGCGCGGCTTCGGCGCCGACGCCAAGTCGGTCTTCGAGGAAGGCATCCAGCTGCCGATCATGAAGTTCGCGGAAAAAGGCAAGGTCAATCTCGACCTGGTCAGGATCCTGCGCGCCAATGTGCGTGAGCCCAATCAGGTCGTCGGCGACTTCTATTCGCTGGCCGCCTGCAATGAAGTCGGCCATCGGCGTCTGGTCGACATGATGAAGGAGATCGGCCTGACCTCGCTGGACGGGCTTGGCGACTTCATCTTCTCGCGCACCCGCGACGCCATGGTCGAACGCATCGCAAACCTGCCGAAGGGAAGCTGGTCAAACGAGCTCATGACCGACGGCTATGACGCACCGGTGAAGCTTGCCGCGACCGTCGCGGTTCGCGATGCCGGTATCGAAGTCGATTTCACAGGCACAGACCCGATGAGCCGGTGGGGCATCAACTGCCCGATCATCTACAGCAAGGCCTATGCCTGCTACGCGCTGAAATGCGTCGTGGCGCCTGACATTCCCAACAATGCCGCGTCGCTGGCCTTCTTCACCGTGTCGTCGCCGGTCAACATCCTCAATGCCGTGCGCCCTGCCCCGGTAGCGCTGCGGCATATTTTCGGCCACATGGTGCCCGACCTCGTGCTCGGTGCGCTCGCCCAGGCGCTGCCCGGAAAGATCCTCGCCCAGGGCGCCGGCGCGCTGTGGAACATCCACATCTCGGCGCGGCCGGTTCCCGGCGGCTCCGGCAGGAATGCCGAAGTGCTGATGTTCAACTCCGGCGGCATGGGCGCGCGCCCTGGCCTCGACGGATTGTCGGCTACCGCATTTCCCTCGGGCGTTCATACCATGCCGATCGAGGCAACGGAGCACACGGGACCAATCGTCATCTGGCGCAAGGAACTGCGCCCGGATTCCGGCGGCGACGGTGAGTTCCGCGGCGGCCTTGGGCAGATCCTCGAGATCGCGGCAACGGACGGCCACGAGTTCGACTTCTCCGCCATGTTCGACCGCGTCAATCATCCCGCCGCCGGCCGCAATGGCGGCAAGGCCGGCGTCGCCGGTGTGGTCAAGCTTGACGATGGCACAATGATGCGACCGAAGGGCTGGCAGCATGTTCCGGCCGGACGCCGCTTGATCCTCGAATTGCCCGGCGGCGGCGGTTATGGCGACCCGTCGAAGCGCAGCGCCGACGCCCGCGCCAACGACCACTCCAAGGGCTACATATCGGAGAACGACAAATGAGCTACATCGCCTCCCGCCTGTCGGCAGTAAAACCTTCGGCTTCGATGGCAGCGTCGCAAGCCGCCAAGGCGTTGCGCGCCAAGGGCGTCGACGTAATCGATCTCGGCTTGGGCGAACCGGATTTCCCGACGCCTGGCCACATCGTCGATGCCGCCCATGTCGCAGCCAAGACGGGACAGACGCTTTACACAGGAGCCGCCGGCACAGCGGAAGTGCGCGAAGCGGTGGCGCAAAAATTCCGGCGTGAGAACGGGCTCGACTATACGGCTGAAGACATCGTCGTGGCCAATGGCGCCAAGCAGATCATCTTCAATGCGCTGATGGCGACGCTAGAGACTGGCGACGAGGTGATCCTGCCGGCACCCTATTTCGTCTCGTATCCCGAAATGGTGAAGCTGCTCGGTGGCACGCCAGTCGTCGTCGAGTGTCCGGAGACATCGGGATTCCGGCTGACGCCGGAGCTGCTTGAAAAGGCCATCACGCCACGGACGAAATGGCTGTTCCTCAACATGCCGGGCAATCCATCGGGCGCCGTCTACTCGGAGTCGGATTTGGTGGCGCTCGGAACCCTATTGGCAACGCATCCGCAGGTTCTCGTCCTCTCCGACGAGATTTACGAACACATCCTCTTCGATGGCCGTGAATTCGTTTCCTTCGGCAAGGCCTGCCCGGGACTCCGGGATCGTACCCTGATCGTCAACGGCGTCTCGAAGTCCTACGCGATGACCGGCTGGCGGGTCGGCTATGCGGCCGGGCCGGCGCCGCTGACGAAGGCGATGGCGACTATCCAGAGTCAGTCTTGTACCTCCGTCTGTTCGATCGCGCAGGCCGCGACGGTTGCCGCACTCAGCGGCCCGCAAGACGAGGTGGCACGTTTCCGGCAAGCCTTCGAGGCGCGCCGCGACCTCGTCGTCAACGGCATCAGGCGCATCAATGGCCTGACGCTGTCACCGCCCGACGGCGCCTTCTACGCCTATATCGGTTGCGGCAGCCTGATCGGCCACAAGACCCCTGGGGGCGTCGTGCTGCAAGACGACACGGCGGTGGCGAATTATCTCCTCAACGAAGGCCGCGTGGCGTCGGTTCCAGGCGCTGCTTTTGGACTTTCACCCTATTTCCGTATTTCGACCGCGACTGGCGAAGACGTGCTGACCGAAGCGATTGCGCGCATCAACGCCGCCGTCGCGCAAGTGGAGTAGACCATGCCGCATTATGAACGCATCCTGATCACCGGCGCCGCGGGCCGCCTCGGCTCGGAGTTGCGAAAGGGCCTGGTGCCGCTGGCCAAGACGATCCGGCTGGCGGGGCGCGAACCGTTTGGTCAGCTTGCTCCCCACGAGGAAGAAGCGGTCTTCGACCTCGCCGACATGGAGGCGACAATCGCCGCCACCAAGGACTGCGACGCGATCGTGCATTTCGGCGGCGCGCCGCTGGAATGCGAATGGCAGAAGATTCTGGATTCCAGCATCCGCGGCTCCTACCACATCTATGAAGGCGCCAGGAAACACGGTGTGAAGCGCGTCATCTACGCCTCCTCAGTGCATGCCATCGGCTATCACGAGATCGAGGCGCATATCGGCGTCGACGCGCCTGTGCGCCCGGACAGCCTCTATGGCGTGTCGAAGAACTTCGTCGAGAGTCTGAGCCGGCTCTACTGGGACAAGTTCGGCATCGAGACGGCGTGCCTGCGCATTTTCTCGTCCTTCCCCGAACCGGCGGACCGCCGCATGCTGTGGTCGTATCTCTCCTTCGCCGATTGCGTGCGACTGGTCGAGGCGGCGCTGACCGCGCCGCGCGTCGGCCACACGATCTCCTACGGCATTTCCGACAACAAACTGAAGATGGTCGACAACAGTGGCGCAAACCATCTGGGCTTCATCCCGCAGGACAGTGCCGAGCCATTCCGTGCCGCCGTCGAAGCGAAAACACCCGTACCCGACCCGACCAGGCCATCCGTGAAATATCTTGGCGGCTGGTTCTGCGAGCTCGGCCACCCGGACGATAGGCCAGTATAACGTTTTACGACAGCGAGAGTAACATGTGGCTTAACCACACCAACTGGCGTCACAGAGCGCGCTTCGCATGCACGAAATCACTCAGGCTGATACCAGCAATACCTGGTCCGAACCCAAAGCCGCGAACGGATTGCCGTCCAATGGCAAGCTCTCTCAGGAGACTTGGGACAAGCTAGTGGCAACCTCCGCCAGCCCGGTGCTGAGGTGACGCGCCAGGATCTGCGCGGGCCCTTCACCAAGCGCATTCCGGTCGCATGGAGAGGATGGCCCGTCTACCGAGGCTCGGCTATCGCAACTCGACGGAGAAGCTGGCGGAGCGCTTTCATATCAGCGAACAGTTGCTCAGAAGGCTCAATCCGGGCATCGGCTTCAGGAAGGCCGGCACAATGTTAGTAGTGCCAGATGTTGGCCGGGATGGTCCTCCCGCCGCCGTCGCGAGCGTTGAGAATGCGCGCCTCACTGGCCCCTTTTTCAGAATCATGATCAACTGGTGAGGCGCTTCGGAACCTTTCCCTCGCGATGCACTTCCTGTGCATGTCCCAGAAGATTGAACTGCCAATCCTGCAAGAGAACAGCCCCGACCGGGAAATCAACTGTGAGGTCGCTTTAGAGCCCGCGTTCGAGGAATTGGCCGCAGCGTCACAAGCCCGCGGATGGATAGCCCAAGAAACGGCGGCAACTCTCCTGAGAATCGCAAAGGCGCATGCGGACCGGCTTGAGGCTATCGTAGATACAGACGGATTTTGGAGGCGTACCAGCTCGATTTCGTTGGATGCTGCCGCAGAGGTCTTTCGCGACGCAATGCGGCAGACTGTCAAGCGGTACTCACTTTGGTATCTGGTAGAGGGCGTGCTGCTGGTCGCGGCCGGAATTTTAGCCGTGATCTTTCCTATGATCTCGTCGGTTGCTGTGGTGGTCCTGCTCGGGTGGCTGCTGATCATCAGCGGAGCCCTGCAAGGCATAAGCCTAGTCGGTGCGGGCCACGTGCCTCATTTCTGGTTGCAACTCATCTCTGTCATCCTTGCTGTGATGATTGGTCTCCTTTTTCTGCGCCATCCTGGAAACGGCCTGCTAACTATCACCTTGCTGCTGATCGTCTTCTTCATGATTGAGGGCATCTCGAAGGTAGTTTTCGCCCTCACCATCCGTCCCTTTCCCAACTGGGGCTGGGTCTCGGGGAGTGGGCTGATTGGGATTCTTCTTTCTCTGATCCTGTGGATCAGGATCCCCCTGACGGCCGTGTGGCTGATTGGACTGCTGTTGGGGATAGAGCTGATTAGCGTGGGCGCGGCGACTGCTCAGCGCGGCTGCCAGCGTTGGAAACGAGACGATGGCGCACCCGACACGATTCGAACGTGTTGCTTGCGACGAGAAAGGCGTCGCGACCGGCCGCGCCAAGCGTGTACGGCAAGCAGTCGGTGATCGATCACGAAGAAACAGGGCGAAGGGTGCTTGGTCGGCGATGATAGAGGAGCCATGAGTTTCGCCACCTCGCGGTGAAGAAATGAAGTTTCGACTGATCTGCAGACACTTCATCGCGACAAGAGACGTGTGCTGGTATTCATCGATCAGGGCTTCACGGAACCGGCGTTCAGTCGCCGGCACGATCACTGCTGATAGTGCAAAAAGGTCGAGACACTCTCTGGACTACACCACGCCGGCGATTTCTCCCGGCCTGCTTTCGAAATCGAAAAGTCTCTGTGTTGCAAGAGCGGCGGCGCCCCGTGCCCAGGAATCGTCCGCCCAGTCCGGCGTGATCGGCGGTGGCGCCCACATGGCATGGCGCCGCAGCGCCTCGCGCATTGGTTCGAAGAGATAGTCACCGAAGCTGACGGCTTCACCGCCGCCGACGATCACTTCCGGATCGATGATGTTGCAGAAGCTACCCAGAAACCTGCCGATGCCTTCGCCCGCTTCGCGCAGCATATCCACGGCTGTCTGGTCGCCGGCCTGGGCCGCGTCGAGCATGTCGTGGCGGCTCACCTCGGCTGACAGGCCCTTTGCTTCTCTCCACCGCTTGACCAGGGCCGGCTCCGAGAAAAAGGTCTGCAGGCAGCCGCGCCGGCCGCACTCGCATAGCGGCCCGTTCGGATCGTAGATGGAGTGGCCCATCTTGCCCGCCGCGCCGCTCGCGCCGTGATGGACGGAGCCGTCGATCACCACCGCGCAGCTGATGCCGGCACCGATAGCCAGCGCACCGACGGTGCGGCGATGCCGGCCGAGGCCGAACAATTGCTGCGCCAGCGCGAAGGCATTGGTGTCGTCGTCGGCCCAGACCGGGACGTTGACGAGTTCGGCGAGCATGGCCGCGATCGGCACGTCGGTCCAGTTGAACCGGTGGCTGAGCCGGCAGACGCCATTGTCGATGACCCCGGGTACCGCGATGCCGATGCCGCTGAGCTGCGCACCTGATGGTGCGTCGCGATCCGCGAGCAATTGCTTGACGGCCAAGGCACAGGCTTGCGCCGTGCTTTGCGGCGACTGATCTGGCACAGCCACCCGCCTGGAGACAAGCGGGGTCGTGGCAAGATCGGTCAGCACGCAATCGATGGCGCCGACCATCAGCTTCAGCCCGACGACGAGACGGCCCGCATAATTGATGTCGATCGGGATGGGGCGCCGGCCCGGCGCCCCGAGACTGGCTTCTCCCTCGACCAGGATGTTCTCATTCAAAAGGTCGGTGACGACGAACGTCACCGCCGCCGGGCTCAGGCCCGTGACCGCAGCGATCTCGGCGCGGCTGATTGCCCCTTCCCGTCGCAGCAGGTTCAGGATCAGCCGCCGATTGATCGCCCGCGACGTCTGCTGGTCACCCTTGAGCTTCATTCCGGCCTCATTATTAATTTTGTAAATTAAGTATTGACCTGTTTCATCTGCATACGCTACCGTGTGCCTTGGTTCAATTGGAATCCGGCTGTTCTCAGGGAGGAGATAAAGGCCATGGCAATCGACGTTACAGCCCTGTCCACGACACGGCGCCGTTTCCTGAAGGGCACGGGTGCAGCTCTCGCCGCCTCCGCCGCTGGAGGGCTTTGCCTGCCGGCACTGGCGCAGTCGCGCGAAATCACCATCATTTCCAATCTCAGCAATGTCGGGCAGCGCGAGATTCTGCAACGGCTCGCTACCGAATATGAGGCGAAGTCCGGCGCCAAGATCGTCATCAACAACATGGACCATGAGGCGCACAAGACGGCAATCCGCAGCTACCTCGTCGTCGGCGCCCCCGACATCTGCTTCTGGTTTTCCGGCAACCGCATGAAGGCCTTCGTCACCAAGGGGCTGTTCGACGACATCTCTGATCTGTTCGCCAAGGAGAACTACAAGAGCGTGCTCGGCGCCACGACAAATGCGGTCACTGTCGGCGAGAAGCAATATGGCTTGCCGATGGGCGGCCTTCTCTGGGGCCTGTTCTACCGCAAGGATGTTTTTGCCGAACACAATTGGACGGCGCCGAAGACCTGGAGCGATTTTCTTGCCTTCGGCGACGCCGCGAAATCCGCCAGCATGATCCCGATGAGCATGGGCACCAAGGAACTCTGGCCGGCGGGCGGCTGGTTCGACCATATGAACCTGCGCATCAATGGTCTCGACAAGCACATCGCCCTGATGGAGGGCAAGGTCCAGTATACCGATCCGATGCTGACGCCGGTCTTCGACAAATGGAACGATCTGATCAAGGCGGGTTTCTTTTCGCCGAACCACAGTTCCTTCGGCTGGGAGCAGGCCGGCGCCGCGTTGGCGCAGAAGAAGGCCGCAATGATGGACCTCGGCGGCTTCGTCCGATCCGCCTTTCCGGACGCCGACATGCCGCAGCTCGCCTACGCGCCATTTCCCGAAATCGTCCCCGGTGTCGCCCGGTACGAGGATTTCTCGGTCAACTCCATTCATATCCCCGCCAATGCCAAGAACAAGCAAGGCGCACGTGACTTCCTCGCCTATTTCTACAAGCCGGAGAATCTGGCGGCTTTTCTCGCTGCCGAGGGAGCCATCCCGCCGCGCAACGACTGCCCGCCCAGCAAGGATCCGCTGGTCAATGCCGCCGTCGAGGAACTGAAGAAAGTGGTCGGGACATCGCAATATTACGATCGCGACACCGATCCGGACATGGCCCAGGAAGGCATGACCGGGCTTCAGGAATTCATGGTCAAGCCCGAACGGCGTGACCAGATTCTCGAGCGGCTCGAAAAGACGCGCAAGAGAATTTTCAGCTAGTCCTCCCGGACCTGACGGGACGCTGCCCATGTCCAGGCGGCTCCCGTCTCTTTTCCGATGAATTCCTGTTGGATGAATTCCCATGCCCCGCTTCTGGCGTCGCAATCGTCACTGGTTGACACCGGTCTTGTTCCTGCTGCCGGGCCTCATCCTGTTCAGCGCGGTGATCCTCGCTGCCTCGGTCGAGACGATCTGGATTTCGCTGCATGACTGGGACGGCATCGGCGCTAAGACCTGGGTCGGCTTCGCCAACTATGTCGAACTGTCTGACGACCCGCAGTTCTACGTCTCGCTCAAGAACAATGTCATCTGGCTCATGATGTTCATGCTGGCGCCACCGATCGGGCTCGCACTCGCCCTGATCGTCAACCAGCAGATCCGCGGCATGCGCATCCTGAAGTCGCTGTTCTTCGTCCCGCTGGTGCTGGCGACGGTGACCGTCGGCGTCGTTTTCGGCTGGGTTTACGACCCCAACTATGGCTTGCTGCAACTGATCTTCGGCACGTTCGGCGCCACCGCGCCGGCGCTGCTCTCCGACGAGAATTTCGTCACCTTTGCCGTTGCCGGCGCCGGCCTCTGGCCGCAGATCGCCTTCTGCATGGTGCTGTTTCTGGCGGGACTGAACAACCTCAACGACGACCTGATCGGCGCCGGGCGCGTCGATGGCGCGCGCGGCTGGCGCATGCTGCGCCACGTCATCCTGCCGCAACTGTCGCAGGTTGGCTTCATCGCCATCGCGGTGACGGTGATCGGTGCGCTACGCTCCTTCGACATGATCGCGGTGATGACCAGCGGCGGCCCTTATGGCTCTTCAACGGTGCTCGCCTACCAGATGTACGAGGAATCGATCTTTTCCTACCGCTTCGGCTATGGCGCGGCGATCGCCACGGTTCTCTTCGTCATCATGATCGCCTTCATCGCCTGGTACCTTCACGGCCTCATCAAGGCCGAGCGGAGCAACGCCTGATGTACCCGCGCCCGATTCCCGAAGACGCCAAGATCAAACGCGCGCTCTATGTCGGCGGCGTGACGCTCGTCGTCATCCTCTGGCTGTTGCCGCTGCTTGCCGTCATGCTAACGTCGATCCGCTCGAATGAGGAGCTAATGGCCGGCAACTACTGGGGTTGGCCACAGAAATTCAGCCTAATCGAGAACTACACCGCGGTGTTCGAGCAGACCGCGATGCTGCGGTTCTTCCTCAACAGCCTGCTGATCACCATCCCCTCGGTCATCGGTGTCCTGATCCTGTCGACATTGACCGGCTTCGTGCTCTCCCGCTATCCGTTCCGCGGGTCCAATCTCGTCTTTGCGCTGTTTGTCGGCGGCAATTTCCTGCCGGCGCAGATCATGATGATCCCGGTGCGCGACCTGATGGTGAGGCTCGGCCTATACGACACCGTCTACGCGCTGATCGTGTTCCACATCGCCTTCCAGACCGGCTTCGCGACGCTGTTCATGCGCAACTTCATCGCGGTCCTGCCCGGCGAATTGTTCCAGGCGGCGCGCGCCGAGGGCGCATCACCTCTCCAGATCTTGCGCCACGTCGTGATTCCCCTGGTGAAGCCCGCACTGGCGGCACTCGCCATCCTCACCTTCACCTTCGTCTGGAACGACTATTTCTGGGCGATCGTTCTGACCCAGAGCGACGCGGTCAAACCCGTCACCGCCGGCTTGAACAATCTGCGCGGCGAGTGGACCTCTGCCTGGAACATCGTTTCGGCGGCCACGATCTTCGTCGCGCTGCCGCCGATCGTCATGTTCTTCATGATGCAGAAGCATTTCATCACCGGCCTCACCATGGGAGCGGTCAAGGGATGATGTCTCGAGCCCCCCGGCATATCCGGCAAACACGGAAAGGCGCCTCGCTATGAGCAGCGTGGAACTGCGCAAGGTCGACAAGCACTATGCCGGCTACCACGCCCTGAAGACGATCGACCTGAAGATCGAAAAGGGCGAGTTCGTCGTCATGGTCGGGCCTTCGGGCTGCGGCAAGTCCACCTTGCTGAAGACCATCGCCGGGCTTGAGACCATCAATTCCGGCCAGATCGTCATCAACGGACGCGACGTGACCCGGGAAGGGCCTGGCGACCGCGGCATCGCCATGGTGTTCCAGTCCTATGCGCTCTACCCGCATATGACCGTGGCCGAGAACATGGGCTTCGGCTTGCGCATGGCCAACCGGCCGAAGGCTGAGATCGACGCCGCCGTCAGGCGCGCCGCACAGATCCTCCGCCTCGAAGAGCAGCTCGATAAGCGCCCGAAACAACTCTCGGGCGGCCAGCGCCAGCGCGTCGCCATCGGCCGCGCCATCACCCGCTCGCCCGAGGTGTTCCTGTTCGACGAACCGCTGTCGAACCTCGACGCCGCATTGCGCACCCAGATGCGGGTGGAACTGTCGAGCCTTCACGCCCAGCTCGGCTCCACCATGATCTACGTCACCCATGACCAGGTCGAGGCGATGACCATGGCGGACCGGATCGTGGTCCTGAACAAGGGGCAGATCGAGCAGGTCGGCTCCCCGCTCGAACTCTATGCCAATCCTGCAAACCTCTTCGTCGCCGGCTTCCTCGGCGCGCCGCGCATGAACTTCATCGAAGCGAAGGTGGAAACCATCGGCACGGCCGGCGTCACCTTGGCGGCCGCTGGCATGCCGGCACTGACCATGGATGGCATCGATGTGACCGGCCTTGCCGCCGGCGGCGCCGTGACCATCGGCATCCGGCCGGAAATTCTGCGTGTCGTCGAACAGGCAGGCGCCGGCATGGCGTCCTTCCCCGGCCAGGTGCGGCTGGTCGAGCATCTGGGACGGGAAACGGTTCTGTATCTCGACGCCGCTCCTCTGCAGACGACCAATTCGGACAGCGGCACCGGTAATTTCACGCTGCAACTCAACAAGGTTTCTCCGGTCAATGTCGGGGCCGAATTGAAGATCGGCTTCGACATCGGCGACGCCTACCTCTTCGGACCCGACGGCCGCACGCTGACGCCACGAAAACCTGTCGCCTCGACCTGATCCCTTCAATCCGAGAGTTTTATCAGCATGCAACGCAAGACGCCCGCCCCGCTGTCCGTATGGCGACCGCTCAGCCTCGACCGCTTTCTGCTCGGGGCGCCGCACTATCCCGAACATGTCGATGAAAGCTGCTGGCGGCGCGACGCCGAGCGTATGGCCGCCGCCGCCGTCAACACGGTACGGATGGGCGAGTTCGCCTGGCATATTTTCGAGCCCCGTGAAGGCAAGTTCGACTTCGGCCTGTTCGACCGCGCGATCGATGCTCTCGGCGAAGCTGGGATCGACACGATCATGTGCACGCCGACCGCGACCCCTCCCCGCTGGCTGACAACCAATTATCCCGAGGTGCTGCGCGTCGACATCAACGGCCGGCCGTCGTGCCACGGGTCCCGTCAGCATGCCGATACCACGAGCCCCGTGTTCCGTGCCCACAGCCGCCGCATCACCCGCGCCATGGCCGAGCATTACCGAGACAATCCGCGTGTCATTGGCTGGCAGACCGACAATGAGCTCAACACCACCGTGTCGGAGTCGTTTGCGCCGTCGACGCGGCTGGAGTTCCAGAAATACCTGCAACACAGCTACGCCACGATCGATGCGCTGAACTTTGCCTGGGGCGGAAACTTCTGGGCGACGGCCTACGATGATTTTTTCCAGATCGAACTGCCACGCCCACTGATGCCGTCATATCCGAGCCCCGGACATGTGCAGGACTACCATCGCTTCCTGGCTGCGGCGACGGCAGCTTTTCAACACGACCAGGTCGAGATCCTGCGTTCCACCAATCAGGACTGGTTCATCTTTCACAATCTCGGCCAGCTCGCCGACATCGACTTCCGCGGTCAGTTTGGACAGGACCTCGATTTCATCGGTTTCGACATCTATCCGATGCTCTATGACGAGATGCGCCGCACCGGCGGTCATGCCGCGACGCAGGCCCTGCATCTCGACGTCTGCCGCGCTTACTCCGGCAACTTCATCGTACCGGAGCAGGCCTCGGGTTTCGGCAGCCAGCCTGGGTTTTCGACGATGACGCCGGAACCCGGCGAAATGCGCCGCATGGCCATGACGTCGGTGGCGCGCGGCGCCGACGGCATCATGTTCTTCCGCTGGCGTCCGGCGCATTTCGGCGCCGAGATCTACTGGATGGGCGTCATCGATCACGACGATGTACCGCGCCGCCGCTACGACGAGGCGAGCCGCTTTTTCCGCGAGATCACTGCCATTAAGGACCAGATCCTTGGCACGGTCGTGCGCATGGATCTCGGCATCGCCGGCGCCGACTTCGACAACCAGGAAGCCCACAGGACTTATGCAATCGGCCTGCCGAGCCCACTCGAGGATGCCACGCTGCTGCATCGCCACTGCTACCGCGCCGGCATCGCCTGCGGCTTCATCCATCCGGAGGACGATCTCTCCAGGCTCAAGGCGCTCTACGTTCCGCACTGGGTGATGTGGAAGGATCAATGGAACGACGCCGTCGAAGCCTTCGTTCGGAACGGTGGCACGTTGATCCTGTCGGCGATGAGCGGAACAAGGGATGAGAACAACCACATCATTCGCGAGCAGGCGCCCGGCAATGCTCTGGCTGCGTTGAGCGGCGTCAGGGTCACCGAGTTCGGGCGCGTCGTTCCCGAGGGCGGCAATGGCCTCTTTCCGTTGTTCCGGCAGGCCGCCATGGGCGCCTATGTGCCGCCATCGCCGCTGCCGTCCTCGTCGGCGGAGCGGAAATATCAATTCACCCTTGGCAACAGGCAGTTCGAGGCCGCACATCTCTATGAGCTGCTCGAGGTCGCACCGGACACCGAGGTGCTGGGCGTCTGGTCGAACCGGTTTTGCGCCGGGCAGCCGGCGATCACCTCCCGCCAGCTCGGCCAGGGTCGCGTCGTCTATCTCGGCACCTATCTGACGCCGGAATTTGCCGAAACGATCGCCGATGTCGTGCTGGCCAAGGCGGGCGTGGTACCTTTGCTTCCCGAACTGCCCGCCGGAGTGGAGGTGTCGATCCGCGAGGCCGACGACCGCCAGCTGATGTTCGTTCAGAACACGCGGGAGCTTCCCGTCACGGTACTAAACGTTCCGCCGGGCATCGACCTGCTAACTGGCGATCCCATCGCAGGCGCTATGCAACTCGAAGCCTACGGCTCCGCGGTCATTTTGCTACCTCGAGAGTAGAGGACTTCGTAGGATCGAAAATCGCCTTGGTCCGCCTGTTCGGCATCAGCATCGACCATTCGACGATCCATCGCTGGGTTGTCCACTTTTCACCCAACTTGCCGAAATTTGCGACACACATCCAGATTGTCGTGACGGTTCTGCACAATAGTCTCCGTTGTGCGCTCGAATGGTTTCAAACCATCCCGTTTGCACATCCCGCTCAGGCCGGCGCGTATTCGTTGGCCTCGAACAGGTGGTGGTGGACACGCGCGTTTCAGTTTTCGAACGAGGTCATCTGCCATTGCCGGCGCATCCGGTCCGAACCGATCGCGGAGCTTCACTAGGTCGAGCGACTGGCTATGGTTGCAAGGCGCGTAATGGCAAAACGCCGTCACCGTCATCTTCGCGTCGATCAGCGATTGAAACGTCCAGCCCTTTGCCATCCGGCTGATATAGCCTTCAATCTTCCTCTCGAAAATCCTGGAGCAATGCGTGCGTGCTTAGCGTTCGGTCCCACGCGCGCTAGTCGACCTCGATAATCCGACTTGGCTTCTTGGCTGCCGGTTGACGACGTTTGACCGGAGCCGTCTTTTCGATAGATGCTTCCACAGAAAGGCGCTGCTCGCGCAGTCGCGCCGTCTTGGCATCTCTCGCTAGACGCTCAGCCTCGATCGTC
>NZ_JBWKME010000126.1:0-2380 GCF_056431085.1 Mesorhizobium waitakense | reverse complement strand
CGCTACCACGCGCGGCGCCCAAAATCCCGCGGCCCTGCTCGGATGGATACGGTCAGAACGGACTCCTGTTGCCCGCCATTCCATCGGATATCATCCAGAAGAGAAAAGGCGGCAACCGGGCAGCCCGAAGAAGCCCGGCGGGCGGCGACGATACCTCCGTGCCGGAGGCAGCCATCTCAAGAAACCATAGCAAACCGTACAGCGCTAAACGGCTCTCGCCACTCTCAGCAGGCGAGCAAGGCGTTCTGGGTCTCACAAAACGCGAGCTGGAAAAGTTCGTTTCGGTCATTCGGCTGGAGGCAGGTTCGGATGGAAGCCGCTTCGGGCAGACGTGCTGAGCCGCTCCCCTTACGATTCGCGAACGGAGGGAATTGGTGTAATCGACCAATTGATCAAGCTGATGGCTCGTTCAAGTGCGGACTTAGTCTCGGGGCAGGTGGGAGAAACTGCAAGGACATGTCCCATCCAGTCGCGGTAATCGCCTCTCCTGACGACGCGCGTCTTGGGCTTGACGTAGAAATTGACTTCGGCAACGCCCGAAACATCAGCCGCTTCATTGATGCCAGCGACCCAATTGAGGAATCCATCGCGATTAGGAACGAGGAACCGTGCAGCCGCTGTGAGTGAATGCCTTTTGCGCAGGTCACATTTATTGCCAGTGACAAGCTTAATGTGCTCGGTGATGAGATCGATACCGTAAGCCAACTGAATCAGCTGAGGATTGGGAGTGCCAGCCAGACGAGGATTGACTTCAATGACGACCGGCCCACGATTTGTCCACCGGAATTCAATGCATGTTGGCCCCCAACCAAGTCCGAGAGCTCGCAAACACCCCAGCGACATTTCCGTGATGCGCTCAAACTCGCAATCAGCCAGCGGCGCGGGATAAGTGCACTCACGAAATACAAAATGAGGCAGGGGACCAGAGTCCGCCGCAGAAATCGCAATGACTTCGTTTTCCATTATGTCGGTGCAATAGTACGGACCTTCAGCGAATTGTTCGATCAGCACCCTCGGCGAAGATCGCCATCTATGTTCCCCACCGAATAGATAGGCGGCATGTTCGACCACTTGTCGGGCATCGTAGCACAATCGAACACCGCTACTCCCGACACCCACGGCTGGCTTAATGATCACCGGAAAGCCGAGTTCCTCGGCCGAGCTTTCCACATCCTTGGCTTCCGCGGCCACTCGAAATGCGGGTACAGGAACTCCTGCCTCCGCGAGGAGTTGACGCTGGGCAAACTTGTCGCAGCATCGTTCGATTGATTTCGGATCTGGTCCGGGTAGGTCGAAATGACGGCAGAGCTTGCCAACTGTCGCATAGAACGCCTCCCTGGCGCAGGTAATTCCTGCAACCTCATAAGTCCTCGACAATCTGGAGCATTCTCGGATTAACTCATCAAGATTGTCAGTATCAATCCCGATAGCCTCAACGTCTTCCGCTGCCGGGTAATCATACTGGGCGGCGTTAGCCGACAGGGTGATTACATGAAAGCCGAGACGCCGCGCCGCCTGGATGTAGAGCAGGCCCGTCCCAGTCGTATTGCCCTCGATGAGGATGAGCGTTCTTTCTGGCATGCCTGTTGGCCTCAACTGAGAGCGATGCTGCCCCTCCAACCGAGGCCAGCTTTGTAGGCCGATTCAGTTCGGAAGCGCGGAGAGAAGGTACAACCATCGATCATTTGCGGTGTGTGAAGGTTCTGCAAAGAGTTGTTTCGTGGCGAGCCTAAACTGATACGTCGCTTTAGTGTTCTTTGGAAGCAGGGCAGGCCTGTGGCATGCCTATGGTTAGGTCAGGCGGCTGCTACAACACGGTGCTCGTGCGAGATGCCCGGGAAAGGGCAGATCCACCAAGGTAAAAAGTTTCATTGTCGCTGCCAGAAAGGCCGAGATCGGCTTGCGTCTTGCACGACTAGTAAATCCATCTGACTGTTCAGTCATCTTTCCATTGTAACAATTTTTTACAATCATTATCGCACCCTTCATGAAAAGTGCCGTACGTTGCGATTGTGGGGTCTCGCATTGCGATGGGCGGGCGCGCCTTTGACAAGTCATAGCGAGTTGCTGCGGCGGTCAAATGCGGATTGACGTAGAGCGGGAGAAACCTTAGTGGCGGAGCAGAACAAGCAGATACTGAAACCCACGCTGACTGGTCCACGACGGGAGTTGCGTTTTGGTGGCGACAGCGTGGCTGATGTCATCGCACAGACCTTGGAAAAATTCCCGTCAAACGTTGCTGTGCGGTCCTGCGAGACTGGTGATGTAAGCTACCAAGAGTTAGCCCGCTTGATGCACGGCGATCGGCTTTCGGCGGCCTGCATCGGCGATCTGGCCGCCCTCGGAGTGCATTTTGACAAGCCTCGTCGGGCGCCGGCGA
>NZ_JBWKME010000125.1:0-4798 GCF_056431085.1 Mesorhizobium waitakense | reverse complement strand
ACCGCCCCGAACGGAACCGGCGCGCCATGACCGTCCAGAAGATACACCCGCGTGTTCGCAATCGGACGACCGACAGGAGGCAATTGGGGCCAGCATGATGGGTCAGCTGCAAGGCGGTGCTCGGCAATGACGTTGACTTCTGTGGACCCGTATTGATTGATCAATCTCGCCTTCGGATGTGCTTCGAAGAACGCCCTAAGCGGTGGAGTGGCCTGCAATTGCTCACCCGCTGTATAGATCTCACTTAAAGAGGGCAGCAGCACTCGCTGCGCGCCCCAGACCTCCGCAAAATGGTTCAATGCTACGAATGGGAGGAAAAGTCGCTCGATCGCTCGCTCCTTCACGAATTCGAGCAAGTCGGAGAAGTCCCTGCGGGTCTCTTCCCGCAGGAGCACGAGCAGTCCACCGTCCTTCCAACAAATGAACAATTCCTGGGAGGACACATCGAAGTTCAGGGTCGCGAATTGAAGTGTGCGTCGCTTTGACGTGACAACTCCGGCGAGCGAATTCACAAGAGCGCCGTGGGACATTTCGATGCCCTTCGGGGTTCCGGTTGAGCCGGAGGTGTAGATGATATAGGCGAGATGGCGCGCGGTGAGGCCCAACGTGCGCGGCTCCGGGTCCGAAGGCGGCCGCTCGGCCCAGGCGGGGGTGGCAGTATCCAGATCGACCACGCTGACATCGGCCAGCGCCTTGGCGTCCAGTGCTGTGCGGCCCGCGGCGTCGCAAAGCAGTAGTTGCGGTCTTGCATCGCCGACAATCTGCCGCAGCCGCGCCGACGGATAGGCCGGATCCAGCGGCAGATAGGCACCGCCCGCCTTCAGGATCGCCAAAACACCCACCACCATCGAAAGGCTGCGCTCCAGGCAGATCGCCACCGGCTGATCCGGCCTGACCCCGAGGGCGATCAGATGATGCGCCAGCCGATTGGCCCGCGCGTTGAGATCGCCATAGCTCAACCGCTCGTTTTCATAGACCACCGCCGGCGCCTCCGGCGCCTTGCGCACTTGCGCCTCGAACAGCTCATGGATGCACCGCTCCGACGGATAAGGCGCCGCCGTCCGGTTCAACTCCTCCACCAGATATGTGCGTTCGGCGGCCGGGAGGATGTCGACGCGACCGACCGGCTGGCCCGCATCGGCCATCACACCATGCAACAAAGTTTGCAAATGCTGCGTCATGCGGCCGATTTGCTCCGGCGCTAATCGACTGGCATCGAAGTGCCAGCGAAAGCTCCCATCCAGAGCGCAAACCTCAAAGGTCAGCAAATTGCCGCATAGGGCTCGGCCCGCTCTGCGGCTCGTCATCAGATCATCAGCGACGGAGCAGCTTTCTGTCGTGACTGTGATGCCAATCGGCCATGGTCGACGCAACCGTAGCGCCTCCGCAACTCGCAATGTCGGGCAGCGCGCGATAAGATCCCGGGCAAAGCCAGCGTGCGCCTTCAGCTGAGCGAGTTCGGCCGCCACCGTCTTGCGCATTTCTTCAAAATCATGTGCAAGGTCAATGGTAACTTCCATCGGCACGACAGGGGCGATCAACACCTTCACCGCCTTAGACCCAGCTTGCGGTCCTTCCGAAGCAGGCGTCCATCCCAGTTGAAGGTCGGTTTCTCCCGTGATGCGGGCGAGATAGACCAGCCAAGCGGTTACCAAGTATTCCGTGCGATCGAGTGGGGACAGCTCAGCCAAAGCACTTGGAATGAACGCCGAACTAGTCCGCCATCTGGGCGGCGCCGCAGCCACGGAAGACGACAGAAAAGGAGGATTCGATATTCTGAACTGCCGGAGCCGCTGTCGCCAAAAATCCTCCCGAGGCGCCAGCAATTCATGGATGGCAGTTATGCTCCGCGCCTGTTCCTCGCTCAAGATCGGAAGGCGATCACCTTTATCCAGATTGGACTGCCTGGCGAGGGCTCGCGCGTCCAGCGCCTGCCCATAGCGGCCGCCAAAGCAAACATCGACATCCTCTGTACCCGTCGCCACCCGCCAATGGCTGGAGTGGACTTCAAGCAGGCAACCTGCCGGAACGCCCGAGCGTTGAGGCCGCACCTCCAGGCGCCTGATTGCGACAGCCTCATCACCTAGGAGCGCCTTGGGCAGACACAATGGATTGGGATGATACGGGCCAAAGTCTAGGGCACGCGTCGTCGTTGACAGATTTTGCGCGGATCGATCCCATCGCAGACAGCCTGCCGCATCTGGGCGTCGCCATCTCGGAAAATAGCTTCTGTCCCCCAGCGCCTGCGGGTGGGCCGTAAGCTTCCCGCTCTCGAGGCCAGTTAAGAGCTCGCGGAAACTCTCGATCGCGGCTTCATAACATTTGAGGTTCAGGCTCATTGCCGTGTCGGTGGGCGCCACCAGCACTTGGCGCTGAACCACGACGTCACCCGTATTAACACCATCATCGATCCGATGCCACGTGATGGCATATTCGGTCTCTTGCGCCAGCAGCGCCCAGGATGTCGCGTGCGTTCCCGCATATCGTGGCAACGGACCGTCGTGGTAGTTAAATGCACCTCGACGCGCTCGCCTAAACACGTCCGGTGGCAATATGAACGGATTGGCAACAGAGAAAATCCAATCCACCGGCTCCGCCTTCAAAAAAGAGCAGAGCTCTTCGACGCTTTCCATGCACGGGATATTGGCGCCAGTCGCCCACTCTGCGAATATGGCGTCGCCATACAGGGCCGTACCAATGGCGTGGCCCATTTCCATTGCCAGCTGAGCGCACCTAACTGCGACCGTACCACTGCCAACAAAGACGCTGGAGGAGATTGATCGCGGTGCAAGTTGCCTATCCCGACGGCTTGGTTGGAAGGCACTTCCGCGCACCCGAGAATTCTGCGGTGGCATCTTCACCCCTCCCCGAAATCACCTACCAAGCTGGGCGGTTGACGCCCCAGGCGCCGCCCCATTTGATCGCTCACACTGGTTCGGGTACGCTCCGGGAGCCTCACAATCGCTTGTGTAATCTGGCGTGCATTGACGCTATTCAAAGTCTTACGCGGAGCCAGATCTTCCCAATGTCCGCGCCAAGCTCCCACGTCACCAAATATCATGGCCGGCAGTATCGCAGCAGCCAACTTAACCTCGTGCTGCGTTCCGGTGCGCTGATCATGGGACAATCTCTCCTCCGTCTGTGCGTTCCTGGAGAGCTACGCATTTATCGTGCCAAAGGTGAAATGGTTCTCAATCAACGTGATAGCAGTGATATTGCTATGTTACGTATCCGACATCAGTGCACGTCGTGCCATTGAGCGCGCCGTCAATTGGCACAAGCCTTCCGGGATCTCGCCCAAAGTGTCGCGGGCAAAGAAAGCAGAGCCTGAAACGGTTGAGACCGGATTAACCGGAAATGCTGCGCTAATCTAATCGCCAATCGATGAAAGTTCAGTGGCTGATCATCGCCATTTCACATTCGAAACGGGATCTGCTTCAAGCGCCGATCTTCCGAGTCTTTTGCACATGCAACCAAAACCGCCCAGAGTTGCCGGGTACTCAAACGCCTGGATAGAGCGGAATGGATATGAGCAAGACGACAAAAAAATGTCCGCTGAGGCCCGGATCCGTGCGGTGCGGATGGTGTCGGGTCGCTAAGGTGAATATTCCTCGCGATGAGCGGAGTATAAGAACTGGCGTTTGTTCACTTGCTCAATATGCCGAGCCTGCCGGATCGTTGAGTTTGTGGCGCTCGGTTCCGTTGAGGGGCGGGTTGAAGACACTAATGAGGATCAAATCCTTGTCGCGGCCACCGCGCAGGAGATGCTTGTCATGCTTGTCGAGCGCATAGATGTCGCCCTTGCGAATGGGGAAGACATTACCGTCCATGTCCTCGACCTCGCCCTCTCCGGCGATGCAGTAGCAGGCTTCGAGATGATTGCGATATTGCAGAAGCGAGACAGTGTTAGCGCGCACGACAGTGTGGCAGATGGTAAAGCCCAAGCCGTCCTTATCTGTCAGAAGACGATGGCTGGTACCGTTGCCCCAATCGACGAAGTAATCGGTCGCTTCAACATCGTAGAGGGTACGCACAATCATAGCGATATCCTTCTGAGTTTTAATTGTAGGAATACAGGTAAGCCATTATTGTGGAAGCTGCCGCCCGCTATTGTGGCTTGGAAGCGCGGGTTCCGCCTGCTCCCGAAGCCGAAAGGCAAGTTATGGTTGTTTGGCCGGGAGGCATGCTGGCGAGGACATGCAAATCCATTTCGCCATTGCTGCGCGCCAGCCGCCGGAAGCATTGTCGATCCCCTTCTCGCAATGCCCCTATTGCGCGGTTGACGGTGGACGCTGTGTAGGAACTCCGTCGGGGCAACCAGCCCCCGGTCGTGAAGAGGACGTGCATTAATCCCGCATGATCGGATTCACCCAAAAGGCCTACCTCACCTCTATGGCGACTACGCAAAAAGGGGCGAGTTGGAGTCGGGCGGACACTGCCGTGATGTTCCCATTTCTGCGCGGTACCGCCGCCCGAGTTGACATGTTTCGGAATGCCATTGGTGATGGTACTGGCCATACGAAGCGTTTTCGGTCGCAGATCTGGCAACTTGCTTCCTTCCTTCGCTGTGCCTTTCGACACGAATACGGCTCCGCAGCTCTTAGCTGGAGCAAATCTCGCGCCAGCTTGGTAGACAAATGTGGAACAAAAATTTGCGGTTGTTTTTCGGGCAGTTAGCGAGTGGAAGGGTGGAAGGGTAACCGGGGCAAAACCGGTGGCGGACGCGGCGTTATGACTCGGGTGTATCGGGTTGGGGTGGGTGGCGGTTTGGCGGGCGGCGTGATTCCATCAGGCCATG
>NZ_JBWKME010000124.1:0-10228 GCF_056431085.1 Mesorhizobium waitakense | reverse complement strand
AACATGGGAGGAAACGCGTCCGCTCGGCATAGTTCGGCGTGCGGCATAAACCTGCAAGCTCAACGGCGTCGAGCCGCTCCGCTATCTCGCCGACGTCCTCACCAGGATCGTCAACGGACACCCCAACGGCCAAATCGACGAGTTGCTGCCCTGGGCCTACATCACCGCGCACGAACTCAAGGCCGTGGCCTGAGAACACCGCTTACCGAAGATCCCAGATTGTGGCGTTGCAGACATAGAAGGTTGGCACGCGCATTGCAGGACAGTCATGAAGGGCTAGTGATGGTGACAAGCATTGAAACCTTTGAGGTGCTTCGAAGAGATCCGTTTTCGAAAGGTGCCGGCCGATGCGTCCTTTTGAGCAGCGCAAGCTATCGGCGGAGCACTCCATAAGCGCATCACAGTTCCGCAATGTCCTAACTAGATCTTCTGCTAACTTGTTTGATTTTGACCAATTAATAATCTTCCTGGATTCTCACCACACGGCCATACATGCCATCTACATCAGCTACAATTCATGTTTATAGTTATGTATATAGACTATATTTTTGTTCATATTAATATCTGAACAAACTTTCCGATAAACCAGTCGCTTAATAGAAACCTCTAGGAATTTATCTGCTCTGTACGCATGTAAATAGCGAGTGTCATGGATCTCATATGGGAAAAAAATCGATATATGTCCTAGTGGCGGTCGCGGCTATAATTTTATGTGCAGCGTATCTGTCTTTTTTTTCGATGAACTCCGCGGAAAGCTCGCGAGGCGACGAAATGACGGGGATTGTTACGCGAGGTTCAGTTGAAGAAGTCGTATTAGCCCTGGGCACTCTCGAGCCGACTTCGATGGTCCGGGTTGGCACCCAGGTAACGGGCCAGATTAAGGCAATCCATGTTCGCGTCGGCCAGACCGTCATGCCTGGAGACCTTCTGGCGGAGGTCGACGCCGTGACAGAGCAAAACACCCTTAGAACTGCGAGGGCCAAGGTTGAGGACATGAAGGCCCAGAGGGACTTGAAGCAAATAGAAATACGGTTCGCGGAATTCGACTACCGCAGACAGCGTAGCCTCAGCAAGCATAATGCAGTCACTACCAAGGAGTTGGAAGAGGCTGAAAAAACATACCAGACGCTATTGGCCGATCTGGTCTCGCAGGAAGCCAAGATTCGGCAAAGCGAGGTCGAGGTTGAGTCCGCGCAAGCCGCTCTTGCACATACGCGGATCACAGCGCCCATGAACGGCAAGATCTTGGCGATCCCGATCGAGCCGGGACAGACGCTCAATTCTGCGCAGACTTCGCCAACGGTCGCCGTGCTCGCGAACCTTGACGAGATGACGGTAAAGATCCGGATTTCCGAGGTCGACGTCTGGCGTACAAGGCCTGGTCAAAACGCGTGGTTCACGATCATCGGAGATCCACAGACTCGCTACCAGACCACGCTTGAGGCGGTTGAATATGCACCGCCGTCCATCGCCGACGAGCCGGCGAACTATCGCTCCGCGGAGAAAGCGGAAGACAGCGCAATCTATTACCACGGCGTGCTTAGGGTGAAGAATCCTGAAGAAAAGCTGCGACCCAAGATGACCGCTCAAGTGCACATTTCTATGGGACGTGCGGATGATGTCTTACTTGTGCCGTGGGCCGCTCTTTCGCTGCGACAGGCGGACGGATCATACCTAGTCAACGTGAAGGACACAGGCGGCAAGGTAGCAGAGCGACCTGTTCGGATTGGCTATACGGACAGGATCCACGCTCAGGTGCTTGAAGGCCTTCGTCAAGGAGAGACCGTATTGCTCGGCGTATCCGAGCCAAACACAACGAGCTGAATGATGAACCATCTGATAGAGCTCCGCGATCTTGGCCGGTCGTTCAGCCTGGGCAGAGAAACCGTCGAGGCACTCGAAAGAATCAATCTCAATGTACAGCGCGGCGAATTCGTGGCGCTTGTGGGCGCGAGCGGGTCCGGCAAATCGACGCTCATGAATATCCTGGGGTGCTTGGATGCCCCGACAGCCGGCACTTACCGTTTGGCCGGGCAGGATGTCTCGGCCCTTGGTCAGGACGGGCTCGCAGAACTCAGGCGCAGGCATTTCGGCTTTGTGTTTCAGCGGTATCACCTCCTGAACTCGCTGAGCGCAATATCGAACGTCGAGGTGCCGGCTATCTATAGCGGCGTGTCGAAGTCGACGCGCCAAGCCCGAGCCAGGCGATTGCTGACCCAACTCGGTCTGGGAGATCGGCTCCATCATCGCCCAATGGAAATGTCGGGGGGGCAGCAGCAGCGCGTATCGATCGCCCGAGCATTGATGAACGGTGGAGAAATCATTCTTGCAGATGAGCCGACAGGGGCGCTCGATTCAAAGAACGGGGAGCTTGTTCTGGACCTCCTGAAGACCCTTCATGCGGAGGGACACACCATCATCATAGTTACACACGACATGTGCGTCGCTCGACACGCCGATCGGATCGTCGAGATCAATGACGGACAGATCGTCTCTGATCGACGCAGCGCCGCGAGTGGAGCGCCTCCCTTGCGCGACCTGGTTGATGTTGCGGAAAATGTCGGTTTCCTGACGAGCTTCCTCAGAAGAACGTCCGAGGCTGCCAGTATCGCATTGCGATCAGTTGCCGCACATCGGCTGCGTAGCGCTCTTACACTGCTCGGAATCGTCGCCGGCATCATGTCGGTGATTGCCGTCGTTGGTCTCGGTGAGGGTGGCCAGACGATCGTTCTCGACCAGATCAACAGCCTTGGCGCAAACTCTATCCGCATCTTCCCTGGCACCGGCTGGGATGACCGAAACCGCCGACATGCCGACAGCCTCACTCGCGACGACGCGGCCGCCCTGACAGAGCAATCCTACGTAAATAGTGTCAGTCCGGTGACCATGGATTCAGGGCAGCTCATGTTCGAGAGCAGGACCGCTGACGGAGAAATCATGGGCGTGAGCAACGCCTATTTCGACGTCGCGCACCGTCCCATAACGCAAGGCAACCGATTCACCGACGGTGGGAATGCCACTCTGCCGGAGGCGATCATCGATAGCAACACCCGACGAACGTTCTTCGGCAATTCAAGGACCCCGATTGGTGAGATCCTGGTCATCAAGGGTGTGCCCTTCGTGATTGTCGGTGCCGTTGGAGAGCAGGATGGGCAGCCGCAAGTGTTCATTCCACACCTCAGCGTGTTTTCCCGCATTTCGGGCTCGCAACGGCTGCGCGAGATAGACGTCCGAATCAATGGGAGCGTTGATACAAACGTTGCCGAGAAAGCCATGATAGCGTTCTTGGAGAAGCGTCACGGAACGCGGGATTTCTTCACATACAATAGCGATCAGCTACGGCGGTTGCTCCAGAAGACGACGCGAACTTTCTCGATGCTCTTGGTTTCCATCGGAGCTGTCGCTCTGTTGGTCGGAGGTATCGGCGTGATGAATATTATGCTGGTTTCGATCACCGAACGCACCAACGAAATCGGCTTGCGGATGGCTGTAGGAGCCCGGGCGAGCGATATTATGTTGCAGTTTCTGATCGAGTCCCTTGCCATCACTATCATGGGGAGTTGCGCGGGCGTCGCCCTCGCCTTCGGCCTTGGCGCGCTCGCCGGCTCCATCGAAACAACCATTCCGATGGTGATCTCATTGCACGCAGTCAGCGTCGCTTGCGTCATGGCTGTTATGATCGGTGCGATCTTTGGCTTTTTCCCTGCGAAAAAGGCGGCGCATTTGAAGCCCGTCGAGGCGTTATCTCGCGATTGATTGATGCTGACCACACAGGGACGTTGCGAACAGAGCAACGGTGCTAACATTTATCGTCATGGGCTGATAGCGCTCATCCGAGGCCGTCGAGTTCGCGGCGTTGGAATGGTGGACTGGTTCAACAATCGCCAGTTGCTGGAGCCCATCGGCAACATCCCGCCGGCCGAAGCCGAGGAGCGCTACCATGCCATGCTGGAAGAACCAGCCATGGCCGCGTGACTCAAACGAAACGGCCTCCGGCAAACCCGGGGCGGCTCATAGGGTCTAGTCAGTTCGGCATCGGTGAACCGATTCGGGAAGAGCCTCTCGCGATAGTCCAGTGGGAAGGCTATACGGACAGTGGCTTTTGGGCGTTTGGGACTTTAGGAGCCCTTGTCTAACCAGGGCGGACATCGTGTTCCGTGCCGTTCTTTCCGATGTCTTGAGCACAAGGTGAACATCACCGCGCTCGAGTGATTCGTGCTTGAGGACCGCCGCTAAGAGAGCGGGCGCGCGTTTGTCGTCGCTGATGTCCTTGACCAGGAAGCGGTACCGATCCTCCAAGCGATCAAGGTCGAAAATCGCTGTGGAGAAGCGTATTTGATCGAGTGCCCCGGTAAGGAACCACTCGCAGAACTCCTTGAGGGCTGCTTCCGAGAGATCGCCTCGGCCATTGAGGTCCCCGCGACGAGGGCTGTCTGCATGGTCCATCATCCGTTTGTATTCGCCTCGATCCTCAAGGCTGCGGGCAAGGCCTCTGGAGATCGACCATAAGCCAAGTCCCCGATGCCTGCTTTCAGCGCCATCGCATGCGACAGTGGTGACACACGGCCATTGCCGTCCGGGAATGGGTGGATGTGTGGGCGGAAGCGATGGCAATGATACGAGTGGTCTTGACTGAACGTGAGAACAAAGCAAAAACATTCAAAGTGGATTTGGGGAGGCAGCGATTGCCTGTGCACATTGCAAATGACCCGGCGGACCTATTTCGTCACGTTAGCGCCGAGAAGGCCGCATTCTACCGCTGCATCATGGACGTCTTCGCAGCGGCGAAGCGGCAATATCGTTTGCAGTTGCGGCCCGACGAAGTGCTTGCCGAAGCCCGATGGCCGGACGGGCCGCCGCGCATTGAGGACGTGAATACGGCGCTCACTCAGCTTACGGAATGGGGCAATCTTGAATCGCATCCCGACACCGCGCGGGTTGCCAGCCTTAGCGACTTCTACCGTGCACGCTTTCTCTATCGCCTTTCGCAGGGCGGCGAGGCCGTGGAATCCGCCTTGGCAGTGTTCGTACAGACCTTGCAGCGCCGCGCTGAGCTGCAAACGGTGGCGCTCGAGGACATAGCGAGCCGACTGCAGGCACTTCAGGCGCTGGCCGAAGCAACCGAACCTGACGCGGCCAAGATCCACGAAACGCTACGGGATCTCGTGCGTGTCTTCGAAAGTCTGGCCGAGAACGCCCAGGCGTTCATGGCCGGCGTCGCGCGCAGCATCGAGCTGCAGCAAGCCGAAGCAGGGGTGGTCGCAAACTACAAGAAGCGGCTGATCGACTATCTGGAGCGCTTCATGGGTGATCTGGTGCGCCGTTCCGACACCATCGCACGCCTCATCCTGGCTTTGGAGCCGGGCATCGATGCCCTGCTTGGACAGGTGGCCGAGCGCGAATCGCGTGACGCGGCTCCCGGCGGCGCACGGGATCAGGTCGAGGCGCGGAAAGATTACCTGCAAGCCTGGCGAGAACGCTGGAAGGGTCTGCGCGGTTGGTTTCTCAGCACCGGCCACGAGCCCCCGCAAGCCGAGCTGTTGCGGGCGCGGGCACGATCGGCCATCCCCCAGCTTCTGGCTGCTATCGCCGCGCTGAATGAGCGGCGCAGCGGCCGCAGCGATCGCTCTGCCGACTTCCGCATGCTCGCCGGCTGGTTTGCCGCCTGCGCAGACAACGGCGAGGCGCACCGCCTTGCGCGGGCCGCCTTCGCCCTCAATCCGGCGCGGCATTTCTCGCTCAACGCCAACGCGGACGCCGAGGCGGATGCGCTCTACGACGTGCAACGCCGCATGCTCGCCGGCATGCTGGCGGCTGTGCGTGGCCCGTCCACTTGGTCACCGGAAGAAGCGCCCAAAACGCTCGAAGAGCGGCTACGCGCCCTTGTCGGCGAACATGTAGCGGACAGCGAGGAAGGTCGGCGCACGGCGCTGCGCCACCAACTCGCGCGCCGGCTTCTCGATGATCCGGTGGTCTATGTCGAGACGCTGGACACGGAAGCCCGAGCCTACTTCTTCAATCAGCGCGGCGCAATGGCGGCTCGCCTGTGCGAGGCCGCCGGCCTGGTGGCCGAGCAGCGCGCCGAAGGGCTGGCGCTGGTCGATGAAGCCGGTGTGCTGACCGACGTCGCCATGCCGGCCGAGGGCACCGACGCCCACGTAACGCTGCTGGTTGCCGAACACCTAGCCACCGGCCAAAGGCAGCGCCGGACGGATGGGGCCGGCACGGCACCGGCCACCGGCATGCGGGAGCACGACATTGCCGACTTCCTGCATGAGGCCAAGGGCCGGTATGGCCGCTACTGGCGCAAATCGGCGCGCGAGCCCGGCGCCGAGCGCGAGCTCGCCACCATTGCGATCGATCGATTGGAAAAGCTGCGACTTGCCGTGCGGATGGCGGGCTTCATACAGCCCCTGCCGGCGCTCGCGCGCTTCGCGCTGGGCGAGGCTGAGATTCGCGAAAGCCGCGGCGCCTCGACCAGGGCAGCCGGCCTTCGATTGGAATCGACATGAACCTGTTCGCCTTGCCTCCGGAAAAACCCGCCTTGCCGATGCCGACGCGGCAGCGCTGGCAGCCTCTGCGCCTGGGTCTGGTGGAGCTCTTCCACTACGACAGCGAGGAATTCTGGTTCCGCGACGGCCACCTGCTGCTGCGGGGCAACAACGGCACCGGCAAGTCCAAGGTGCTGTCGCTGACGCTGCCACTGCTGCTCGACGCGCAGCTCAAGTCTTCGCGCATCGAGCCCGACGGGGACGGCAGCAAGAAGATG
The DNA here is from genome assembly GCF_056431085.1 of Mesorhizobium waitakense. NCBI lineage: Bacteria > Pseudomonadati > Pseudomonadota > Alphaproteobacteria > Hyphomicrobiales > Phyllobacteriaceae > Mesorhizobium > Mesorhizobium waitakense. Next base: position 3,459 of record NZ_JBWKME010000124.1, on the reverse strand, counting down.
GCCTGGAACCTGCTGATGAACAGCTATGACCGGCGCATCGGCTATACGTGGATCGAGTTTGGCCGCGTCGCGGAAGACGGCACGCCACGTTTTCTCTCGCTCGGCGCCGGCCTTTCGGCAACGGCGGCCCGTCCGCAGGTCGATAGCTGGTTCTTCCTGTTGGAAGACACCGACGGCGCGCCGCGCATCAACCAGGATCTGTGGTTGACGAGCGCGCAGCGTGTCGTACTGACCAAGGAGCGCCTGCGCGACGCGCTCGATGGTCGTGGCCAGGTGTTCGACACTGCAGCCGGCTACCGCCGCGCCGTCGACGAGCGCCTGTTCCATTTGGGCGCCAAGCGCTACGACGCGTTGATGGACACGCTGATCCAGCTTCGCCAGCCGCAGCTTTCCAGAAAGCCGGACGAGACCGCGCTTTCGAATGCCCTGACCGAGGCCCTGCCGCCGCTGGCGCCCGAATTACTCGGCGACGTTGCCGAAGCGCTTGGACAGTTGGAGGAAGACCGTCGTCAGCTCGACGAGTATCAGGCCCTGGTCAAGGCCGTCGGCCGTTTCGAAGAGCGTTATCGCATCTACGCCGGCACACAGACCCGCCGGCAGGCACGCTTGTTGCGCCAGGCCCAGACCGAGTTTGACAACGCCAGCCGGACACGAGGCGAAGCCCAGGTCCGGTTTGACGAAGCCCAAGCGCAAGAAACGCTGGCACGAACGACCCACGATGATGCGGAGATCGTGCTGACGCGAGGGCGCGCGCGTCTCGACACTTTGCGTTCCGACCCGACGATGCAGGACGCCAACCGCCTCGAAACCGCCGAAAGAGACAGGGCTGCACGACTGCAGGCGATGCAGAAGGCCACGGCGGCCGTCGAAGAGGCGGGCCGACGGCTGGGACTCAGCACGCAAGAAGCCGGACGCGCAATCCAGCGCGCGGACCAGGCCGAACGCGCATTGGCCCATCTGCGCCTGGAAAGTGCGACGCACGCCGATGCGGCGGGCATCGCTGGCCAGCATGCTGGAAATCCCCTCGCCACATCGCAAGCTTCCGCGCTGATCGAGCTGACGCAGCATGCTTTCGACGGGGCCTGCGGCGAGCTCCGCAACCTCGTTGTCGGCCGGCGTGAGCAGATTGCCCAGTTGCGTCGCCGCCACGACGAAGTCGCGCGGGCCGAGGCCGCCTATGCGCGGCGCTGCGAAGTCCAAGATGAAAGGCGCATCGCAGCTGAAGAGGCTGCCGAAAGTCGGACCCAAGCCGACACTAAGTTCGAACAGCAAGGCCGTGCTCTGGTGGAGAGCTGGGACCGCTATTTTATCGGCCTAAAACAATTGCTGGTCGATCCCGACGGCAGATCCGCGGCATTGACGGCCCTGGCGGAATGGACAATAACGCTCCAAGGTGACAACCCCACCCTCCGGCTTCTGCAAGCGGCATATCAAGGGGCCAGCCTTTCGCTGACTCAGCGTCGCGTAGCGCTCGACGGCCAAAGGCAGGCGCTGGAGATGGAATACGACACCCTGAAAGACGAACGCGGACGCCTGGAAGCCGGCGACGAAATGGCGCCGCCCCTGCCCTATACGCGCGATGCCTCTGTCCGCGATGCACGTCAGGGCGCGCCGCTCTGGCAAGTGGTCGATTTTCGCGGCACGGTGGCTGCCCCGCAACGCGGCGGCCTTGAAGCCGCGCTCGAAGCCGCCGGGTTGCTGGACGCCTGGATAGCGCCTGACGGACGCCTCCAAGCCGGCGATGGCGGCACCCTACCTTACGATACGCAGGCTGTGGAACGACAAAAGCACTCTCCATCGCTCGTTGACTGGCTGGAAGCCACCGTCTCGGCCGGCTGCGTCGTGCCAGCCAACATCATCGAGCGCGTGCTGTCGGGCATCGCCTGCGCGGACGACGATCCGATCGACAGCGAGGCCTGGATCGCCCCCGACGGCCGCTTCCGCCTCGGCGCATTGTCCGGTGCGTGGGGCAAGCCAGAGGCAGTCTACATCGGCCACGCGGCCCGCGCCGCAGCCCGCGGGCGGCGGTTGGCCGAGATTGCTGGCCGCCTCGCCCAACTCTCCGTTGAGTTGACGGATGTGCGAGCCAAGGTGGAGCAGCTCGCGCTGTATCGGGAACAGGCCGACGAAGAGTGGCGGCTTGCGCCCGCCGACGAGGCGTTGCGGGTCGCTCATTTGACCGCCACCGCTAGCGCCCAAGCCGCGCGTCTCGCCAGCGAAAAGCTGGCCGAAGCAGACACACGGTGTCGCGAGGCCGAACAGGCGCTCACGGCAGTGCGCGAGCAGCTTGCCGCGGATGCCGTTGACCAGCGCCTGCCCGAAATACCCGAAGCGCTGCCTGCCATCCAAGCAGCGCTCGATCATTATCGCGATGCGCACGTCCGGCTCGAACAAGTGGCCCATGAGGTCCGTCTGGCACTGCCGGAGCGGCAACGTCAGCGTGCCCGCGAGAGTGAGGCACGCCACGATGTGCGGCAGCGCGAAGAGGAACTCGCGACAGCCCGTGTTGAAGCGGAAGACGCCTCTGCTCGGCTCGACGTGCTGCGCGAAACGGTCGGCGCCAAGGTCGAGGAATTGCAGCGGCAACTGACCGATGCGCGCCGTGTGGTCGAAGCCGGTGAAGCCGCCCTGAAGCTCGCCGGCGAAGCCTGGCGCAAGGCAAGTGAGGCGCGTGCGGTTGCCGGCCAGCAGGCTGAGACGGCGAACCTCGTTCTTCAGCAGCGCGGCGAGGCCCGCGCCAAGGCGATCTCCACATTGCAGCAATTCTCGGGCACGGGCCTGCTGTCGGCCGCCCTGCCGCATGTTGAAATGCCCGACATGAGCGTTCAGTGGACGATCGACCCGGCGTTGACGCTGGCCCGCCGCGCCGAACAGGATCTGTCGAACCTCAAGGACGACGACGAGGCGTGGGCGCGCGTCCAGCGGCAGACAGCTGAAGAACTGACCGAGCTGCAGCGCGCGCTTGGCGCGCTCGGCCACCAGGCCCAGGCCGACCCCAGCGATTGGGGTTTCAGGGTGGATATCGTCTATCAGAACCGGCGCGAACGGCCCGACCGCCTTGCCACGCGCCTCGCCGAAGAGATCGCCCAGCGCAGCGAACTGCTCACCGCCAACGAACGGGCTGTTCTGGAGAACCATCTGCAGGCTGAAATCGCCGCGGAAATCCAGCGCCTGTTGCAGGGCGCCGAACGTCAAGTCGACGCCATCAACGGCGAGTTGCACAAACGCCCTACCTCCACCGGCGTACGCTATCGCCTGTTGTGGCAGCCACTGCTAGAAGAGGAAGGAGCGCCGGTGGGCCTCGACGTGGCGCGCAAGCGCCTGCTCAACACCAGCGCGGACCTTTGGTCGTCAGGCGTAACCGGGGCAAAACCGGTGGCGGACGCGTCGTTATGACTCGGGTGTATGGGGTTGGGGTGGGTGGCGGTTTGGCGGGCGGCGTGATTCCATCAGGCCATG
>NZ_JBWKME010000123.1:0-3947 GCF_056431085.1 Mesorhizobium waitakense | reverse complement strand
TCGCCATGCGTGCCGACAAAACCGACAAGAGCTTTGCCGCGTTCATTCACCTCGCCGCCGCCATCATAAGCTCCAGATGAATATCAACAGCCCTTAAAGCGCGTCGAGTCGAAACGGATTTAGTCGGCGCATTTTAAGCTTTTGTTTTGTGCGCGTCGCCGTCCCAAAACCGCTGCGCACTTTTGGGCGCCATGCATTAGTCTCGCCCGCCATCGGTCTGCTTCAATTCGTCGAGCGTCGGCATGGAAACGATGTGATAGCCGGAATCGACATAGTGGATTTCGCCGGTAACGCCCGAAGACAGATCGGACAACAGATAAAGCGCGGAACCGCCGACCTCGTCGATGGTCACGGTGCGGCGCAGCGGCGAGTTGCGCTGCTGGTAGGAGAACATGTGGCGCGCATCGGAAATCCCGGCGCCGGCGAGCGTGCGCACCGGTCCAGCCGATATGCCGTTCACCCGGATGCCGCGCGGACCGTAGTCGTTGGCGAGGTAACGCACACTGGCCTCAAGCCCGGCCTTGGCGACGCCCATGACATTGTAGTTCGGCATGACACGGACCGAGCCCGCATAGGTCAGCGTGATCATCGATCCGCCTTCCTTCATCAAGGTGGCTGCATGGCGGGCGATCTCGGTGAAGGAATAGCAGGAGATCACCATGGTGCGGACGAAATTGTCCCGGCTGGTGTCAGCGTAGAGGCCCTTCAGTTCATTCTTGTCGGAAAAGCCGATGGCGTGGACGACGAAATCGAGCCCGCCCCAGGCATTGCCCAGGGTCTCGAAGGTGGCGGCGACCGAAGCGCTGTCCTCGACGTCGCACGGCACGACCAGCGAGGCGCCGAGCTTGTCGGCGAGTGGCTTGACCCGGCGCCCGAAGGCGTCACCCTGATAGGTGAAGGCAAGGTCCGCTCCATGTTCGGACAATTTCCGAGCTATGCCCCAGGCGATCGAATGATCGTTGGCGACACCCATGACAAGCCCGCGCTTGCCCTTCATCAATCCATCCATGGCCGCCAATCCTTATAAAAACAACGCTGGCCTTATGCGGAATAGCGCTGGAAAATCAGCGTTGCGTTGGTGCCACCGAAGCCGAACGAATTTGACAAAACAGTGTCGATTTTGGCGTTGTCGATGCGCTTTCGCACGATTGGCATGCCCTCGAATTCGGGGTCGAGGGTCTCGATATGGGCGCTTTCGCCGATGAAGCCGCCCTGCATCATCAGGATCGAGTAGATGGACTCCTGCACGCCGGCGGCGCCCAGCGAGTGGCCGGTCAGCGATTTCGTCGACGTGATGTACGGCATCTCTTGGCCGAAAACCTCGCGGATCGCGGCCATTTCCTTGGAATCTCCCACCGGCGTCGACGTGCCATGGGTGTTGATGTAGTCGACCGGCGCGGAAACCGTCGCCATTGCCTGGCGCATGCAGCGGACCGCGCCTTCGCCGGATGGCGCCACCATGTCGAAGCCGTCCGAGGTCGCGCCGTAGCCGACGATCTCGGCATAGATCTTGGCGCCGCGCGCCTTGGCATGTTCCAGCTCTTCCAGCACCAGCACGCCGGCGCCGCCGGCGATGACGAAGCCGTCGCGATTGGCGTCATAGGCGCGCGAGGCGGCGGATGCACGGTCGTTGAATTTCGACGACATGGCGCCCATGGCGTCGAACAGGTCGGACATCGTCCAGTCGAGGTCCTCGTGGCCGCCGGCAAAGACCATGTCCTGCTTGCCCCACTGGATCAGTTCGTAGCCATTGCCGATGCAATGCGCCGAGGTCGAGCAGGCCGACGAGATCGAGTAGTTGACGCCGTGGATCTTGAACCAGGTGGCAAGCGTTGCCGATGCGGTCGACGACATCGCTTTCGGCACAGCGAACGGACCGATGCGCTTGGGGCTGCCGTTCTTCAGCGTGATCTCTGCCGCCTCGACGATGGTGCTGGTGGATGGTCCGCCCGATCCCATGACGATGCCGGTGCGCTCATTGGTGATGTCACTCTCGCTGAGGCCAGCATCCGCGATCGCCTGATCCATGGCGACGTGGTTCCAGGCGGCACCTTTCGACAGGAAGCGCATCGCACGACGATCGATCATGGCGGATGGATCGAGCGTCGGCGCTCCCCAGACATGGCAGCGAAAACCATGCTCGGCAAAGGAATCGGACAAGCTGATGCCGGATCTGGCGTCATGCAGCGAGGTCTGAACCTCGTTGGCATTGTTGCCGATCGACGACACGATGCCGAGGCCTGTGACTACGACACGTCTCATTCGCAACTCCTTCCAGGGGTCAGCCGGTGATGCCGGTCAGCCGACCGCCGACTGCTTGGACAGACCGACCTTCAAATCCGTTGCCGCGTATATGGGTTCGCCATCCGCCTTCAGCCAGCCATCGGCGATGCCGAGCACCAGCCGGCCGCGCATCACCCGCTTGAAGTCGATCCCATACTCGACCTTTTTCACCGAGGGCGTCACCATGCCCTTGAATTTTACCTCGCCTGTCGACAGCGCCATTCCCTTGCCGGGTTCGCCGAGCCAGCCGAGATAGAAGCCCGTCAATTGCCACATGGCGTCGAGGCCGAGGCATCCGGGCATGATCGGATTGCCGATGAAATGGCAGGCAAAGAACCACAGGTCCGGCTTGATGTCGAATTCCGCGCGGATGAAGCCCTTGTCGAAGGCGCCGCCCGTCTCGCTGATCTCGGTGATGCGGTCGAACATCAGCATGGGCGGATAGGGAAGCTGGGCATTGCCCGGTCCGAACAGTTCGCCGCGGGCGCAGGCCAGCAATTCGTCGTAGTCGTAGCTGGATTTCGAACCCGCCATCAATTTCGTCCCCACATCGTTCCGGGCTATCGGGCGCCCTTGTCGTTGGTTTCCTAACACAATCTGTTTCAGGCCGGAAACCGGCGTTTGCGCTTAACCTGCTCGTCTGCTCGGGTCAATGCGCGCTATTGATCGCATTCGGACGACAGAATATATGTCAGCAGGGGTTCGGTTTCGGCAGACATTCATTTTTTTGCCATTCTGGGCGTGTCTTAGGGCGGAACTGTGGGGTTCGACGAGAAGATGGGCCTGGACGGTCGGAAGGAAAATGTCGCTGTGGACAAGCGGGTCCGTGAAGCCGGCCTGAGGCCGACACGCCAGCGCATTGCGCTGGCCGACCTGCTTTTCGCCAAGGGCGACCGCCATCTGTCGGCCGAGGAACTGCACGAGGAGGCGGTCGCCGCCGGCGTGCCGGTGTCGCTGGCCACCGTCTACAATGCCCTTCACCAGTTCACCCAGGCGGGCCTGTTGCGCATCCTCGCCGTCGAGGGCGCGAAGACCTATTTCGACACCAACACCTCCGACCACCACCATTTCTACATCGAAGGCGAAAACCGCATATTCGACATCGACAGCGGTCCGGTGACGGTTGCCAACCTGCCGGAGCCGCCGGAGGGGATGGAAATCGCCAATGTCGACATCGTGGTGAGGCTGCGCCCCAAGCGCTGCGAATGACGGGCGACGCCCGAATAAACGACAAGGCCGGAATGATCGGCCAAGAATGATCGGCCAGGAATGAAACCCCTCGACCTGACAATCCGGCTCGAATGGGCCATCGTTGCGGTGGCTGCCGTCGTCTTCTACGCTTCAACCGGTATAAGCTGGTGGCTCTTCGGATTGCTTATCCTGGCGCCTGACCTGTGGCGGGGCCGCGCGTCGGTGCCCTGGCCTACAACGCCTTGCATATCCTGATCGTGCCCGTGCTGCTGCTGCTGGCCGGTCACCTGTCCGGCAAAGCGACCGCGACGGCGGTTGCATTGATCTGGATCGCCCACATCGCCATCGATCGTGCGCTGGGCTACGGCCTGAAGCTGTCAACCGGCTTTCAGGACACGCATCTGGGCCGTGTCGGCCGCTAATCTTACTGCGTCATAAATTGGCCTGACGCGGACTTTCCATGGCCCTTGTGC
>NZ_JBWKME010000122.1:0-32220 GCF_056431085.1 Mesorhizobium waitakense | reverse complement strand
CACTACTTCGAAAACTCAGGCTATGACCGAAATTAATCTCATCCCGCTCTAACCCCTCACAAAGGAACATCACATGACAGATCTGGCAGACGCCGGGTCCGTGGCGGCGCGTGCGCGGCCGGCGGGCAACCCGGTACGATCACCGGCTGGTGCGGACAACGGGTCCGCCGCGCCTGTCGGCCAAAGTTGGTTTGACGGTCTTTCCGAAGGCAACCGCAAGCTCGCTGAAACCAAGGGCTGGACCAAGCCTGAAAGCCTCGATCGGGTTTTCACATCCTATGCGGAGCTGGAGCGGCAGCAGGGTGAGAGCCTGCGCATTCCCCAGCCCGACGCATCCCGGGAAGACTGGGACCGGTTTCATGCCCGGCTGCCCGAGGCGATGCGTCCGGTCACCTCGTCCGAAAAGGTCGAGTACCGGCGCCCGGATGGGTTGCCGGAAAACTTTGCCTATTCGGACGAACTCGCCCAGGCGTCCAAGGCCTGGGCGGTTGAAGCCGGTGCCTCGCCGAAGACCGCGCAGGCCTATCACGACAAGTTCGTCGGCTACATGGCCGAGCAGGCAAAAGCACAGGAGATCGCGCTCGCCCGCTCGGTCGAGGCCACCCATGACGACCTTGTCAGGGACTGGGGGCCGACCGACAGCGACGGCTTTCGCCGGAAGCTCGAGGTCGCCAACCGGGCGATGAAGAAGCTCGGCCTGGTCGACGCCTACAAGGCGAAGGGCATCCTTCTGCCTGACGGGGCGCTGACCGATCCGCAGATCGCCAAGGCGTTCCACGCCATCGGCGAGGCGATGTTCACGGAAGACACGATCGACGGCGGTGCTGCTTTCAGCGGAGCCAATCCGTTCAAGCGCAACGCCGCCGGCGAACGCAACATTTCGGCGATTTCAGCCCTCGTCAAAAGCGACCCCGCCCGTGCCCGGAGGCTGGCCCGCGAAGCCGGTGAGAACCCGGATCGGTGGATGCCCAACAACCCCCTCTAAAGCTGTGCCGATATTCAGGTGATGCCGGCCTGCAAACGACGGCTTTCTGCGCTTCCGGCGCTCACGGACCCAAATGTCCGCTCCGCTCCGGTTCTCGAAGGCCATCGTTTTCGGCTCGGCCTGACCTGAATCCCGACACACCTTCGCCAACACCCAACCCTGAAGGAAGAGAAAAATGGCAGATGCCTACACCCGTATCGCGGACGCGATCGTGCCGTCCGTCTATGCGCAATATGCGTTCGAGGAACATGTCCAGTCGCTCGAAATCTACCAGGCCGGAATCCTGTTTTCCGACCCGGCCATCGCCTCGAAACTGTCGATGGGTGGCCGCTCGGTCGACATGCCCGGCTGGAAGGATCTCGGCAACGACCCGTCCGAGCCGGTCAATGATGATCCGGCCGATTCGATCGAAATGAAGAAGATCGGTTCGCGCCGCGAAGTCGCCGCCCGCAATGTCCGTGCCCAGGCGTGGGGCGTTCCGGACCTGACCTCGATCCTGGCGGGTGACGATCCGCAGAAGCTGATCGTCAAGCGGCAGACCGAGTACTGGCAGCGCGCCAACAAGCTGACCTTGCTCGGCATCCTGAAAGGCGTCGTCGCCGACAACATCGCCAATGACGGCAGCGATCTGGTGCGCAGCACCGGCGCCTCCATCGTCGACACCGACATCATCGAGGCCGCCTATCTGATGGGCGACCGCGCCGACAAGTTCAAGACGATCTGGATGCACTCCAAACAGATGAAGGCGCTGAAGCTCGCCGACCTCATCGACTATGTGCCCTCCTCGCAGCAGGGCGGGACGCTGATCCCCTATTACATGGGGCTGCGCGCCGTGGTCGACGACGACATTCCGGTGACGGCGGGCGTCTACACGGCGTTCATGTTCAAGGACAAGGCGATCCTGTGGAACGAGCTGCCGGTGAACACCGAAGGCGGGCCACTGGAGTTTGACCGCAAGCCGCGCCAGGGCCATGGCGGCGGCGTCACCGAAATGGTCGGCCGAAGGCACTTCGTGCCACATGTTCCCGGCACCCGCTTCCTCGACGCCGCCTCGGCCGGCGAATTCGCCACCGATGCGGAACTCGCGCTGGCGGCCAACTGGGACCGCACTGCGTCGAGCGTGAAGGCGATGACGTTCATCGCGCTGAAGACGACCGAGGCCTGATCAAGCGGGCGGGGGCGTTGCGCCCGCTCCTTTCCAAAGCTGCGTTCCGTCGCGCCCCCCCCCTCTGGCCTGCCGGCCATCTCCCCCTCAAGTGGGGAGATTGGCAGTTTCAAAGCCGGGCCTCTTCGTCAACGTTTGAGATTGGCGAAGGCCGGCGTGACATCCGATCTCCCCCCTCGAGGGGGGAGATGGCCGGCAGGCCAGAGGGGGCGCCGTGGAGCGCGATCGCTGATTATCGCCATCCAATCCCCAAGCCGCTTCGCAGCGGCTTTTTCATGGCCGAAGATATCCCATCAACCCTTCTCACGGAGGCCCGACCCCATGGCCATCACCCCGCTCGATATCGCCAACATGGCGCTTGCCGTGCTCGACGAGGCGCCGATCGACAGTCTCGACCAGGACGTCAAGGCCGCACGGCTCATCAACCTGCATTTCGACCTGACACGGGAGGCGGAGCTGACCAAATATGCCTGGGTGTTCGCGATCCTGCGCGTCACGGTCGCGGGCTCGGACACCGGCGGCAACGCGTCCAGCTTGAACTTCGCCTACGAGTTGCCGGCCGACTGCCTGCGGCCGCTGCCGCCGACCCGCAATGGCGAACCGGATGGCGTGCCGGTCTCGTGGCGGCAAGAGGCCGACCTGATATACAGCGACCAGCCGGGGCCGCTGGCGATCCGCTATGTCGCCAACCTCACCGATCCGAACGACTGGGACGCGCTGTTCACCGAAGTGCTGGTGGCGGCACTCGCCATCAAGGTCGCGCATCCGCTGACCCACAAGTCGGGCATGATCGACATTGCCCGCTCGGCCTATGACCGGGCGCTGGACGCAGCGCTCAACGCCAGCGCCATCCAGCGCGGCGGCCGGCCCTACACCGCGTCCTGGGCGCACCAGCGCGGCGACAGCAGGACTATGCGCTGATGACGACGCTTTATCCGGTCCAGGACGTCTTCACCCGCGGCGAGATCTCGCCGCGCCTGCATGCGCGCGCGTCGCTCGATTTCTATCGGGCGGCACTGGCCAAATGCGAGAACTTCGTCACGCTGCCGCATGGCGGCATCCGCAAGGCGCGGCGGTACCTACTTTGCCGGCGAGGTGAAGATCTCGACGAAGAAGACGCGGCTGATCCCCTTCATCTTTTCGGCCAACCAGGCCTACGCGCTCGAATTCGGCGACCTCTACATCCGCGTGTACGCCTATGGCGCCCGCGTCGGCACGGTCGAGGTGGTGACGCCGTATCTCGAGGCGGACCTGTTCAACCTCCAGTTCGTGCAGTCCGCGGACCAGATGTGGATCACCCATGAGACCTATCCGACCAAGGTGCTGACGCGCACCGCGCAGACCGCATGGGCCCTGAGCGACTACCAGTTCCTCGACGGTCCCTATGACCCGATCAATGCCACGGCGACGGCGCTGGTCCCGTCCGACTACGGTTCGCTGACGCCGCCGATGACATCCAACGCCGCGCCAAGCGGCACGGTGTCGGGCTTTGGCGGGTCCGTGGACGCGTGGAAAGTGTTCGACAAGGACAGCGTCAGCCACGTCGGCACTGTCGGTGATACCGGTTCCGTCACCTACCGGACGGCCGGCGGCGCAGGTCATCGTCGAAAACTACACGCTGACCGCACGCTCGGGCGGCACCCAGGACAGGACGCCGACGAACTGGGTGCTCGAAGGGTCGAACAACGGCACGACATGGGTGGCGCTCGACACCCGGACCAGCGAGATCGCCTGGAACGCCGGTGAAACCCGCTTCTACGAGTTCGTCAACAAGACCGGATTTGAATACCATCGCTTCACCTGGAAGGCGATCGACGGTGCCACCGATGTCGACTTCGCCGAACTGACCTTCAATCGCGCCGCCGCCAGCCAGACGCCGTTCAACCTGACGGCCTCCTCCACCGTCGGCATCAATGGCGGCACCGGGTTCCAGGCCAGCGATGTCGGCCGCGCTGTCCGCCTGTTCGGCTCGGACGGGCGCTGGCGTTGGGCCAAGATCATCGCCCGCACCAGCACCACCGTGGTCACCATCCAGCTTTATGGCTTCGCTCTGCCTGACCTCGGCCCGATCACCCGCTGGCGGCTCGGTACCTTCGTTCCCGGCAAGTACGTCCAGTCGGGCTCGCTCTATGAGGAACGCCTGGCGTTCAGCCGGAAATTCTCGGTCTATGCCTCGGCCACCGGCGATTTCGACAATTTCGCGCTCGGCGAGAAGGACGACGACGCGCTGGAGTTCGTGCAGGCCGGCGGCGGCCAGGCCAACGACATCGTCTGGATCGCCGAATCCGACGGCGCGCTGCTGATCGGCACGTCGGGCGGGGTGCGGGCCCTGTCGGGCTCGGGCATCGACGAGGCGCTGACGCCGACCTCGTTCAAGAACCGGCGTTCGCGCACCTTCGGCTGTGCCCGCATCCGTCCGGTCGATGCCGGCCAGTCGTTCCTCTATGTCACGCGCTCGCGCAAATCGATCGCCGAGCTGACGCAGACCGCGCAGAGCCGTTTCACCTCCGATGATGTCGGCCAGATCTCCGAGCATATCCCGAAGCTTGGGGTGGTCGAACTGGCCTTCCAGACCGACCCCGATCCCCTGCTGTGGTTCCCGCTCGGCAATGGCGAGCTTGGCGGCTATACCCATCAGCCATCGCAGGAAGTCCGAGGCATGCACCGGCATCGCCTGGGCGGCGACTTCGGCGGGTTGGGACGGGCGATTGTCGAAAGTGCTGTGGTGACGCCCGGCCAGAACGGCAACGACGATCTCTGGCTGGTGGTCAAGCGCACCATTGGCGGCGCCACCAGGCGCTTCATCGAGATCAAGACCGCGCCCTTCGAATATGGCGCGATCGGCGACGCCTTCGAGGTCGATTGCGGCCTCACCTATTCCGGCGCGGCGGTGACCACGGTGGGCGGCGCGCTACACCTCGCCGGCCAGTCCGTCGATGTGCTGGCCGGCGCAAAGGTCTATCGCGGCCTGACCGTCAGCAGCGGTGGCGCCGTGACCTTGCCGGCGGGGTCGGCTGCATCGGCCAAATGGCAGCTCGGCCTGCCCTATGCGGCAGGCGCCGACACGCTGGAGCTCGATGTCGGCGGCCGCGACGGCTCGATCATCGGCCGCCGCAAGAAGGTGGCGAAAGCAATCCTGTCGCTGCTCGAGACCGACACCACCGGGCTCGAAGTGCAATCGCTCATGCGAGGCCGCTGGGAGCCGGTGCGCATGCCCTCGATTGTCGCGCCGGATGGCGGGGCGACACTGTTCACCGGCAATGTCGAGGTGCCGATCGACGACAGCTGGGAAGGGCAGGGAAGGGTGAGGATCCGCCACGTCAACCCGACGCCCTGCACCATCCGCGCCTTCACGCCGGTGTTCGACGCGGAGCCTTAGCCGCGAGGCGCTGGAGCTGCCGATCTCCCCCCTCGTGGGGGAGATGGCCGGCAGGCCAGAGGGGGGCGCTGTCCCGCCGACCTATCCGACAACCATAATCACACACGGCGGCTGGCTCCGTGCTGCTCGCAAGTTGAACTGACCGCCGCGATCCTTCGCGCCCCCCTCTGCCCTACCGGGCATCTCCCCCACGAGGGGGGAGATTGGCAACTCCGGTGCCGCGCTCTCCCTGCGCAAACCATTCTCACTCCCCCAAAAGGACCCCCACCGGATGACATTCCCCCATGCCGAGCAACTCGGCAGGGCGCGGACGGCTGCCGAATTCGCTGCCGTCATCGCCTTGCTTGACACCGACCTCAACGACGCGCGTCGCCGCAGGGCCGATCTGGCGCAAGCCGAGGACCGCGCGGTGTTCGGCGATGGCGACCTTGCCGCCGCGCGTGCCGCGCTCGACGACTGCAACGCGGCAATCGCGTTTTTGGAAAAGACCATCGACGCCGCCGGCAAGCGCCGCGCGGAGGTCGCGCAGAGCGAAGCCCGCGCCGACATCGCAGCACTTGGCGACGAGATCAAGGCGAGGGCAGCTCTGCTCGGCGAGCGCTGGCGCTGCGTCCGCCGGCTGGTCGAAGAACTGCGCCAACAATTGTTCGAGGCCGATGCGCTGGCTCGCGCGATCGCCACCGCCAACGGCCTGTTCGACGCCGCCGGCGTCGCCGATTTGAAGGTGAACCTGACCACCACCCGCCGCACTGCGATGGCCGGGCCGCGTGCCTCAGCACCCACCCGGCTCAGCCGGCCGGCGCTGCAGGCCGACCGGCTCTTGCTGTCCTTCCTCAGCCCCGGCGGCGCGCTCGACCCGCGCCCGGCGCTCGGCGCGCCGGTCAAGCGGGTCGAAGGCAAGCCCCCCGAAGTCAGGCGCCCCGAAGGCGTCAAAAGCAAATTCCTTCCCGCAACCAAACCCTTGGGCGAACGAGGCTGAACCATGTGCACACTCGCTCTTCTCGGCACCGCTCTTTCGGTCGGCGGCGCGCTGGCCGAGGGCCGGCAGTCGAAGCAGATGGCCGACGCCCAAGCCAGGGCCTACGAGCAGCAGGCGCGGGCCGACGTGCAAAGCGCCCCCTTCGAACAGGGCCAGGAGCGCCATAGGCAGGACCTCCTGCAGGCGCAGGCGCGCGCCCAGGCCGGCGCATCCGGCGTCGGCATGGCCGGCTCGCCGGCCGAGGTGCTGGCGGCCAACGCCGGGCAGGGCCAGCTCGACCTCAAGGCGATCCAGTACAGCTCGCAGCTGCGCCAGAACAATTTTGGCACGCAAGCTGCCATTTCGCGCTTTTCCGGCCGGCAGGCGGTGGCGGCGTCGATCTTCAACGCGGGCAATGCCCTCGTTGGCGGCCTTTCCAAAATCTACGACCCGACGAAGAGCCCGACCTCAGGCATGGCAACGAGCGCGGTGCCGACGCGGTCGGTGATCCTCGGCGGTTCGACCCTCAGGGCTTCATGGGCGGGGAACACCTAAATGGCGACCATTCCTCTCCAAATAGCCCAGCGACGGCTCGAGACCGGCAATGCGGTGCAATACCCGAACGGCTCGCCGGTCGGCCGGGCGATGCAGGGTTTTGGGGACGAGCTTTCCGCCGTCGCCGAGCGCTACCGGCAGATGAAGGAGCGGCAGGACGCGTTCGACGCCGAGATCGCGCGCCGCCGCTTCAACGGCCGCATCGCGGAGGCGGAAGACGAGGTGACGGCCAATGCACCGGCCGACGGCGCAGGCCTGCATGACGCCATGTACGGCCAGGTCGATCCGCGCACCGGCCGGGTGGCCAAATCCGGCCTGTTCGACACGCTGTTCGACGATGCCTTGCAGACCATGCCCGAAAGCCAGCGCGCCGCTTTCGCCAGCCAGAAGGAGGCGATGCGCGCGCCCGGCTCGCTGCGCATGGCCGCAAGGCAGCAAGGGCGGCGTGATGATTATGAGCTGGCCGAGTGGACCGCAGTGCAGGACGCCTCGCTCAGCGCCATCGCGCAGAGCGACCCCGCTGACGCCAGCACATTCGAGGCGATCCTCCAGAGCGGGCTCGATCTGATCGCCAAGATGGGCAACCCGATGGCGAGGCAAGCAGCCGAGGCAGCCTGGCGTAGCAACACGGCAAAAGCGCTTGTCCGGTTTGGCGCAGCCGAACGGCCTAGCGATGGAGACGCCTCGTGAGGTCTACAGGATTTTAGGGAAGAGCATTGAAGAGCCCAGCCATGGATGACTGGTGCTTAACTGGCCTCTGCAATTGGACCGGCTCGCAGCTCCATCACAATATTCGACAGGATCGCTGCAAGCACCAATGCACCGCCTACGAACGTTTCCGTCGCAGGCATCTCATCGAAAAAGAACCAGACCCAGAGCGGAGCCATTGGCATTTCAGCCGAGCTGAGCAGGGTGGATTGAGCGGCGGGCAGGCGCCGTGCGCCCATCGTGTAGACCCCGAGGGCAACACCTTGCGTGATGATTCCAAAAAGACCGAGCAGCGCTATCTCGCCGATAGGGACATTGAATGGATCAGCGAAAAAGAACGCAAAGATCGCCGCCATGAAGCAGGCGACAGCGACGGATTCCAGCATCGGTGTGTCGCGAAAGCGGCGCATGATGACGGTCATCATGGCGATCGCTAAGGCCACGTAGACCATCGCAAGATCGCCCTTCAGATGCCCGCCACCCGCATGGACGGTACCGCTTACGGTTACGACAACACCCACGATGGCAGCAAATGTGCAGAAAATCGTACTGACACCGGGTCGCTCGCGAAACCATAGCCAGGCAAGAATGGCTGCCATGAACGGAACGGTGGAGTAGATGACACCACCGTTCGCGATGGTGGTGTTCTGCATGGAATAAATGGAGGCGAAGAGGCCAGTGGCAATGAGCGAGGTTATCCCGATGCCGGCTGGCGCCATGGTTCGTCGCCATTCGAACGACCAACGCTTCCGTTCAATCATAGCGAGAGCAATGATTGAAGGTCCACCAAAGATGCAGCGCCAAAAAACGACATTCCATATGTCAACGTCGGGCACCATGCGCACGAACAAGCCCATGGTACTCCACGCGAGTGCAGAGGTGAGAACGAGCAGGATGCCTAACCAAGCGTCATGGCTGCCCGCATCGACGGCCCCTGCGCCCACCAAGGACGACTCCCAATTGGACTGCGCACGCTGCGCGCGCATTGGCAAACACTGCGCCGCGGTCACAAGGAGGTCAAGCAGCGCCATGCAGTCTGGCCGACAAGACCACGGCGGTTGACAACACACCATAGCCCTTGCCAGCATCATCGAGATCAGGAATATAATCCTCTCGTTGCGGCGCCCCGTTTAACGGAGTTCGCCTATGGCCAGAACCAAACTTTCCAAGCACCTTTCAGAGGCTGAGATCGAGCGCTTCTTGGTCGAGGCGGAACGACTTCATAAAAGCATCGTCCAGCCGTTGCTATCACCTGGTAGCGAGCATTACCGGGCTCTCCAGCGCACCCACGAAGCGCTGTTGAAGACGGTCAAGGATATCACCGGCAAGGATGCGCGGTTCATTCAATGGTTCGGGACAGGACCGGTGCGGCCTCCCGAGGATGGGTAGCGCCATCCCATGACCATGAAATATCCGTTTGTCGAGGACACGCTCGGCAAGAAGCTGCAGATCGGGTCGGGGCTTTCCGTCGACTGTATGACGTGCCAGCGCCATGGGGATCTCGATATCCAGGCGCTGGTTGACCGTCTCGGCGAAGACCACGGCTGCCTTCATTGGGATTTGATCCGGGTCCTATTCTGCCAGCCCTGCCGTGACGCTGGGCGCCCTGACCGAAACATCTCTTTCACCAGCCATCCGAAGACACCAGGACAGCGGCGCTTAGACTAGGGCCTAGCGTTTAGACCCCCGCTATCACCTATTATGCTCTCGGCCGGTTGCCTATGTAATCCAAGGCCACGATGGCGATGAACGCCAAGATGACAGCGACCGTTACGCGTAAGCCTACGCGCTCCCGTCCGTCTCGCTTTCCTCGTCGATCATTCGGACCGGCAGATAGGCGTTCGTTTCCAGCCACTCCCGTAAGATCCGCTCGATTAAGGGCGTCGCACATCCGCGCTAATCGCCAAAAATCTCACATCTGAAGCCTCGCTTTCGCGGGGCTTTTTTTATGGAGCAAGCCTGTGGCCCATCCTGCTGCCGCCGTTCACCCGTTGGCCGGCGAGCTTGAACCCGTGCGCCTAGCGACCACCGCGAACGTTGCCCTCTACGGCGTGCAGACCATCGACGCCGTAGAAGCCCAAGTCGGCGACCGGGTGCTTGTCAAGGACCAGACGAACGCGACGCAGAACGGCATATATATGGTGAGCGAAGGCCATTGGCCTCGCGCAGCCGACGCGCGCAGCGCGCGAACCTTGCAGAAGAGCACCACGGTATACGTGCGGCAAGGCGCGGTCTCGTCCCATCTCGTCTATGCCTTCGAAACTTTCGATCCGGTGATAGGGGCCGATCCTATCGTGCTGTCTTGCTGCCTGTCGGACGACGCGCTGGGCGACATGGTGGGCGCGGACAGCATCGCCATGCGCTCACGCTAGAATTCCGCAAGTGGGGTTGTGCAAGGCTCTGGGACCTCTGTGGCAAGCCAATCCCGGCGTTCCATCAAAGTTTAACGATCGGGAAAGGGCCGTGGAAAGCACGTGCGGTAACAGTTGATTCAACCATCGCTGGTATATTAGGGAGTGTAAGTAGCGGCTCCGACAGTGCGGGGGGCGCTGTGTGCCGGAGCCGCCGGCGCAGTCCGGTTGGGGTTGACCGCGCCGTCCTATTCTGGGACAGCGCGGTCAACGATTCGTTAAAATTTTCCGGAACTAATAAAGCGCATGCTAATTGCATCGGCGCCCGACAATTTTCATTTCGGCGCCTGCCTCGCCTTCCCGATCAACCTGCACACAATGACGGCCGAACGCAGTTGGCAAGAAGTGCGCTGTCACCGTAATTCCCGGCCAGGCCATTTCAAAGCAGGGCCAGGCCGCATTTAAACCGCCACACGATCCGCAACGTTCACAGCCTCGCTTTCGCGGGGCTTTTTTCATGGAGCAAGCCCTATGGCCCGACCTGCAACTGCCGCCGTTCGCCTGTTGACCGGCGAACGCGAACCCGTGCGCCTGGCAACCACGGGCAACATCGTCTTGTCGGGTCTGAAGACCATCGACGGCGTGCTGACCGAGGTCGGCGACCGGGTGCTGGTGACGAACCAATCGGACCAATCAACCAATGGCATCTACACGGCCAGCGAAGGCGTATGGTACCGCGCAGCTGACGCTCGCACGTCGCGGACTATGCAGAAGGGAACCACTGTCTACGTGCAACTGGGGTCGGGGAACGGCGCGAAAACGTACCAGTTTAACACTCTCGACCCAGTCATCGGCACTACCAGCCTCAGCATTACGGGGGATGCCGATCCGGTGCTGAAATCTGACATCGTCGATGAAGATGACATGCACTCAAACAGCGATCAAAAAGTGCCCACACAGCAAAGCATCAAAGCCTATGTGGACAATAACATTTTGCTTGCCTACGGCGGCGCAAAGGCCGCGCTGGCGGCAAAGGCCGTTGACATGTGGAACGGCGTGTCCACACAGATCGAGTGCTTTGGGGACAGCACTATGCTGGGTGTTGACAGCGGTCTTGGAGGGATTACTCCGCAGCCCGCCCCGGACAAGCTGCAATCCGTGCTGCGGGATTACTATTTTAGCTCTGCCGTTACGGTCACCAATCGTGCAGTCAGCGGTTCCCGTTCACAGCAGATGCTTGAGGGCACCGATGGTTCCGGCTCAACATTCGAAGCCAAGATGGCCGTCAGCACTGCGGAGATCGTCATCTGTAATCACTGCATCAATGACTGCCAGAACATACCTCCGACCACGCCGGATCAGTATCGGAAAAACCTGCTGGCATTTGTCAATATTTGCATCAAGTACGGCAAAATTCCGATCCTGCAGACGCCCAATCCGATGTTTGCTATTGCCGCCTTGGGGACGCCCGACAAGGCAAACCGACTGAAGAACTACGTTCAGATCATGCGGGACGTGGCACTGGCTACCGATGCGCCTCTTATCGAGGTTTACGACATGATCAACTCATGGGTGCGCACTGGCCGCTACCGTGTGTCCGACCTTGTGCCGGATGGATGCCACCCCACGGTAATCACCTATCGGGCTATTGGCTTACAGATGGCGACCCCCTTCTTGCATCCTCATGCTGG
Source organism: Mesorhizobium waitakense (assembly GCF_056431085.1). Lineage (NCBI taxonomy): Bacteria > Pseudomonadati > Pseudomonadota > Alphaproteobacteria > Hyphomicrobiales > Phyllobacteriaceae > Mesorhizobium > Mesorhizobium waitakense. The sequence goes on along the minus strand of NZ_JBWKME010000122.1, from coordinate 20,428 downwards.
TCTTGCTGGTCCTGATCAGTTTATATCGACCATCGAGGGAGCCGTTACCATCGATCCAGCGAATGCGCCCCTCCCTGCGCCGGCCACACGGACAGGCTTCCAGCTAATCTCGGACGCCATAGACCACGCCAAGAGCCTCAAGGTTGCGGTGCGCGTCGACGTGCCGGGGTTAGACATCTGCATCGCCTATCCCATCTGGGCTGGCGGCAAGAACGGTGTTGACGTCGCTTGGGATCAAGTGTCGGTCGGTGGTATCAACCAACTGTCGACAGCCGCTTTTGGCGGTGACTTTGTGCATGATCACGAAGTGTGCATCGCGCGGGACGTTCCCGTTGGGCTCCATCTGCTCACCATGGCATCCGGTGGCGGGACAGCCTCCCTCGGCCTTAGCTACGTTAGATCGAGAAGGACGAGGACCAAGAAGGCATTCGTCGGAGGTGCGCAAAGCCGTGACCTTTGGAGGGATCGCGCCTTGCAAACGATTACGCACTATGGGGCCGGTCCAGACAGCGCCTTCATTGAAGATGATCTCCTGATCTCACCGTATTTTGCAGCGGGTGGGTTCGACATCACCTTCAACTCAAACATGGCGAAGGACACTCAATTCATCCTGTACGGCGTCACGACAGTAGCCTCTGGTGGTGCTGGCCCCCTTACAGCGCGTATGGGTGTCGGCGTCGGACTGGATGCCTCTGGCTTCGTCAACGTCTACCAGCTGACAGGCGCCGCCACATACGCAACGACCGCTCTCAACGCTGTGGATTTTAGCGGTGTGGCCCGCCAATGGCGGCTTATCCTTGTGGCCGGTACGTTTAACCTTCAAGTCTTCGTCAGCGGTGCCAACCTTGGCACCGTGGCGCTCACCGGGCCATACCTTGGCGGCTTCATGGGGGCGCGCGCGAACGGCGCAGGCAAAACCATCATCGTCACCGACCTTCGCGACATCGAGCATTAGCGCCCGACGTTGATCTCAATTGTTGCGTCGAAATTCTAATCCATGTACGGCAGGGACATCACGGTTTGGCGGTGGGGTCGATCTGGGAAAAACAATGACGCCGGGCAAGTCGGACCGCTTCCCCTACCTCAGCGCGCTGCGTGGTATAGCCGCCCTGTGGGTCGTGATGGCTCACGTCGCGCTGATGCCCAATCCGCGCACTGTGCTTTCATGGTGGCCGGAAACATTAGTCCGAAGCGGCGTCATGGGCGTCAATCTGTTCTTCCTTGTGAGCGCCTTTTCCCTCTGTCTCACAATGCCGAAGCACGACAACGAACAGAGGCCATATCTCGGCTTCATGCTGCGGAGGTTTTTTCGGATAGCTCCGCTGTTCTATGCCGTCGCAATCTTTTCGTATTGGTGGAACCCGGCCGGTCTTCCCTACAATCTCAAAACGATCCTGGCGAACCTGACGTTTATTTTCAACTTCATCCCAGGCCGTGGCTACCAGACCTCAATTATCTTTGCGGGTTGGACGATTGGTGTTGAGATGGCGTTCTACCTGGTGTTCCCCTTCATTTACGCGAGGACCAAAAGTGTAACCTTGGCGATCCGAGCGCTTGTCATTGCGCTCGTCGTGGCCACGGTCTTTCGCTCGGTCATCGGGGATGTAGTGGCAGACCCGGGCATCTACATTCGTCAGTCGATATTTGATCTGGCGCCGATGTTCATGTTCGGAATCATCGCGTTTCATGTGGTTCAGATTGCCGGCGAATGGAGCCATAGACGGGCGATCGGCGCCGTCCTGCTGGCGTTCGTGCCGCTTCAGTTCTATGTGATTGTCACGGGTAGGGTGCCATTTGGCCCGGCTATCTATTGGCAAGGGCCGATGTTTTTTTGCCTGCTGGTTGGGCTCTACCTGTTCCCCATCAAGCCGCTGGTCAACGCGGCAACGAGATGGCTAGGCGATATCAGCTATTCGGTTTACCTAGTGCATGGTCCGATTATTGCTGCTCTGTTTCCGTTGTTCGGACGGCTTCGGCACTCAGGGCTCAGCGAACTTCAGGCCTATGCGCTGGCGCTCGCAATATCGTTACTGTGTATCGTCCCGGTCGCAACGCTGACTTTCTACGCATGGGAGAACTGGACCAATGAATGGGGCAAACGCTTTGCCTCGCGGCGCGCCGGCAAAAAGCGTGTCGAGATTAATGGGGTCAAAGTCGAGAGGCCGGCAGTGCCTGTCGCCGCCTAATTCGCGCCTGCTCTTTAGCAACCGACCCACCGGGTCGAAGTCCGTTCGGCTGTCGAACCTAACCCTAGGGTGAGTTCTTGCCGACCGCCCGCTTTGTGTCGAGAAACGGGAAGATGGCCACGCCGTTCTTGGCCGCTATAAGTTGCACGCCGGCTTTCGTCCAATGCATGCTATCCCAAAAAACCGGCGCGGATTTGTCGGTAAATATTTCGCACTGGTTATGCGGGCATACGGCAACCAACGGATCGATATAATTTACGTGCGATAGCGTCTTGAGGAAAGTGTCGATCTTTCTCGCCACGGGGCTGATTTCTCGGAATGCGTACTCATCGATGCCTGCAAAGGTGCCGTGCTTATTAAGCAACTGAAGGCTGCTGCCTGTGAAATTTTTGCTCCCGACAACGTAGATTGGAGCGCTTGTTTGGGATCGCATTTCGTCAACCGAAGTCTGGACGTATGGAAATGCGAAATCTTGCCAATACAGCGCGATCATCACAAGATCGGCATGCTCTAGCGACGCCGGTGTGGACCGGATGAGTGAGTACGCTTCGTTGCAGGGTTTCGCAACTGCTGCAGCAAACGGGTTTATTGATTTCCAATACCTGTCAGACAGGTCGACAGGGAGGATCGGTACGCCACACCGCCAATCGAGTTGGCGATAGATAATTTCGAATTGTTTTGCCGCACCAGTCTCAACGAGCAGGTTAATGATATCCGCTCCCTGAGAGTCTCCAATGATCAGAAGATGCCTTTTGGTGGTTTGAAATCGTGCGGTGTCAGCAACGGAGTGGAGTTCGAAAACGTGATGTGTGTTCCTTTTTCAGGTCCAAAACATAAGCACTACGGAATGCAGCGGGCATCCGCCAGACCCACCCATCTATCGCCCAGCTCTGTGTGGCGGCTGCCATGAAGCCGGCAGTGAGGCAGGCGAAAATTAACGTCTTCCCCAACTTCAACGGGCGCGGCTTGCGATAGCGCACTTCGATGAGATGGTAACTGGCGGCGCCAAGTGCCAAGGTTGCAACAAGCGAGGCGAGGATCTGCCACACTTCCAAGGCGCCAAATCTATACACCATGAAGACAACCAGCGGCCAGTGAACCAGGTAGACCGAATAGCTGATCTTGCCGAGGTAGATAGCCGGCCTGAACTGAGCCTTTCTTGCCAGCCGGCCTTGACCGCCGAGCAGCATCAATGCCGTGCCCAGGACGGGCGCGAGAGCGGCAACGCCAGGATAAGCAGTCCGTTCTGAATAGCCGAAGATGGCAAACAGGATCGCGGCCAGCCCCACGACATAGAGCAGGTCCGCATACACTTTCGACAACCGTCTCTCGGCAAGAAACACCAGCCCGCCTGCAGCGAACTCCCAGACCCGGAATGGGACGAGGAAAAAGGCTGCCGTCGGATCGTACCCCATCATCCACAGGCAACCCGCCAGCGATCCCGCGAAGGCTGCAGCGATCAAAGAGAAGGCCACCCAATAGCTTTTTCGAACGGCCATAGCGATGAGGAAGGGCCAGAACGCGTAGAACTGCAATTCAACGGCGAGCGTCCAAATGTGAAGCAGCGGCTTCAGAATTGCGCCGGAATCGAAGTAGCCTGACTGCATCCAGAAATCGACGTTGGCCAGTCCAAGCAGCGAGAATATCGCTGACCTCGACAGGTCCTGGAATTGCTCCGGTATGAACAGAAAAGCGGCGACGACGAAGGTGACGACGATCGTTGCAAACAGGGCTGGCAACAGCCGGCGAGCGCGCCGAGCGTAGAAATTCTTGAGTGAAAACCGACCTTGCGCGCTCTCAGTCCAGATGATGCGTGAGATCAGATATCCGCTGATTACGAAGAAAACATCGACGCCAACAAACCCGCCGCTAACCGTCGTCCAGCCGAGATGAAACAGCACGACCGCAGCAACCGCAATCGCCCGCAAGACGTCGATATCTGAACGATGATCCGACCTGCTGCCAATACCCGTGGTCGACTTGGCTTCTACCATTTGATCCATAGAAATCGTCTCTACGCGAAGGCTATATTCCAGGCAATCCATTGCGCCTTCCGGGTGCTGATAATCCCCAATCCCGGTGGCTGCTGGACAGGTGACTGGACCACTCGCCGAGCGTTTCGGGTTCAGAGTGGTATTTCCCCAACCCGAGCTGTTCCATCCAGTGTGATGTTCGCCAACGTTCGCCGCTATGTGAGCGCCGGCGCCCCCGAGGCTTCCTCCGGTGCTGGCTGGCCCGATCTAACACCTCCATTGGCAACCGGTTGCTGAGGCGCCGGTGGCTTGGGCGCCAGGCGCGATATGCGTCTGCGCAGCGGCGTCTCGACGTAGCGGAATGAATAGTAGCTGGCGATCGTCACGGCGATCAACGTCAGCCCGAACCAGATGGGTTTCGGCAAAAGCGAAATGGGCGTCCACATCTTGAGCGCGACATAGATGGGCAGATGGAGCAGATAGACGGAATAGGAGATGTCGCCATACCACTTCAGCACGCCGCGCCCCAACAGACGCTGGGCAAGCGGGGAGGCTGTCGAAAGCAGGACGAGAGAAGGCAGATAGACAAGGTACAGCGTGTTGCCGAACAGGGATCTTGGCAATTCCAGGACATCGATCATGCCTGACCACGACAAGACGTAGAGGACCAGGAGCACAACGACCGGGGCATCGTACGACTTGTCCGGCTCAAGCTCGATGCGCCCGGCGACGACACCGACGAGAAACAGAGGGGCGGCCTGTATGAGAACAGGCGTGCTCATGACGACCCCCTGGAGCATCGCCGCTGCCACGAGCAGCAGGAAGTTGGCAGCATTGCCCATGCGTTGGCACATCCACCAGATCAGGGGGAAAACCAGATAGAACTGGATCTCTCTCGGGATCGTCCAGAACACGGATTGGCCGGCCCAGAAAACGTAGTGGTGCCACCATCCATCCCACTGCAGCCCGTAAAAAGGCTGGTTGCGACCTGTCAGCAAAAGCCAGGCATAGGCTGCCGTCACGCAGATCAAAAACAGTGGAAGGACGCGCGCCGCGCGCTTGACCCAGAAGTCGATCACCGCCGAGCCTGAAAACGGGGCAGTCGAGTACTTCCTGCCCATCAGAAACCCGGACAGCACGAAAAACAGTTGAACGCCGACGATGCCGCACCAGGCAAAGGTGATGGGATGCCATGGTGCATCGGACGCGAAATGCTGAAGGAAGACTGACAGCGCGGCGATGCCGCGCAGCCCATCGAGCGCGAATATTCGCGCATTGTTGTTCAGCAAGTCAGATCCCTCGTCCTGCGCCAACTATAGCCAAATTCCAAAACTCAGCAACCTGCCCGGAGAGGGCGGAAAGGAACTGCCATGGACCGCAACTTTGCGCGGGCGCTTGCGCTCGTCTTGAAATCGGAAGGCGGGTGGTCGGACAATCCGGCCGACCCCGGCGGCGCCACCATGAAGGGCGTGACGCTCGCCAACTTCCGCCGGTATGTGAAGGCGAATGCCACCAAGGCCGACCTGCGCAAGATCAGCGACCAGCAGGTCGCTACCGTCTTCCGCCGCTACTACTGGGATGCGGTGCTCGGCGCCGAATTGCCCGATGGGGTCGACCATGCCGTGTTCGATTTCGCCGTGAACAGCGGGCCGGGTAGGGCGGCGAAAACCCTGCAGGCGTGCCTGGGCGTCGCCCAGGACGGCCGGATCGGGCCGGCCACCCTTGCCGGGGCCAGGGCAAGGCCGGCCGGCGTCACCATCGACGCGCTTTGCGATGCGCGGCTGGCGTTTCTCAAACGGCTGCCGACATGGGCAACATTCGGGCGCGGCTGGTCCGATCGCGTCGCGTCGGTGCGGGCTCAGGCCTTGCTGATGTCGACTGCACCTGTGACCGCGCCGGCGCCTGTGCCGGCCGCGTCGTTGCCCGATGTCGAAAAGCCCGCTGAGGGGGCGCCGGCGGCCCAGCCCGTGCTGCCGGCCGTCAAGACTGCTGCCGCGGCCGGCATCCTTGTCCTCAAAGCCGGAGCGCTCGCGGCCTTCCGGCAGCACGTCACCGATATTTTCGGGAGCCTCTTTTGATGAAATTCCTCAACACCAACGCGCTGCACAATCTGCTCAACACGCTGATCGCGATCATCTGCGGTGGCGCCCTGGTCGGCTTCGACTGGACGATGTTCGGCGTCACCGATCGCACCGCGCTTCAGATCAGCGGCGCCATTGCCCTTGCCAAGATCATCATCAACGCGGTGCGAGACGGTCCGCTCGGCATGGTCGCGCCGCCGCCGCTGGTCGAGGTGAAATGAGATGGGAGCGCTCACCCTGCTTGGCCAGTTGTGGCCGTATCTGCTCGCAATGGGTGCCGCGCTCGCCGGTCTCTGGACGGCCTACGCCAAAGGCGAGGCCAGCCAGAAGGGCAGGCAGGATGCCGCCGACGCCGCGGCGCGCAGCCAAGCCCAGAAGATCGACGACGCCGTTGCCGGCCGGACGCCGGACGACAACAGGGGGAGGCTGGCGAAATGGTCAAGATCATAGAGCGGTTCGTCGTTTCACGGAAACGCAGAACCGCTCCATCTTTTTGTTTTGACGCAATTCCGGACGGAAAATCGTTTCACACTTTTCCTGGAACTGCTCTGGCGCTTTCGCTCCTGCTGGCCGGCTGCGAAAGCGCTGGTGGGTCATTCTGCGCGGTCGAGCATCCCATACGGCCGGCAAAGGCAGAGGTGGCGACCCTTTCCGGCGCGTCGGTGGCCGCGATCCTGGCGCACAATGAAAAGGGCCAGGCGCTTTGTGGATGGAGGCCGTGATGCACGATCTTTTCGACCTGCTCGGCATCAAGGGACCGGTCGTCGCCGCCGGCCTTGCCGGTGGCGTCCTGCGGGCGCTGTCGCGGCATCGCTACAAGCTGCGCGAAATGGTGGCTTCGCCGATCTGCGGCGCGCTTGCCGCAGCCTATTTGACGCTGCCGGTGGTGTCGTATGTCAGGATCGCCGGCCTGCCGATGCCCGACCCCGCCGACGACACCACCACGCTTGCCGCGGCTTTCCTGATCGGCGTCTGCGCCATGTGGATCTCGGACATCCTGTTCGAGTTTGTCGTTCGCAGGTTCAAGCCGGGGGTGCAGGAGTGAACCCCAAACAGCAACCAACCCCTCCGCCGCTCGTTGACCCTATGCTTGGTTGATCCCTAGCACTCCAGAGCCTGCCCGCTGCCGCAAGGTGGCGGGCCTTTTTGCGTTTCGGCCCGATCAGGCAAGGATGTTGACGGCGCGTGCCGCGACCAGCGCGATGGTCAGCAGCGAGATGATGGCCTCGGCCATCATCAGCAGCTTCGCGCGTTGGCTGAGTGGCAGCGTGTCGGTCGGAGAGAAGGCTGTCGCATTGGTGAAGGCGAGGAAGAAATAGTCGACGAAGCCGGGCAGCCAATCGCGGAGATCACGGTCGTTCAGCGTCATCTGCGCAAACAGGAAATCAGCCTGCGCGAGCTTGACGAGGCCGCAGGTCGGCGGCCCGCCCCGATCGGTGCTCCAGAACCACAGGGCAAAGACGATGACGTTGGTCACCCAGATGTTGAGCGCGTCGATCAACAGCGTCGTGCCGCTGTTGCCGGCGTGCCCCTCCAGCAAGGCTCGCACCAGCAGGACCAGCGAGCCGCAATTCATGACGCTGATGATGGCGGTCATGGTCAGGGCCGTTCTGCGGATTATGATGCGAAACTGGCCGATCGCATGCCATTCGTGATCCTCGACCGCTTTTCGGGTGGCGACCTGTGTCCAGGCCGTGGCCACCGACAAGGGCAGCAGCAGGGCGGCTTCCAGCGCCGGCGCCAGCCAGCGCGGCCCGAATGAGAGGTTGTTGATGACCAGTAGCTGCAGGCAGATGATGACGAGGACGGCCGCACGCGCCATCCAGAAGTCGAGCGCACGGTAGTGGATGACGGCATGGTGGTGGCGCATCGGGACCCGGATTTTTTCAGACAGGGTCAGACGTGCGACGCTGTCCTGCCTAGAGAGAGGAGCGCCGATGCTCCTGCCCGATCTTGGTGCTGCAATGGCACCCAGCTATACTTTTTCGTAAGCTTCGATTTTTGGGGCTGTTCGTCAAACCGGACTATGTGATTTAAGCGCCGCATGGCGGGGATAGATGGATCGATGGATGACTTGGTGCCGGTGGGATTGCCCGCGTCCGGCGTCGATTCCCCATCGGTTTTGTCCAGTCTGATCCGTCATCCCTGGCATTTGCTGGCTCTTTTGTGCCTGATGCAGATCCTGTGCTGGACGGTGGCACCGGCGCTTATCAACGTCTCACCGCCCAACGATGTCGTCGAAGGCTTCATGTGGGGACGCGAATGGGTGCTGTTGACCTACAAGCATCCGCAACTTCCCGCATGGCTGCTCGAGACCAGCCATCTCCTGACCGGATCGTTCCGCTGGCCGCAATATCTCGTGGCCCAGCTGACGATCTCGGCGACGTTCGTCCTGGTCTATCTGCTGGCCAGCGACATGCTCGGGCAGAGGCGTGCGCTGGCCGCCGTGCTGTTGATGCCGTCGCTCTATTTCTTCGGCTGGCCGACCCCGCAGTTCAATCATGACTACGCGCAGATGCCCTTCTGGGCCGCTATCTGCTGGCTGTTGTGGCGTGCGGGGCGCGGCGGTGGGCCGATCTGGTGGCTGGCGCTCGGACTGGTTTCGGGCGTCGGGCTCTACGCCAAGTTCTCGACCGGCCTGCTATTGCTGTTTGGCGCGATCTGGCTGCTGTCGGATACGCGGGCACGCGGCCGGCTCGCCACGCCGTGGCCATGGCTTGGGCTTGCGGTTTTCATCGCTATCGCCGCGCCGCTGGCCATCGAGCTCTACCGCGTCGATTTCCTGCCGCTGACCTACGCCGCCTGGCGCGATCAGTGGGTGATGGCGCATCGCTCCCGCTTTTATTATATCGGCGTCCAGACGGCCGGACTCTGCGGCTTTTTTCTGGTGCTGGCGATATCGGGGCTGGTGCGGCGCTCGCCCCCGCCGCAAGAGCCGGTCGGGCGCGGTACGCTCGTCTATCTCTTGTGGATGGGACTTGGCCCGGCGATCCTCATCATGGTGGCGTCCCTGTTCACCGGCACAGGCGAGGCCTGGGGCGCGCCGATGTACAATCTTGCGGGCGTTGTGGCGCTCGCCTTCCTGGGCCACCGTCTTGGCGCCGTCGAGATGCGAAAGCTGGTAATCTGCGCGCTCATCTGCATCATCGGCATATCTGGTGCCTATGCGGGCATCCGCTGGACGAAATGCAATTTGCGCGGGCGCATGGACGCCGTCTGCTGGCCGGCGCAGAAGATCTCGGATGAGGCAGAAGCCGTCTGGCACGCGGCGACGCCCGGTCGGCTCGACATCGTCGGCGGCCATAGCATTGTTGCGCCGCTGGCGGGCCTCAATGCTTATGACAAGCCGTCGATCTTCACCGAGCTGAACATGCAGTACGCCCCCTGGATCACCAAGCAGCGGCTGCGTGATCACGGCATACTCCTGGTCTGGCCCGGGCGCGACGTGCCACCCTATCTGCAGGCGTGGCTAGGCAAACTGCCGGTCAAAACCGTTCTCTTCGACTGGTCGCTCAAGGCGCCGCCGATGGCGATCAGCTTTGCCGCCGTTACGCCTGGCGCGCCGCAACTGCCGAGTGTGATCGACAGCCTCGCCCAACCCGGCAACTGAAGCAGATCGGCCGGTCCGCTGGACGAAGCAAGAGACAATGCCCATTTATGGGGAGATCCAACTTGCTTTTCGCGCAATTCCAGACGGAAAACCGCTACGCATTTTTCCTGGAATTGCTTTTTGAGGAGACGTGATATGGCGACTTCGACCGAACGCGCAGTGCTTGCCGGCGGCTGTTTCTGGGGCATGCAGGATTTGATACGGCGCTATCCCGGCGTCATCTCCACCCGTGTCGGCTACAGCGGTGGCGATGTGCCCAATGCCACCTACCGCAACCATGGCACCCATGCCGAGGCCATCGAGATCAATTTCGATCCGGCCGTCATCAGCTATCGCACGCTGCTGGAGCGCTTTTTCCAGATCCACGATCCGACGACCCGCAACCGGCAGGGCAACGATGTCGGAATGAGCTATCGCTCGGCGATCTATTACACGAGCGATGAACAGAAGCTCATCGCCGAAGACACCATCGCCGATGTCGACGCATCTGGCCTGTGGCCGGGCAAGGTCGTCACCGAGGTCGCACCGGTTGGCCCCTTCTGGGAAGCCGAGCCTGAACATCAGGACTATCTGGAGAAATACCCCAACGGCTACACCTGCCACTTCGTCAGGCCGGGCTGGAAGCTGCCGGTTCGCGAGAAGGCGGTTTCGTAGGGTTTACAGCGCCGGTTCTGCCAGGCATGCCGCTCGACGAGGTCGTCGAGCGGCATCGTTGCATTCCAAACGCCTTTTCAGTCAGCTTGCCGCGTTGGTGAAGCCGTCCAGCTTTTCACCAATGTCCGAAAGTGCCCTTCGAACGATTGTTTCGACCATGTCTTGCCGATCGGGATCGAGCATACGAAGACCCCGCTGGATTGCATCACGCCAGCTGATGCCACGGTTCCATGCTTCGGCAAACACCGCGGCGAGGTCGTCTTGCCTGCGGGCAGTTTTCATCGCCTCGACAAGCAAGCTTGCCTGAAGAACGTCCTTTTCCCGCTTTGCGGCACCGTTTGCATTCTTTTGGCGCAGGGAGGCAACAATCAGTTTGTGGACAGCATATCGCTCGGGTGAGGGGACCAGCACCGGGACTCCGGATCGATGCAGCAAGACGGTTCGTACGGGTTCGCGGATCAGAAAATCCAGGAATCGCAAAGGCTGCGCCGACGCGCCGCCCAGAGACGGCATTGCGCTCGCGTGGTCGGCGTAGTCGTCGCTGCCCCGATTTGGGGTCAGGAATTCGACCTTATACCGGGAAGCGTTTTTGAACTGTGTGGTGCGACCGGCATCCGTTCGGTGTGGAATTTCGCGAAACGAAGGATCGATATCGCGCAGCACATCCATGATCGGCGGCAGACTGTCGTTCACTTCGACGGAAACCGAGTGAAATTGAGCAAAGTCGGCATCGCCTGTTTGCAGCGCCACCCCCGGCAGCCTTACGCCTAGATATCCGGCGTAGGTTTGGAACGCGACGGTGCCGACCAGTACGCCTCGCAGGCGGAAAAACCCGGCCTTGCCAAGGGCTTCAACGATATCACCGGTAAATTTCTCCGGCTCCATCAACCCAGCTTCGCGGACAAGCGTCGATACAAGCTTGCGACGGCTCTTCAGGTCGCTTTTGATTTCCCTGAAGGCGGCGACGCGTTTTGCGATCTCGGGATCGTTGGCCGGGCCGACATATCGTCTTGTTGTCTTCGGCCGAGTCTCCTCAAAATACCAGTAGTCGCGGCCTTTTACGGGGACTCGCACGAAATTGCCCGCTGTCGAGAAGTCGGTTTGGAACGACGCGTCCAGGCTTCGTTGCACGAGTTCAGCGAACAAGGTGCGATAAGCGATGTCGATCGATTTCATCGTGCGTTCGACCAATGTCTCTAGGTTATAAGAAATTTGCGGTTCCCTTATAGCTGCGCGCTTTTGCTCCGCATTTCAAGCGAGTTATAAGAAAATTGCGAAAATCTTATAACTGTCGGACTGGCGCCACGCTCATACGCCATGGAGCAATCCATTGCGGCGGGGAACGGGCTGCGGCGGGTTATCAAGCCTGCTGTGTCGGATAGAGGGTCAGGATATTAACGTTGACCCTTGGTGGCTGCGAGACCGCGAAGAGCATGGCGGCGGCGATGTCCTCGCTCTCCAGTTGCTCCATGTCGCCCAACCTTTGCTCGACAGCCAGCCGAACATCGTCGCGCATATTGGCGGTGAACTCGGTCCTGACCGCGCCCGGCTCGATCACCGTGACGCGGATGCCGTCCTTGCTGATTTCGCGGCGCAGTGATTCCGCCATGGCGCTGGCCGCATGCTTGGTACCGGAATAGACCACGGATGGATGGATGTAGCGGCCGGTGCCCGACGAAACGATGACGATGTGGCCTGATCCCTGCGGTTTCATTGACGGCAGCGCCGCGTTGATCGTGTAGAGCAGACCCAGAATGTTGAGGTCGACCATCTCCCGGTATTCGCGGGTGGTGGTGTTCTGGAAGGGTGCGGCGACGCCGACACCGGCAACATTGAACAGCAGGTCCAGCCGGCCATGGCTTTCCAGCACGCGCCGGACCATGGCTGTGGCCTGCGCCTCGTCGGTGATGTCGGTCTCGATGGCCAAGGCCTCGCCGCCGTTGTCGCGGATGCGTGCGGCCAGGTCGTCGAGGCGCTGCCGACGTCGCGCCGCGATGGCGACGACAGCACCTTGCTCCGCCAGCGCCAGCGCGGTTGCCGCGCCAATGCCCGAGGAGGCGCCGGTCACCAAGGCGATTTTTCCGTTGAGTTTCTGCATGTTCGTTGCTCCTGCTCAGAGGGAAATTCAAGTGTGCTCGATGCCGATGATTGCAGCCGTTCGAGGCATGTCCTCAAGCTAGGCAGCAGACGCCATACCGAAAATGCGATAGGATGCCATCATACTCATTGGAGAATCTGGCATAATGCGAGGTAGCGACTATGCCGAGCTGAAAGCCTTTGCCGCTGTCGTGGCGCATGGCAGCTTCGCCCGTGCCGCTGAAGATCTGCGGATTTCAGCGTCGACGCTCAGCCAGACGATCCGTCAGCTCGAAACGCGGCTTGGCCTGCGCCTGCTCGACCGCACGACCCGCAGCCTCTCCTTGACCGAAGCCGGCGCGCGCCTGCATGCGCGCTTCGCGCCGGCTATGGCCGAGATGGAGGCGGCGGTCGGCGATGCGACGGCCTTGCGCGACACACCGGCCGGCGTCTTGCGCGTCCATATGCCCAGCGTTGCCGCCGCCACCTATCTGGAGCCGTTGCTTGGCCGTTTTCATGAGGCATGGCCGGACATCGTGCTCGATGTGACGATCGACGATGCCGCCGTCGATATTGTCGAGGCCGGCTATGATGTCAGCGCCAGGCTCGGCGAATTTCTCGAAGCTGACATGGTTGCGGTGGCGCTTGGCGGCACGCAGCGCCAACTCGCCGTGGCCTCGCCGGACTATCTCGCCCGTTGCGGATCGCCGTCGGCACCGGCCGATCTGCTCCAGCACCGCTGTATCAATTGGCGCCGACCGGGCAGTGCCGGGCCCTACGCATGGGAATTCGCCAGAGGCGGCGAATGGTTCTCGGTCGTCGTCAATGGTCCGCTTGTCGTCTCCAGCCGCGACATGGCGATTGCCGCCGCCGTGCAGGGCGTCGGCATCGCCTTTTGGGCTGAAGACCTCGTGCGCCCGTTGATCGATGCCGGCAAGCTGGTGTCGCTGCTGGATGATTGGTGCGCGGCCTTTCCCGGTTGGTTCCTCTGCTATCAGAAGCAGCGTCATACAGCACCAACCGTACGGGCCTTCGTCGATTTCCTGCGCCATGCGCATACCGGGCGCCAGACAACGCCTGTTGGTTGAAAGTTTGTCGCTCGACGGTCCGGTTTCGCAGGCCTGGCGCAATGCTTTTGGAGGAGCACACCAAAAAAACGACTTTCGCTTCAACTCGAATGGTGCTTTAACCCGCGCATCCACAGGGGTGCTCCGTACGGTCGGGGCTGAGACGGGGGCGGCAAGCCCACAGACCCTAGAAGCTGATCTGGGTAATACCAGCGGAGCGAGGCGGGCGATGTTTTCAGGCGCACAGATTTCCCTATATCCCATGGCCGACGATTTCGTCGGCGTCATCCTTGGCGCGCTGGATGGGCTCGACCCCTACCGCGATCGGCTCAGGATCGAGACCGACGACATCTCGACCTTGCTGGTCGGGCCGCCCGAAGTGCTGTTTCCGGCGATGCGAGACCTGTTCGTGGCGGCGGCACGCAGCGGCAAACATTGCGTGTTGTCAGCCACCATCTCGCGCGGCTGCCCTGGCGAGCCGGATGATCCGATCTGCCGTTCCGATGCGCTTGGTGGGCCTGTCGGCCCCCTCGGCCCGCGCAAGGATGCGGCAATCGCCGCGGTGCGTGGCGCGGCTTTGACCGGCCAGCCGGCGGCAGCGCAGTTCTCGCTCTATGTGATGGGCACCGACGACCACATGGAAGAGATCTACGGCTGCATCGATTTTCTCAAGCAGTCCGGCGTCTATGAGCGCTCGAAGCATTTCTGCACGAAATTGCGCGGGGATGCCGGCGCGATCTTTTCGGCGCTGGACGAAGCCTTCTGCCGCTTCGGGCCAGGCGCCGGCCACGTAACCCTCGACGTCACGGTCTCGGCGAACAGCCCGTCGGCCAGCTGAGCGGCCGCATTCGCGACCCCGTCAAAGGTTATGCCCGTGGTCTCATTATCAGCCGCTTCGAGCCCGATCGCGAGCCTTCTTGTCAAGGCAGCACCGGCCATGATTTCGGTCGGGTTGCTGCTGCTGGCTTGGGAGCTCTATGCCACTTATTCCGGCATCAAGTCGACGACACTGCCGGCGCCTTCGCGTGTGTTCGAGCAGGCGATGCTCAATCGCGAAGCGCTGGTCGACAATGCCATTCCGACCATCCGGGCCACGCTGATCGGCTTTGCCTTTTCGCTCAGCGCGGCCTTTGCGCTGTCGATGCTGGTCGACTTCTTCCGGCCGCTGCGGCGTGCGCTGTTTCCCGTCTTCATCGTCAGCCAGACCTTGCCGCTGGTGGCGATCGCGCCGCTGGTGGTGCTGTGGTTCGGCTTCGGGTTGATGCCCAAGATCATGCTGGTGGCGCTGGTCACCTTCTTTCCGATGCTGGTGGCGCTGGTGCAGGGCTACGAGGCGACGGAGGCCGAGATCGGGCAGATGCTGCGCGCCATGGGGGCAGGGCGCTGGCGCGTCTTCTTGTTGGCGCGACTGCCCTCGGCGCTGCCCTATTTCTTCGCCGGCCTGAGGATCTCCATCACCTATGCCGTGGTCGGCGCCATCTTCGCCGAATATGCCGGTGCCGCGAAGGGGCTGGGCATCTACATGCTCAACGCCAAGAACAATTTCCGCCCCGATCTGGTGCTGGCCGCCGTCGGTGTCAGCGCCGCGCTCACGCTCACTCTGTTTGGGCTGACGGTGTTCCTGCAGCGCCTTGCCATGCCCTGGGAACGGGCCGCCGGCCAGCACCCCGCCGGGACGGGGCCGTGGCGATGAGCCGGCTCGAACTGCGGCATGTGCGCAAGGCATTTGGCCGGCTCGACGTGCTCGCCGACATTTCGCTCAGCGTCGGCGCCGGTGAATTCGTCTCCATGCTCGGGCCGTCGGGCGCCGGCAAGTCGACGCTGTTCCAGCTTCTGACCGGCGCGCAGCACGGCGAGGGCGAGATGTTCTTCGACGGCACGCCGCTCGACGACCACGGCAGGCATTTCGCCTTTATGCCGCAGCGTCACGCGCTGATGCCGTGGCGACGCATCCTCGACAACACGACGCTTGGGCTCGAAGTGCAAGGCATCAGGCGCAAGGCGGCGCGGGCGCGCGTTGCGCCGCTGTTTGCCGAGTTCGGGCTTGCCGGCTTCGAACGGCATTTTCCGGCGCAGCTTTCGGGCGGCATGCGCCAGCGCGCGGCGCTGTTGCGCACCGTGGTGCAGGAGCGCGACATGCTTTTGCTCGATGAACCGTTCGGCGCGCTCGATGCACTGACCCGCACCGCCATGCAGCGCTGGCTCGAGCAGATGTGGCGGCGCCATCGCTGGACGGCACTGTTGATCACCCACGATGTGCGCGAAGCCGTCTTCCTGTCCGACCGCATCTATGTGCTGTCGGCGCGTCCGGCCTGCATCGTCCGCGAAATCAAGGTGCCGCTGCCGCGCCCGCGCAGCCTTGGCGGCGCTGACGCGTTGCAGACAAGCGCAATCGAGGCCGAGATACTCGACATCCTGCTCAACCCCGAGCCCAACCCGCACTCATCCAAAGGACACGACCATGACTGACTTGACGCGCCGGCAGGCCTTGTTGCTCACCCTTGTCTCCGGTCTTCCGCTGGTGGCCGGAGCTGGCCGTGCCCAAGCACAATCGGCTGCGCAAAAGGTCACCGTCGCCCTCGACTGGACGGTCAACACCAACCACATCGGGCTGTTCGTCGCCCGCGACAAAGGGTTCTATTCCGAAGCCGGGCTCGAGGTCGACATCCTGCCCTACAGCGATACCGGTGCCGGCACCCTGGTCGCCAACCGCGTCGCCGATTTCGGCATCAACGGCACCATCAGCCTGTTCACCCAGAAAACCGCCGGAGCCGACCTGAAGGGCGTCTATGCCGTCGTGCAATCCGAAACCGGCCGGCTGGTGTTCGACGCGGCACGCAGCAAGATCAAAAGCCCGAGGAACCTTGACGGCCTGACCTATGGCGGCTTCGGCAGCGCCTGGGAAAATGCCCTGATCGGCACCATCATCCGCCACGATGGCGGCAAGGGCAATTTCGAGACGGTGACACTCGGCACTTCAGCCTATGAAGCGCTGGCCAACGGTTCGGTCGATTTCACGCTGGAGGTCTCGACCTGGGAAGGTGTCGAAGCCGGGTTGAAAGGCGTCAAGCAGCGCAGCTTCGTCTACGCCGACTATGGCGTGCCTGATGAGCACACGACGCTGATCTCCTCGAGCGAGGCCTATCTCCAGGCAAACCCCAAACCTGCGGCCGCCTTCGTCCAAGCGACGCGGCGCGGCTACCAATTCGCCGTCGACCATCCCGATGCGGCTGCCGCACTTCTGATCGCCGCCAATAAGGACACATTGACAAATCCGGCGCTGATCGAAGCCTCGCTGAAGGCACTGATCGATGGCCACTATTTGCGCGGGGACAATGGCGCAATCGGCACGATGGATCCAAACAAGATGCACGCGATTGGCGACTATCTCTTCGCCGCGGGCATTCTGCGCGATGCCGATGGCAAAGTTCTGACACAACGCCCTGATTTCGCGGAGTACTTCAGCAACTCAACTCTGGGGTAGGGAGCCTATCTGACTCTCGAAACTTCGAAGGGCTCGCCTGGCGTGGCAGCTTCCCGCCAAACGCGCGCACATTGGCAGGTTCCAGCTAGTTCCTCGCGATCTCATAGAGCAGAGTGGTTTCGATGTGCCGCCCGGGTTCACCCTGCAGCGACAAAGCGGCTGCGTAGAGTTTCGCCACGCGACAGGTGGCTGCGGTTTCCCGCGACATGACATGGTTGAGCACGGCCAATTGTGCACGCAGCGCCTCGGCGGCTTTGCTGTCTGGAGCCGAAGACAGCAGAGACGCGTATCTTTGCCTGAGGCCGGAGACATCCTGCTCGTGTTTCGCACGATCGTTGAAGGCGTTCGCTGGCGTCCGGAGACACATAAGCGCCTTACTGCCGATCTGATCTTGTTGATTAACCGTACGGCAATGGTTGCGTGCAAAGGTCGCCTCGAGGGATAACCGGGTGCTTGGCCTTGCTCATGTCAAAAAGTGAAACCCTTTCGCACGTCAACGCCGAAGGGATTTTGTCCGCAGCCCGAAAGCGGGAAATCCTGGTCGACTTACGGGAAGGCTTCTTTCGGCTCTGCGCGCTGGCTTTCGCGGGGCTGTTTGTCTACCGCGGCATATATCACGTCATGCTCGACCTCACCCGTATCAACGTGGCGCTGGTGGCGACTTCCGAGATCCTTACCTTTACCTGGCTGCTTCTGTCGCGGCGACCGCAGGTTCGCGACTGGAATCCGCTCACGGTGATCGTCTCCGTGATAGCCAGCTTCGGCGTCGGCTTCATCACCTTCGAGCCGGGCGTTGCCATCATCCCGGTCTATGTCGCCGCGCCGCTGCAAGCCCTGGCGTTGAGTTTCGTGATTTGGGGCAAGGCATCGCTGGGGCGTTCGTTCGCCATTGTGCCGGGCAATCGCGGCGTGATGACCGGGGGTGCCTACCGCCTGGTGCGACACCCGATCTATGCCGGCTATCTGGTCGGCCATGTCCTGTTCCTGCTGTCGGCCTTTTCTTTCTACAATCTCGCCGTCTACGCCGTCATCACGTTTTTCCAGGTGCATCGCATCCTGCGCGAAGAGGCGCTGCTTGCCGCCACGCCGGAATATCGGGACTATATGAAGCGCGTCCGCTACAGGCTGTATTACGGGATCGTCTGACAACAAGGCCTGTGGACAGCGTCGTTTTGCCGGCAATCACGCCGGATGATTTTTTGGCGTGACCGGCCTTCCATTCCTGTCTGGCGCAAATTGACGTCCATCGGTCGGCCGTGACGCGAATGCATTGCGTTTTGATGCGGACCTCTCGCTGACGGGCTCCGGGACCTATCGCGGCGGCGCTGCTGTCCTGGCCGAAATTTCATGCGGTCTCCGGCCTGGCGTCGCCGCGAACAAAAATCCCACAAAAATCGATTCTTGACGCATTTCGAAATACATATCGATCATAACTATCCGCTCAACATCGTTCTCATGAAGATTGTATGTCAATTTAATTATTTTTATACTTTTACAATTTCAAAAATTAACACCATCGATCGCGCTAGCGAAGCGCGTTGTGAAACTTAAGTTCACTCCCTGCGTAGGTTAATTCGCAATCGGCCTTTGGCTGACTGCCTTATCTCAACGGCAACAGGAGAGTGTTATGACTTTTACGATCAAAGCAGTCGCCAGTGTGTTGGCAGGTGGTGCAGTAGTCTTCGTTCTTTCGCTGCCAGCGAATACTGCAGGGCTCGGTCTTGGCGCAGGCGCCTCGGTGGGCGGTAGCGGCGGCGTCAATGCTGGCGCCGGTGCGTCGGTCGGCGGCGGCGGTGGCGGTGGCGTCGGTGCGGGCCTCGGCGCTTCCGTAGGCGGTAGCAAAGGCGTAAATGCTGGTGCCGGTGCGTCGGTCGGCGGCACTGGAGGCGTCAACGCAGGCCTCGGTGCTTCCGTAGGCGGCAGCAACGGCATCAATGCCGGTGCCGGTGCCAATGTCGGCGGGTCTGGCGGCATCACGGCCGGCCTCGGCGCTAGTGTTGGTGGAACGGGTGGAGTTGGCGTCGGCGTTGGCGGAGGCGGCGGCGGAACCAACCCGAGCAATCCAAGCAATCCGGGCACACCAGGCAACCTGGGCAACCTCGGAACACCGCGCACTTTGGGACATCCGAACCTGCCGGGTGTCGTCGCCGACATGTCGGACAGTCAAGTGGCACGGTTGAAGAGGCGCTGCGTCGATGTCCTCGGCAGTTCCGGGGGCTACGACCGCGACCTGCGCCAACTGTGCCTTTTGATCGCACGTCGCTGACGCCAAGAGCGCCGGGAGCGGACTGGCCGTGAGGCTTTAACCGCACTCTCCTGGCCTCCGTCCGGTCGGAAAGCCCGCCATCCCAGCGGGCTTTCCGCACACCTGCATGATTGTTCCCGGGCGTCCGTCGTCGCTGCGGCGGCGGAACGCCATTGCGTCGAGAGCGTTTACATCTCGGCAACACGCGAATGGCGCGGTGTTCAGCTGGCGCAGAAACGCAAAAAAAGGGAGCGGGAAGACCATGAGCTTGGGAACCATACTAATCATTATTCTTGTCTTAGCGCTGCTTGGGGGCTTCAGTGGCCTCGGCGGCGGTCCATTCTATGGTACCGGTTACTATGGCGGCGGCGGTCTGGGGCTCGTGCTGCTCATCATCATTGTGCTTGTCGTGCTCGGACGGATTTAGCCACTTGCTCGCCGAACCGATCGCAATCCCGTGACCGCGTCGATTCCGGCGCGCACCGGAATGTGAACTTTGCAAGTCGGCTTGTGATCCGGCTTGTTTGGAAAACTTTGTAAGGTGATCGCGGTCCACACCCCCCGTGGAAACAAGAGGAAAGGGTCCCACCCCTTGTCCTCCTCCAAGGCCCGCTCCGGTTCGCCCGTGGCGGGCTTTTGCTTGGCGGTCTAGGAAAGCGGTTTGCCGCCGACATTGAGTTCGGGCCAGGGGCCGAGGCCAATCGATCATTCCATGTCAGGCACGTCGCCGCTGACGAACAGGGTGTTCGGCGGACCGTACTCGCCAAGTGTCGGGTCGGCCTCGCGGCTCCAGGCGATGACGCCGACGTGTTTTGCCGCCAGCGCCCTGGCCGTGCGTATGGCACGGTCCTCGCTGTGCTGGTCGGCAGGGCCGAAGGCCGGAAACAACTCGCCGTCATCGCCGCGGTCGAACGCGACCACGACAATCAGTTCGGGACTTTTCTGGCCTTGGGACTCGGACATCTTGCACCTTCCTCAGGAAATCTATCACACTACAAAGAACTAGGATCAGGACCCATTAAATTGCTTGCGGAGGTGGCGATCGCTTGATT
>NZ_JBWKME010000121.1:0-15216 GCF_056431085.1 Mesorhizobium waitakense | reverse complement strand
TTGGTAACTCCAGTCTCCCCGGTCCGGTCCGAATGGACAACCTCCTGAAAGCTCACACTTAGGTCTTTGTTTTCATGCATGTCGTTTTCCCAAAACCGGGCCACTTTTTGGGCACATGCACTAACCGCGTGGTCTGGCCTTCGGCCCTGGCCTGCTTTCCGACGGGTTTGCGGCCAATCTGGCGGATCGCCTGTCTCTCAGCCACAGGGCCATCTTTTTTCTTGCCAGCAGCTCATCGCGATCGCCTTCCGCGCCATGCTTCGCGGCAATCGCATAGTCGGCTCTGTTCGTTCGATAGTCGTCTTTTTGCACAGACATTGCTTCCTCCCGTGCAGCGGGCGTTTTTCCCCTTGGCCCGCGCAGGACTAACTAACTGCCGGTGCGGCGCGCGAGTCTACAAATTGGGGATTGTATTAAAATGATACAGTCCGTGGTCGCGCCTGCCTCTCGTTGTTTTTGATGGCGCCTGTCTGGCTCGGTGCCTCCTTGGAGCCTGCAAGATGGAGCCGGCAAGGAAACTTGGACGCGAGCCACCCCGACAAATCCAGCCCGCCGTGAACGGCTCAGTCCACGATGATGTGTCCCTCGACATCTCCGTCGATGCTCATCCCACTCATGCGGCGGTGCCAAAAAAGGCACTGGGCCGAATGATGGACAAATGTGCCGTGGTCGTCCCACGTCGCGTACTCAATCGTTGCGACACGGGCGGCGATATCGTCTTCGGCATGCAGGAGCCGATAGCCGTCGTATATGCGAACAGACCTGACTGTCCTGACTGCCGAAGCGGTCCTGAGTGCCGACATCATCCTGACGGCCGAATCGCACGCCGGTATCATGCCCCAGCGCTCGCCATCGGCGTGTGCAGACAGAGCGGCCGTTGCCAATAGTGCTGCCAGGCAAACACGCTTCATCGCCTCGCGTTTCGCCAGCCCGCTGCCAGCGCTTCATGCCGTCACTTCGTGAGGTGCTTTCGCCAACGGTCAGTCGATTGGCGCCTGATGATGGTGGACCTTGCCCACGGCCCTTGAGGGCTCGCGATTTTTACGCGGTCTGAATCTGTTCGGGAGGCGTCCCGCCTGACATTGCAATCAACCGTGCACCGGCAAAGGCGGCCAGAATTGTGAACACCGCAGTGATGTTTAGGAACGCAAGAACGATCCCGCTCTGGTCATAGCAACTGGCGAATTCCATGACATTTCACCCCTTGAAACCACCCTGCATGATGACTCCAGTTCAGGCGAAATACAAGCTACCGCGAATGGAGGTAGTGAGTCAGTTTGAAATCTGTCTCGCCTGAACGTGGCTTAATAGCGAGACGACATATCGTTCCATATCAAGCCTGCGAGCGGTTCCAAGTACACTTACGCGATCATGGCCGGCGCGTTGTGAAATGAGTCCGCGAGCATACGTGCTCTGGATAGATCATCTGTCGCGCGAATTTCGACGAGAACGATACACAGAATCCTTAGGATATTTTCGTTCGTGATGGGTTGAGGATCAATCAATTGAGACGCCTTTCTTCCGCTACGGGCCCCGAACCGCTGGCTTTTCGGCTTCCTTCGCCTCGATCAGCGCAACGATGTTCGCGATCTCCCAAAGCCTGCCAGTGACGCCGGCAGCCGGTAGTGTCTCAGTCTGAAATAAGCGGAATGATCAGCACGCCGAGGACTTCGATGAGGGGGATTACCACGTAGATAGCAAGGAAGCCGGTAATCCACATCCCGATTTTGATCAGCCAGGACGAATGAAGGGTCGCCCTCCAAGCGAAAAATGCGCTCGCGACGCCCAAACCCAATGCGACAATGCCAATGACCGGAGACCGGGTCATTGGCAGCATTAGATCACCAAAAAGTAGAAAGATCGCGCTAATGAAGATTAGCTGGGCCGCGAGTCCAAATAGAAACGCGCGTTTCACGCGGCCCTCCCGGTGCTATCTTTTATCGGCATCAAGCAACGGCTTTCGTTTGTAAGGGCCGCGCAGCCCCGGCTTCGGCGCAACTGCATTCATCTTCTCGCAAATATCGTCCATTGACCAGAGCGTAGCGGAAACGCCAGCGGCCATTGCTGGCGTCATCTTCTGCGTCTTGTGCATTTTCCTTCGCCCGCGTAGGCGAGCGGCCAGAGGGCACGCGCTGGTGGGTGCCCTGGTCACCTGGCCGCAATCGCGGCGCTAGCGTACTCGCCAGCCGAACACAAGCCGGTAGGCGATTGCCGACACTATGGCCCCTATTTGTGCGTCGAGGGCGAGCGTGCCGATCGGGTTCGGCCACGGGGCAAGCGCATACTGCAGACACCCTACAGCAAATGCGACAAGCGCCCCCAGGATGATTGCTTGCTTGAAGGAAATAATTCCGTGTCCGGGGGCCTTCCCGAGAGCCAGTCCCGCCGGCTGATCTGAAGGCGAATTTCCGGCCGTTGAAAAAATGACAGAGTGAGCCCCGGCCACCGCGCTCACGGGTTCGGCTTCGTTGTTCAGTGCCTGCTGCCGATAGGTGTTAAGGACTTCGACCATCTTCTCAGTCGATAGCGGCCATCCCGAACCGGACAGGCTAAGCTCAATCCCAGGCCTTCGGTTCAACGGCGACTTGGCGCCAAGTTCGAAGCGAAAGCCGATCGACTTGTAGCGGTTCTGCTTCCGGACGTGAAAGCCTTGAATGTCCCGCCATGCAATTTTCAACGGAGATCGAACAAAGCCGCCGCCGATCGCAAAGCCACTCCCGTCCAGGATCAAAGCACGCGGGCGGATGAACGATAATGCGCCGCCCAGCGCAGCCAGTCCGAAGAAGACTATGGCAACCCATCCCACAACTTCGTACTTGACCGCGACCAGGCCAGATTGAGCGGCGAAGTCGCGGACCATATGAGCTCCCATCCAAACGAAGGCCATGCCTCCGAGGAGGTAGAAAAGGCTCTTGGCTCGCGACCCTCTTATGGTCCGAGGCTCGACTGGTTCGGTCGCGTCCTGCATGATTTCCCCCGACACTTTCCTCGCATTCCTGCTGGGACTCTGCACGGGCTGATGCCGCAACAGAGCCTGTCGTAGCCACGATCAATATTCGCGTTCTTGGCCAGTCATTGCTCGCCCCTAAGTATTCCCCAACGGCAGCATCGCGCCAGTCGAGCGCAAATTCAAGACGGCTCCCCGAAGGGAATAGCTGACGCCGGCGGAGGGTAATCGTGGGACGTGATCTGCGAGAAATAATGGCCCGCTGCGCGTTCGCTGCAATCCGCCAGCGCTTATTCGACGGATATTTGACGCATCCGGGGTTCTTGGTTCCCGCTCATGGGCTCGAACCACGATTCACGCCTTCAAAGGGCGCTGTCCTACCATTAGACGAAGCGGGAAAATGCAACCTGCACCGACACCCCTAGCCGGTTCGCGCGCCGGGATCAACGCGATCCTCTTGTGATCGGGGCATTGGCGATCGGCAATTGTCGGCAAGCCGTCACCGTCACGGGACACGGCCAACCGGCTCGGCGCACCTGTGGACCGGGCAGCGGCCGTCACGGGTCGGGACATAGGCCGACATCGAAACGTCGGGCCAGTCGCATTCGTTGCCGAACTGCCTGACATAGCGGTCATAGGTGTTGGGGCCGGTGGTCAGCACCACGGCGCGGCGGCTCTGGATCAGTTGTTGGAGCTGTTGGCAGCTCATTGTGCGGGTGTCGGGCCGGGCCTCGGTGAGACCGGTCGCGGCAAGCAGCATCGCTACAGTCGTCAAGGCAGTTCGATGGATGGGCATGGTGGTTACCTCAGCGGTTCACGTACCAAGCAAACGTGTCACGCAAAACTCGCATCCCCGCCAGCGGTTCCGCAACAACGCGATCCTATTTTAATCGAGTAACTGGCGATCGGCAATTGGCAGCAAGCCGTCGCCGTCAATCCGGGAGATCGCCGATCGCCTGGTCGCAGCGGTAGACCGGGCAGCTGCCGTCACGGGTCGGGACATAGGCCGACGTCGGCACCTCCGGCCAGTCGCATTCGATGCCGAATTGCCTGACATAGCGGTCATAGGTGTTGGGGCCGGTGGTCAGAACCACGGCGTGGTGGCTCAGGATCAGCTGCTGAAGCTCCTGGCAACCCATCGTGCGGGTGTCGGGCCGGGCCTCGGCGAGGCTGGTTGCGGCAAGCAGGATCGCTGCTGTCGTCAAAGCAATTCGGCGGATGAGCATGGCGTACCTCAGCGTTTCACGTACCAAGCAAACGTGTCACCCGAAACTCGCATCCCTTCCAGCGGTTCCGCAACAGCCAGTTGGCGGTTTTTTGCGGCGCAACCAAATGCCGCGTCGCGCATTGCTGGGGATGGACGGTAGGAAGCCCTACGAGACCCCGCAATGGCCACCCGATCGCGAAGCCATGTGTTGTTCCTTCTGCGGCGGCCGCGACCACCGCTACGAGGATTGTCCGCAACGCGCTGCGGCCGATCCTCCGCTTGACGCCCCGGACGACGTCGCCCCCGAACCGAGCTGATTACGAAGCTTGCGTCCGCGCTCTTCGGTGCCTGTCGCCGCCGGCCAAGGAATGTCGCGCGCCGATTGCAACCAAACGCGCCACCACGCATTGCTGGGCATGGGGTGGAATGTTGTCGCGCCGTGAGGGCGACGTGACGGGGGAAGGTGGGCAATGACAGAATTGGCAAGCATCGATGGTCCGATCGACCCTCCCGCCGACGCGCGGCTGGCGGCGATCGTCGATTCATCCTTCGACGCCATCATCAGCAAAGATCTGAACAGCATCATCACCAGCTGGAACGGGGCGGCGCAGCGCATGTTCGGTTACACCGCCGAGGAGGCTGTCGGCCAATCGGTGCTGATGCTCATCCCCGATCACCTCAGGGATGAAGAGGTCGACATCATCAGCCGGGTTCGCAATGGCCAACTCGTGGCCAGCTACGAGACGATCCGGCGACGCAAGGATGGCGGGTTCATTGCCGTGTCGCTGACCGTCTCGCCGATCAGAAACGCAACGGGCGAGATCATCGGCGCCTCGAAGATCGCCCGCGACATCACCGCGACCAAGGAGAGCGAGCGCCGGATCAGGCTGTTGTTGCGGGAGGTGAACCATCGCGTCAAGAACCAGTTCGCGGTGATCCTCTCGATGGTCAGGGAGACAAGCAAGCGCTCGACCGATCCGCGCGAATTCGAAGAGCTGATCCGCTCCCGCATCATGGCGCTGTCGCGGTCGCACGACCTGCTGGTCAACTCGGAATGGGCGGGCGCCAGCCTCTTCGACCTCATCCAGGAGCAGCTCAAGCCGTTCGGCCACGAGGGACAGGTATCGCTGTCGGGACCGCTGCTGACCTTGCAGCCGAACGCCGTGCAAAATCTCGGCATGGCATTTCACGAGCTTGGCACCAACTCTTCCAAATATGGCGCGCTGGCGGTCGATGCCGGGCGGCTGGAGATCACCTGGCAGATCGCCGCCGGTGTTTCGGGCAAGCGGGAAATCCATCTCGTCTGGGACGAGACGATGCCGGTGCATGAAGGAGACCGGCCAGGGGGACGACAAGACGAATCCTCGCGCAAGGGTTTCGGCACGGTCGTCCTGCAGCGGGTCGCGCCGCAATCGCTGAACGGCTCGGCCGTCCTGGAGCGCAGCCCGGGCCGTGTCAGCTGGTCGCTGACGGCGCCGCTGGAATCGATCATCGTTCCGCAACTCGGCGCCGAAATGCCTACCGCCGAGGCGTCGTTCGGCCTTTGAGGGCCCAGCCCGGTCGGTCCACCTGGGCAAGGAACCTTTGGGTGCTGCATCGGATTGAACTCAACCCGGCTTCGCCGGCAGCCAACCTTTTCCATCGACAGGCGTTGTCCCTGTGAAGGGTAGGGTCGCCGCGGGCGGCCGGGAAGAAGGAGGCCGAGATGAGAATCCTCGCCATCGTGCCATTCAGCCTGATGCTGGCGCTGTCGGCCGCGGCGCAAACGGACCAGCAGCAGGACCCTGGGTCGCAGACCGACAAATGCCGGGTCCAGACCGAGCAAGGCGCAAAACAGCAGCCTGGCGGCGACAATCTGTCGGACACGCTCAATGACTGCGGTGGTGTGCTGAAACCGCCGGCCACCGGCGATCAGGGGATGGCCACGCCGGCCCCGGATGAAGGCAAGACCCCGGTCATCAAGCCGGGCGAAGTTCCGGCCCAGCCGCCGGCGCAGTAGTCGAAACGACTAGAGCGGTTCATCGTTTCACGGAAACGCAGACCCGCTCTATTTCTTTTCCTGGAATTGCTTAGCGGACCAGCACGCCGGCATGGTTGCACAGGGCGACGAAAGCTTCCTGCGCCTGGGCAGCACCCGCCTTGTCTTCCAGCGCGGCTTCGATCTGTTCGCGCGCGGCCTGATAGAACGGGCCGCGCTCGGCCTGCGGCCAGTCGATCAGGATTTCGCTGGCATCCTTCAGCGTGGTGATGTCGCGGATGGTGTCCGAGCCATGCGGCCTGATCCGCATCGGTGTCGACAGCATCGGCTCGGCCATGTCCTGTTTTCCCGCTAATGGAGGAGTTCTGCTTCGCGTGCGGCGTCGATCATCGCCCGCATCGCTTTTTCCGGAGGCGCCCAGCCATCCAGTGCATCGCGGCAGCTGCGCCACGCCGCCCGGTAGCGCCGGCCCCGGCCCGCCGGCCAGTCGCCGAGACATTCCAGGCTTTCCCAGGCACTGCGCACCACGCGTTCGCGCCCAGGGGTAAATTTCAGTCTGATCGGATGGGGAAACATCTTGTCGTTCAACGGGTCGTCTCCTTGACTGGTGCAAGTCGCCCAAAAGTACGCGGCGATTTTGGGACAACATGCACGACGCGAGGCGCCGGTTAACGTCGGCAACAGGGCAGGGTTCCCTGCCTTCGAGATGAAAATTTCAGTCGCCTGCGACGGCGTCCGACAAGGGCCTCGGCGGCGGCAATTCGGCGGCGTTCGCCGTTGGCCGGTCATGCTCGAACTGCTCGGTGCCGGGCAAGGCATGCAGCCAGGTCTCGCGCCGACTGGTCCACAACTCGTATTCGGGCAAGAGATCGGTCGGCGCGATGTCGAGGCTGCCGATCATCACCTCGGCCTCGTTGTTGTCGACCCAGGCGACACGACCGCCGCAGGTCGGACAAAAGCTGCGCGTGCCATAGGAGCTGACGATGCCTGTCGTCTCGAAGGCCTCGCGCGGCCAGATGGCAAAGGCCGAATAGACCGAGCCGCCGGCCTTGCGGCAGTCCTTGCAATGGCAGAGCCCGATTCTGATCGGCGCGCCGTGGACCTCGAACTGCACGCCGCCGCACAGGCAACTGCCGGTCCTGCGTATGCTGTCGGACATGATGCGACCTCCATCTTGTCAGTCTGCCGCGGGGCCGGGCGGGACAGGAGATCGTCCCAGATGTTTCGTCCAGGACAAAGCCCCATCCCGATCCCATTGGACCTAGCCGCGCGCCGCCATATGGGCGTCAAGCTTCTTGCGCGACGGCCCATAGCGCTTGATGATGGTTTGCGCCTCGCTTGGCGGAATGCCGTATTTCCGGGCAAAGGCAGCGACCTCGTAGGGCTCCTCGCTCGAAACCAGCTTGCGGTCCTGCTTCGTCTTGGACTTGTCGTCAGCCATTTCAGGCCTCGCTTTCCGTTGCCGGGGAACGTGCAGCCGTCGGCGCCCGATTCCACGATCAACAGGACATAACACAGATCGGCCGTCGCGAGTTCCACGGCCACGACAATATCGCCGTGCCGCCCGGCCTCGCTACTGTGGCATCAGGCGGGCGTCAGGCGCTTGGCGGCGAGATACATGAGTGCCGACGCCGCCTGTCGGCGCTCCCAGCCGGCGGCCTCGATCTTGTCGAGCAGCGCCTCGAGATGCGGGACAAGCATCTCGCCTGCACTCCTGCTCATAGGCGGTGCTCGTCACCGGATGCTGCGGCGCAGCGATGGTCAATGCCTTGGCCATGTCCTGTTCCCCTTCTGAGTGGGGCGCCATTATAACATCAGCCGGCAAAGTGAAATCGGTTTCGCTGCACCAGCGGATTCAACGGGTTAGAGGCGTCTTTGCGCCGGGGCTGGGCGCCTGCATCGGGGGTTCCCGAGAAAAATCTGCCTGACGTGTCGGATTTGGCGCCGGTCGCCCGTCCTTGGGCCGGAGCCCATTGCAATCCTGGAGAAACGACCATGTCGTCGCAAATCATTCAGTCGCAAACCACTCAGTCGCAAAGCATTCAGGCACCGTGGCAGACCGCGGCACTTCTCATCGCCCGCCTGATCTTCGCCGGCGTCTTCCTGATGGCCGTGACCTTCAAGTTCATGGGCATGGGCGACACCGCCGGCTACATCGCCGCCGCCGGCTTTCCGTTTCCGCTGTTCCTGGCCTGGTGCGCGGCGCTGCTGGAAGCCGCGCTCGTGCTGTGCCTGCTGACCGGCGCCTTCTTCACGCCGGCGGCCCTGGTCGCCGTCGCCTATGTGCTGTTCCTCGGCTTTTCCTTCCACGGGCCCAGCCACTGGGCCGGCAACCAGGCCGAGTTCGGCTTCTTCATCGACCATTTTTCGTTCATGGCCGGACTGCTGTTCGCGGCGGTGCATGGCCCGGGCAGGGTGCTGTCACTGAATCCGGGATGGCCGGGCCGGGCGTAGGCGAGGGCCAGTCGCTAGCCTTGGATCAACCACTTGCTCACCTGGCAAGCAGTTTTATGAGTTTACGGCCTGGACGAAACCTTGGAGATGGACACATGGCGCTCAAACGGATGGACAATGTAGGGATCGTCGTCGATGACCTCGGGGAGTCGATTGATTTCTTTCGCGAGCTCGGCCTCGAGTTCGAAGGGCGGGCCACGATCGAAGGAGAATGGGCCGGACGTGTCACTGGACTGGGCGATCAGCGCGTCGAGATTGCCATGATGCGGACACCGGACGGCCACGGCCGGCTCGAGCTATCCCGCTTCCTCACGCCGCGTCCCGTCGCGGATCACCGCAACGCCCCGGTCAACGCTCTGGGCTACCTCCGCGTCATGTTCACCGTGGACGACATCGACGAGACGCTTGAAAGGCTCCGCAATCGCGGCGCGCAGCTCGTAGGCGAAGTGGTCCAGTATAAGGACGTGTATCGGCTCTGCTACATCCGCGGGCCTGAAGGGCTTCTCATCGGACTCGCCCAAGAACTCCGCTGAGCGCAATTCGGGATGGCCGGGCCGGGCGTAGGCAAGGCAGCGTGCGGCCCGAGCCAGGTGGCTAAAGCGCGCGCGACATCCATTGGTGCAGCCTGGCCGGGCCGAAGGCCGGCTACCGGCCTTGCAGGATTTTGATCACCTTGCTGCTGTCGGCCGATGACGACGCGAGATTGCGGTAGTCGGCATAGGTTATGCGTCCTCTGGCGACGGCATTCCAAAGGCGATTGCAGGTCGTTGCCGGCAAGCGTTCCAGGCTGACATTGGCGACGGCTTTTCTCTCGGCTAGGGGCAGTTTGCCTGGTTTGCAATGCAATCCCGGATGACTTTGGCTCTGATCGCCGGACTGCCGCTGACGACGGCCTGAGTGTTGTTGAACTCGCCTTCGCTGACGGTCGTGCAGCCGGCAAGCATGGCGGCGCCAAGCAACAAGGCGCCAAAGCGCGATTCAAATCTCATGTGTCCCCCCAGAAATCGTCATGCAGTAATCAGAAATCAACAGGCCCGCAACCAAGCAAAACTCCGTGACTCCAGCAAGACGTTCGAGACATCACGCCGGTGGATAATGTTGGGCCAATGGTTTTGGCTTGCCCGGAACCTGGCGCGCCAAGGAGGCATGGGGCATGCCTCACATCTTCGAGCCTTTCCAGGTTGGCCCCACAGCGGGTAATGTTTCAAAAGCGAGACGGGGGATGCTGCCTGAGACGAATGACGCGATGGTGCGTTTTGCCCAGAATGCCTCCGACGAGGAGATCCTCACGGTTGTTCGCAGGTGGAGCGACACGCTGGCGGCCGAGGACTATGAGGGCGCGCTGGCCATGATCCATGCACCCGGCTGGACCGCCGATCTGCTGCAAAGGACGATTGCGGGATATGGCCACCCCGAACCCGCCGAGCGGGTACACAAGGTGACGCCACTGGCTTCGGCCAGCTATTATCCGGGCACCGAACCGCTCAACAATCCATGGCCCAGGCACGAGGTCGACCGCGACACGCTGCCTGATGGCGAGCCGTTCATCTCGGTCTGGTTCGACATGCCGCTCGATGGCTACTGGAGCGACGTAACCGCTACGTTCAATCTCGACCGCGACGGCGACATGCTCGTGCTGGCGCTTGAGATGATCCACGTCATGTGAGGCGCCCATCTCCCGCCATGCCGGGAAGTGGTTGGTATCGTGCCTCACATCTGGTTGTTGTAGGGTTCCTTCATCTGGCCGACCATGCGTGCCAGTTTTGAGAACGACGGCATGTCCGTCTCCGGCTGGCATTGGTTGGCCAGTTCCAGCAGCCTGATCGGAAAGTTGACGGCGTCGCGGCTTGATGCCGACATGCCTTCGGAGCGTTGTTCGCCGGTTTCGCTCGCTTCGGCTTTCCGCAAGGCTATGTCTACTTCCTCAGCCGAGAGCACGCCCTTGCGAACAAGGACGTGATTGATCGATGCGATGGCCATCAACAGGCCTTCGAGCTGCAGATTGGCGACGTTCATGACTTTTGCTCCCGTTGGTAAAGCCCAAACGCGCGAACGTCTGTTCCGATCCAGACGGCTCCGCGCCGATAGCTTGATGAAGACCGATGCCGCCGGAAGCCGGTATCGGCCAGGCGCGCCGGAAATACCTACTCCTCACTCCAACGCTCGCCATATTCGCGCCACAGCGCCTTCGCCTCCAGGCTGCCGAGGGTCGATGGATTGTCATAGGCGATGGCGACGGCGCTGATGTCGTATTGGGGGTAGGCGTGGGCGACGAAGCGGATCGCCTCGCCAAGCGAGCGCACACGGATGATCGGATCCGCCTGTCCCTGACCGGTGCTGCGCACACCCGAAACCGTGGCCGGCGCATGCCGCACCCTGAAGACGGATGCCATGGTTGGTCTGTCCATCGCCCTCTCCTACAAGGCCGTACGACGCGAATCATTCCATGAGCTTCAGCTAACGGTCTCACAGATGTCGGCTTATGAAAAGCCGACACGAAAAGTCCGGCCCTTGCCGCCCGCTCGAATGCCGATCGGGTTGTCCGGTGAGGGCATGCTATTGATTTGGGTATGGTGTTGATTTGCGCCAACGACCTCCAGACCCGCCGCGCAGGCGGGTTTTTTGTTTCCGGCTGCCACTTTTGCGAGCGCCAGAACCTGCACGGTTTCATATCGGGGAAACCGAAATAGGAATTTTTTCACAGAAAATCGTTGACTGGGTGAGGGCAGCTATGCTACATATTTGTCCATGGTGCTGATTTGCGCCAACGACCCGCCGCCGAGGCGGGTTTTTTTGTTTTGGCGTCTGTCTATCGATGCGCCCTTGAAAACCACTTGAACGTTGGCGGGACAGCGCCCCCCTCTGTCCTGCCGGACATCTCCCCCACGAGGGGGGAGATCGGCTGTCATCTCGGCTTTCGCAAATCGCCAACGTAGCAGGATGAGCAAGGCGCTGAAGCTGCCAATCTCCCCCCGAGAGGGGGAGATGTCCGGCAGGACAGAGGGGGGCGTGACGGAACGCCATCTTTCGGCCCTAACGTCCCATTCCGCAACCCCAAGAGAGATCCCATGGTCCGCTACGCCACCATCATCACCGACGATGACGGCCGCGAGGTCGTCAGCGCCATTGGCGAGTTCGAGGGGGCGGCGCCGCAGCCGCGTCTCGGGCTCATCGAACAGGTCGCGCCCGGCGTGCTGATCGGCATGGTGCGCGGCGGTCCGGTCGATGCGGCCGGCTGCTTCGGCTTTGGCCTGGGATCGCTGGGTGGCAGCGACCTGGCGACAGGGGCGGCACGGCTGATGAAGCGGTTGCGCCTTGCCGGCCAATCTGGTGCGGCGGGTTCCGACGCGGCGAGCTCCGAAGCGGCAACACCAGCTGATGCGACAGAGGCGGAGGCCGACCCGGCCAAGCCGGCGCGGCCTGCTGGGAAGCCGCGCAAGCGCGTCGCCCGATCAAAATCCAAAGTGGCGAAATCCAAAGTGGCGAAATCGAGGGTGAAAAAAACCGCTCGATCAGAATCCACGGTGGCGAAATCCAGGACGGCCGCCGCAAAGACCACAGGGGGCGAGCATGGCTGACAAACCGCCGTCGGCTCGCCGGGCGCCGAAGCGCCGGACCGCGACGCCAGCCACCAAGCCCGCCGCAAAGCGCCGGCCGAAGCGCGCGAAAAAGACGCTGGGTGATGATTTCCTGGCCGCCGTGCGCGCCGATTTCCGGACTCATGGCGCCGGGGTCATTGCCGAGGTGCGTGCCGACAAGCCCGACCAGTATCTGAAGATCGTGCTTTCGGTGCTGCCCAAGGATTTGCCAAAGGGTAGGCATGTTTCGATCAACCAACTGGACGGCTTAAGCGATGACGAGATCCGCAGCCGTATCCGCGGCCTCGAAGCCGCCCTCAAGCCGTTCCTCGTCGACCTCGGCGGCGAAGACGGAATATCTGGCGCTGCTGGCGGAACTGGACCGCAGGCGCCGCACTAACCAGCTTGCCGCCTACCGGCCCTATGCCCAGCAAGCCGAGTTCCATGCCGCGGGCGCGCAGAACCGCGAACGGCTATTCATGGCCGGCAACCGGCTTGGCAAAACCAGGGCCGGCGGCGCGGAATGGGCCATGCATCTGACCGGCCGCTACCCCTCGTGGTGGCAGGGCAAGGTCTTTGACGGCGCGGTCCGGCTGTGGGCGGCAGGCGTCACCGGCGAGGGCACGCGCGACAACCCGCAGCGCGTGCTGGTCGGCCCGCCGCAGCAGCAGGCGGCCTGGGGCACCGGCATGATCCCGGCCGACGCTATTGTGCACACCATCATGGGGCGCGGCGCGCCGGGCGCGCTCGACAGCGTCGTCGTGCGCTGGGGCGGCGGCGGTGACGTGCAGGCCGATGAATCGGTGCTGTCGTTCAAGAGCTTTGAAAAGGGCCGCGAGAAATGGCAGGGCGAGACGCTGCACGGCGTCTGATTCGACGAGGAACCGCCGCTCGACATCTATTCCGAAGGCCTGACCCGCACCAACGCCACCGGCGGCATCACCATCGTCACCTTCACCCCGCTGCTCGGCATGTCGGATGTGGTGCTGTTGTTCCTGTCGGCGGAGGAGGTGGGAGGAATGGGGAAGGGGTGACTTTCCTTCCCCTGGCGACCGTTCAGACTGTCAGCTTCCTAGATGGTGAAGACAACCCGTTGATTTTGCTTTATTCCTAGCTGAGATCGATCCGCAAACCGGTTCCAGATCAGCCCGAATCGTGGTTGCCATAATTACTGCACAGGATCAATGTAGGGCACAGCTTGTCTTCGGCGTTACTTTAAGGCAGTGTCCGATCAGATCGGGGAGGTGCTTCGTTTTGCCATTCGCGCTGGCCATAGAACCATGACACGGCCAGCGGGTCTTCCTGACTTTGGCAATCCGCCTCTGGATGAGGTCGTGGTGGGCGTGCAATTTGCGCGGCACCCCGAATACAACGATCTTTTTGCCTGGGAGGTTTGGAATACCTTTCGATCTGAATTTCCTCACTTTCAAGAAGCCCCGCGGCTTGATCCGGCTTTCGAGGTTTTCGGCGGCGCGGAGACGGTTTCTATGCCCGCCTTCCAGTTCTCGATCTCTGAGAGTGAGCCGAGCAAGCGCTACTGGTTCATCGCCGATGACGACAGCCATCTTCTGCAGTTTCAAGACGACCGGTTCTACATGAACTGGCGGAAGCGCCATCAAAACAAATATCCTCGCTATGAGGCCATTGCCGAACAGTTCGCCAAACATCTGGAAGGGCTCCGGGGCGTGTTCCAGACTCACGGCGCACCAATGATTATCAAGCAGGCTGAGGTCGCCTACATCAATATCATACCTCTTGTCGAGAAGACGGCGATTGCGGACTGGCTGACCATTGTGAAGCCGAGCGTGTTGAATGTCGAACAGCTCAACGCCACATTTAGTGAGGTAGTGCTCTCGGAGGACGGCAAAAAGCCAGTTGCGCGACTTAGGTACGAGTTGGGGCTTTCAAGTTCTCGGGAGGTCAGGCGGGCGATGAGGTTGTCGCTCATCTATCGAGGTGCGCCGACTGACATCAACACGAAAAGCATATCAGATTTTCTTGCCGCCGGTCGGCAACGGATTGTCAAAAGATTTTGTGATATAACCACGGACGAAGCACACAAGATATGGGCGCGCAGTCAATGATGGTTTCTTCTGCTTCTGTATTCTCGGGAGCGTCAGGCTTCCCGCGAGGCGCTGGCGCCGAGCGCTTGTCGGCGATCGACCGCCTGATCGTGAGAGATATCGAAACACAGTGGACGAAGGTTGTGGCAGCAAAGCTCAACGATCTGGTCAAACTACCCGAGGGATGGGACGGCTACGACGGAAAGTCAGTCGACTTCCGCATTGCGCATTTTGCTGTTCAGCTTCTGCAGCATGTCTACGTGGAGGGCGTGCCAAGCCCTAGCCTTGTCCCTGGATCGGACGGCTCTCTGCAGATCGAGTGGCACAGCAACGGACTCGACATTGAGCTCGACATACTTGGTGTCAACCAGGTCGACTGTTTGAAGCGAGATCTCGAGACCGGGGGCGAGGAGGAACTCGAGCTGACAGTGGATTTCAAAGCTGTCAGGGCGTGGATCGAAGATCTTGCGGGGCGGGCGTCTGATGCTGTCACCGCCGCCGCATGATGCCAATGGCAACGCCCTCCCGCATGATCATCAGGACATAGAGCCAAACGATACCCTAATTCGCCGAGTAAACCCGACCCATCATGTCGTCGATGACGACAACAGAAAATGTCGCCGGCTGTCATCGAAGCTGATGAAACCGACCGGTGGAGGTATGTCCGTCGATCACGAGCGGAGCATCCAAGAAGACCAGAAAGATCCGGTCGAGTTTGTTCGAACCCCGGTTTACACAGGAGCTGTTGCGATCTTGGCCCTGCACGCCAGGGGAGTTGGTCTGCGCGTCGGCTATGAACCGGTGCCAGGTAACCCCTATCACTGCGAGGTCTGGGGTGCCGACCCCCGACCGGATAAATTCACCAACGCGCAAAGCAAGGCTCTCTTTGCCGCCTGCGGCTGGTACATCCCACTTGACGGGGTGAAAATCATAAAGGACTAGGACCAATCGACATTCAGGATTCAAATTTGCAGCGGTACGTGATTCAT
>NZ_JBWKME010000120.1:0-24955 GCF_056431085.1 Mesorhizobium waitakense | reverse complement strand
CAGCCCGGAGTTCGCCTGCGTCACCGACAAGGCATAGGTGGTCGTCCCGGCGCCGTCGGCGCCGTAGCTCGACGTCACCGTCACGATCGCCGCAGCGCTCGTTGCCGTCATCAGCGCCGGGGTCAGCACGCCGTCCGTCGTCGAGCCGTTGTTGGTCTCGTCAAGCGTCACCGAGCTGCCGACAACCGCGCTCGTGATCGACGGGCCGTCATCCAGGAAGGTCAGGTTGTTGCCGATATTCAGCGTCGCCGACTGATGATCGCCATCCGCATCCGTCACCGTCGCCGTCAGCGTCACCAGATTGTCGGCGTTCAGGCTGACCGGCTCGTTCGGATCCGTCGTCGGATGGACGACCGCCCGCTGCTGGTCGAGGGTCACATTGCCAGACGCATCGGTGCTGACCGTGAACACGATCACGCCGCCGACGCCCGCACGGCCGACCACCTGGCCAGCCTCGAGGCTCAGCACCACCGCCTGGCCGCTCTCCGTGTCGACCAGCCCGGTCGCGCCGGCATTGAAGCCAAGAGCATAGGTGATCGTGCCGGCGCCATCGGCGCCATAATTGGACGTGAACGCGCTGGCGAAGCTCTGCGTGTCGTTGGTCGTCAGATCGGTCTCGTCGACGCTCAGCGACGGCAGCTTCACATCAGCCAGCGCGACCGTCGGAGCATCATCGTTGAAGGTTATGGTCAGCGTGCCCGGTGCCGTCGAGCCATCGGCGTCGGTGATCACATAGCCGAGGTTGACCGTCGCATTGTTCTCGTCGTTCGGACCCTGTGCCTGGAGCACGTTGTCGAGCAGCGTCACCGTGTAGGCGCCGGTGGCCGGATCGGTCACATGCACCGTGAACAGGTCGCCGCGTGGACCCGTCGCCGTCAGCGTGTCGCTGGCGGCGTTCCAGCTGTAGGTGACGTTCTCCTGGCCGACCGTCCCGCTGGTGCCGTCCAGCGTCGCGAACGAGAAGCCGTTGGAACCGGCGCCGTCGCCGCCGACGCTGCCGCCCAGCGTGCCGTTGTAGGTTGCTTCGCTGGCGCTGAGCGGAACCTCGCCGGCATTGGCGTCGATGTCGCCCGCCGTGCTTGCCGCATTGCCGCCGGCCAGCCCGTCATCATCGACCGTGGCCGCCGCCGTGCCGGTCGTCGGATGGTTGGCGTCGGTCACCGCAAAGCTGATGCCGGCAGTCGCCTTGTCGCCATCGCCGTCCGTCACGGTATAGGTCGCCGAGGCCGCACCGGCCCCAATGACCGGACTGTTGGCAGTGAATGAATAGCTGCCGTCGGCCTTGACCTTGATAAAGCCGTCACCGATGTCGATCGCCTGCGAGTAGCCGTCGCCGCCGAAGACCAGGGCGGTGGCGCCAATATGCGTCACCGTGGCGCCGTCGGCGCCAGCGACGAAGTCCAACGTGCCGGTGATGGTCGCGCCTTCAAGAACATTCTGCGACGCCTCGGTCGTGGCCGTCGGCACATCGTCGACGATGTTGACCGACAGCGTGCCGTTGACGCTCTGCGCGTCCTGGTCGGTGAGGGTGACGGTGAAGTTCTCGAACAGGCTGTTGGTGCCCTGGACGGCCGGATGCGCCTCATTGTCGAGGAGCGTGTAGGTGTAGCTCACCTGACCGGTCGCGGCGTCGTAGGCCGTCACCGTCAACGTGTTGCCCAGCGCCGTCGTGAACGAGCCAGCCGTGAACACGCCATTGGTGATGAAGGTGTGGCCGTCGATCGCCAGCGAGGCGATGCCGTCGGGCGACGAAATGGCGAAGGTGCCGCCTTGCGTGGTGCTTTCCTTGGCAGTGTCGGAGCCGTCCGACTCACCGGACCCACGGTTGGCCAGCAGGTCATTTTCGTTGACGACGACGTCGCCGCCACCGGCCGCCGGCGTCAGGTCGCTGATCGTCGGTGTCGAATTGCCGATCGAGATCGTCAAGGTCGTGTGCGACAGATCTCCATCGCCGTCCTTGATCGTGTAGGTGAAAACGTCGTGGACGCCACCAGGCGTGCCGGCATCGCGCACATAGGTGTAGGAGCCGTCCGCCTGCAGCGTCAGCGTGCCGTAGCCGCCATGGATCGGCGTGTTCAATGTAACGCCGCTGTCCAGATCAGCATTGGTCGTGCCGGCGGCAACGCCCGCAACCTTCGCGTCATCGGCGCCCTTGGTGTCGGCGCCTGCAGCATTGCCGTCGCTGCCGGCGCCGCTGATCACATTGCCGCCAATCGGCGCGTGCGAACCCGCCGCCACCGCGTCGGTATCGGCAACTGCCGTCGGTGCGTCGTCGATGATACTGATGACCAGATTGCCGGCCGGGGCCGGATTGCCATTTGCGTCCGTCACCACGACCGGGAAGCTCACATTGGTGGCGTTGCCGGCGGTGTTGTCGAGAAGCGTGTAGGTGTAGTGGATGGTGCCGATGCCGGTCGCCGCATCGAAGACATAGCTCGCCGTCAGCGAGCCGGCCGCATCGGTGAAGGTTTGATCCACCGCGCTCAACACATGGCCGCCGAGCGAGACCACCGACACACCGTCCGGCGAGGTGAAGCCGATGTTGCCCGAGGTCGTCTCAGAGGACGCGGACGCGTCCGAGCCTGCGGGCTCGCCGCCACGCGCCGGCAGGCCGGCCTCGTTGACTGTTGCCGATCCGATGAGGTCGATCGAGGGGGTGGAGTCTTCCTTCTCCGCAACGCCAATCGTCAGCTCGCGCCGGTCCAGCAACCCGAACTGCAAGTCTGTCGGGGGCAACAGGGCCGAAAGGCCGAACCCGTCACCGATGCCGCCGGGGGGGATTTCGAAATTCCCGCCTGCACTGGGTGGCGAGCCGCCCGGGCCGGCCGACATGGAACCGTCGGCGCCGAAGGCAACGTCGACATGGCTTGCCTCGAGCGCGGCCAGCAACGCAACGCGCGGCACCTCGACGTCGCCAATGACGAAGGTCGGCACGTTCAAGGCGCCGTCCTTGATCACGATCACCGAGCCGTCGGCCTGCTCGAGCACAAGGTTGTGGCCGTCGACCTTGATGTTGTCGATGGAAACGTTGGACGGAAGTTTCACGATGTTGCTGGCGTCAGCTACATATTCATGGGGTGCCGTCGCTGCGGGTGCGTTCGCTGTCGCCGGCGCTTCCGGCTTGACAGGTGCTCCGCCACCAACATCGACCGGCACCGGTTCGGCTGCTGCCGGCGCGGGCTGCTGGGTCGAAGTTGCTTGTGCGACCAGGATCTCTCCCGGCGATGCCTGACCATTGTGTTCGTTGGACGCGGAATGCTCGTTCAAGGAACCCGAAGAACTGTCCAACTCATTATTGCTGATCATTGCTGAAACCCCTCCGACATTTCCCGGCAAGAGACATTGGCCACTTCTGCTTTGCAACAACCCTGCAATCTATTTCATATATTCCGATATGCCTGCCCCAGCATTTTTTACACGTTGGTAAACCTCGAACATATAACCTGATATATGCCGGCTTCCGCGTAGCTCGCTCGGCGGAGGTTGGACGCGGTCCCTTGGTAAATAGGAGTATAAAATCGAATAAAATTTTAGATAAAATAGACAAAGCCACTTGCCGCAAAGTTATCCACCTTCCTTTCCAATAATTTGAGACAAGATTGGTAGCGTCCACAGTCAAAGGTGGGCGTTATGAAAAAAGAAAAATCAGTCCTGGGAAAAACCGGGCTCAAGGTGCTCCTGCTGGCAATCGGCCTTGTCGGCCTGGCAGGACCTTCATTCGCAAATGCCGTTTCCGGGGAGGCTGCCGCTACCGGCACGCCTCTGGAAAGGGTCCTGACGCCGCCCTGTCTCGGCGGTGTTTCGCTGGCGAGGCCGCAGCCCTGGCAGCCTGTGGCGCCTTACCGGATCAGCATGGTTTTCGGCAGCTACGGCCCGGCATTTGCTGATCGCGAGGATGGTTCGTCGACGGCGCGAGCTGATGCCGGGATAGATCCGGTGCAGACGGCATCGATTATTCCCGGCGTATTCGGATCGGTCGCCTTGTCCATGCGCAATTTCCCCGTCTCGGCTCGTTGGGCACCCGTCTACCAGGCAATCACCAGCTGCTCGGCAGGCAGCGCCTGCGAGCGCAAGAGTGCGGCTTTTGCCAGCATGGTCTCCGCTGCCCAGGGCAAGGGGTTCAGCGAGAAGCTATCCTTCGTCAACAGCAGCGTAAATCACCTGATCGCCTACCGGAAAGACAGCGTCGTCTACGGCAAACTCGACTATTGGGCAAAGCCATCGGAAATTCTCGAACGGCGAGCCGGCGACTGCGAGGATTTTGCCATCCTCAAGATGACGGCTCTGCTAAGGGCCGGCATTCCAACGCAAAGCATGGCGCTCGTTGTTCTCCAGGACCGCAAGCGAGGCTTCTTTCACGCGGTGCTGTCGGTGAGCACAGGCAGCGGCACCTTCATTCTCGACAGCCTCAGCAACACCGTCGTGCGCGACAGCGATCTTCCCGACTACGTTCCGCTCTATTCGTTCAGCACGGACCGGGCTTGGATCCACGGCTCGAAACCGGGCGCAGCCCAGATGGCTGAGATCAAAGGCGGCTTCGCGACCGTTGCGCCCGGCGAAGGCGTTCAGCCATAGATTTTCCGGCAAGATCACATGTCGCCAAAAGTGATTTTGGGACAATGATTTGCATGAAAACCAGAGCGTGAGCGCATCGGCTGAATCCGGGTCAACGTGACGCGCCTCAGCCGCCGAAGACGAACGCCATCAGCAATTCCGGCTCGACCACCGGGGCTCGCACAACATTCAATTGACCCCGATATCGACGTTCACCGGCGCCTATGACAAAGCCCGTAGCCACCGGCGCTTGGCCATTGGCGTCGAGCCGCGCAAAAATGTCGGCTACATTGAGGTCCAGCGCCAGCTTGAGGTCATGGCGCGCATCGTCGTTTGGAGCTATCGGCAACTGACGCTTGACCAATTGCTGGAACGGCGCGTTGAACGTCAGGATCTTCTTCGACGATGCCAAGGCAAAGGCTGGCGACGGGCAGGCGACCACTATGGCGTTGATGGTGTTGATCGACGCAAGCCTTCGCAAGGTCAGGTTTTCTTCCCCCAATCCACGCATGCAGGCCACCCTGATCGCAGATGTCAGGTTACCTGTTTGTGCCTGACTTTCGGCGATCTCATCGATGAGCATCCCGATCGTGCACTTCCTGCTTTCGGCCATCTGCTTCAGCGTGACCCAGAAAGCCCGTTCCAAACGGATGCCGCGTCGTACGCCGCCGCGTGCCACAACCCGAAATTCCAGCCCAAAATCCTCAGCCGTGACAGGAGGCAGCAGCCGCTCGTGACCCGGAAGAGGAGAGCTGGCGCTACCGCTCACTCATCGCCTCCTGACGTGCCTTGTTGATCGGCTTCAAGAGGTAATTCAGAATCGTCTTGCGCCCGGTCTTGATGTCGACGGAACAGATCATGCCCGGGATGATCGAATAGGCCTTGCCGTCTCGCTCGAGCGTCGATTTGTCCGTCGACACGCGCACTTGGTAATAGGGTTCGCCTGTCTTCTGGTCCACCAGGCTGTCGGCTGTGATGTTGGAGACCTTGCCTTCGATGCCACCAAAGATCGAGAAATCGTAGGCAGTAACCTTGATGAGCGCGTCCTGGTCCGGCCGGATGAAGGCGACATCTCGCGGTGAAACCCGCGCCTCGACCAGAAGGGTCTCCGAGGTCGGGACGATGCCGGCCACGACCGCGCCAGGCTGGACGAAGGCGCCGACCGTGTTCAGCTCCAGCGTGTTGACAATCCCATCCACCGGAGACCGGATATCCGTGCGCGCGACCTTGTCGGTGGCGCCACGTATGGTCTCATCCACCACCGAGAGATCGGCCAGCGCCTCCGTCAGGTCGCTCAGGGCTTCCTGCTGCAACTGCAGGCCGAGCTCGTCGACCTGAAGCTGGGCTTCCGTGATAGCCCCCTTGGCTTTTTTGATGGTCTCACCGGCGAGGTTCAACTGCCCTTGCAGTTCGGTATGCTCACGCTCGACGCGGATCTGCTCGGTCCTCGCCATCAGCCCCTTCTTGACCATGGAATCGACCAGTTCCTTTTCCTGGTCGCTAACGGCCAGGTTCTTGGTGAGGCGATCGAGATTGGCGGTGGCTTCGTCCAATTCATTCTGGCGCTGATCGAGGCGCGACTTGAGAACCGACAGCTTGACTTCGAAGTTTTCGCGGCGCGCGACGAGCAGCTTCTGCTCGTTTTCGCAGATTTCCGGCGCTGCCTTCTGGATCTCGGGCGGACAGGGAAATGCGCCTTCGAGATTGCCGCTCTGCTCGAACTGGAGCCGCGCAATGCGCGCCTGCAGGGCTCGCGCCTTGGCCTGCTGCTCACCAAGGCTGGAGGTGTTGAGCGTGTTGTCGAGACGGATGATGAGATCATTCTTCTTGACGACCTGGCCAATCGTCACTGCGATTTCCTGGACGACACCGGCTTCACTCGCCTGAATGATCTGGGTCTTGGAAGCGGGTATCACCTTGCCGTCTCCCCGCGCGATCTCATCGACTTCGGCAAAGGCTGCCCAGGCGACAAATACAACGAAAAGCGCTCCTATGATGAATATGGACGCCGACGCAAAGAGCGGCGGCCGATCTTCCCTGGCAAGCATTTCCTACGCCCCAACGCATTGGATGCATTCAATTTGTTCGATCAGGCGCTTGTTTTCTGCAACGCCTGTATAACCTGGTCCTTCGGTCCGTCAGCAACGATCTTGCCCTGCTCGATAACGATCAGGCGATCGGCCAGTTCAAGCATGCTGAAGCGATGTGTGGACACGATCAGCGTGGTGTCGCGGTCAAAGGCGACCTTGAGCTGCTTTATCAACTGGCGTTCAGATGCGAGATCCATCGAGCCCGATGGTTCATCCAGAAAGACGATTTTCGGCTTGGTCAGCAGCAGGCGTGCGATCGCCACTGTCTGCCTCTGGCCGCCTGAAAGATTGGTGCCACGCTCGCCGACATTCATGTCGTAGCCACGCGGATGGCGTGAGACGAAATCGTCGACGCCAGCCGCCTTTGCCGCGTCGATGATCTGCTCATCGGTAGCCTCCGGGCAAGCCATCAGGAGATTTTCCTTGATGGTGCCCGAGAACAGATCGCCAGCCTGCGCAACGATGCCGACAGCGGCCCGAACTTCTGACGGGTGATACTGGCGAATATCGATCCCATCCAGCAGCAGCTCACCGGAGGTCGGCAGGAACAGCCTGCCGACCAGCCGACCCATCGTCGTCTTTCCCGATCCTATGCGACCGATGATGCCGATGCGTTCTCCCGGCTTCACCGTGAAATTCAGACCGGTCAAAACCTCGTTTTCCGCGCCGGGATAGACAAACCCGACATTTCTGAACGCCATCGCCCCGTTGCGAATGGGCCGATTGACGAAACCCACCGTGTCCGGCCGGTCCTCCGGTTGCTCCATGATCGAGTTCACCATCCTCAACGAGAGCATGGCCTGGCGAAACCGTGACAGCGTGATGGCGATCTGGCCGAGCGGAGCCACCGCCCTGCTCGCCAGCATGACCGTTCCTATGATTGCTCCTGTCGAAACATGCCCTTCCGAGAAGGCGTAAGCGCCAGCCACCACCAGAGCGACGGTCACCAGCTGTTGTATCGACTGGGTTATGTTGCCTGCGGCCGCCGAGAGTTGCTTGATCTTCTCGGACGTGTTGGCGGCGTTCTTGGAATGCTCTCCCCATTTTCGCAGCAGATACGCCTCGGCGCGCAGCGACTTGATCGTCTCCAGCGTCGAGATGGATTCGACCAGCAGGGCCTGGCGTTGCGAAGCTTCGTTCATCGAGGCGGCGACGCGCTTGCCGATGCGGCGCTGGGTAATCAAGCCGACGATGACAGACATCACAAAGGCCAGCGCCGGTATGATCACCAGCCAGCCGCCTATCGCATAGATGACGAGAAGAAAGACGAAGACGAATGCCGTGTCGATGAACACGCTGATGGTGTTCGAGGTGAAGAACTCTCTGACGAACTCATATTGCGTGACCCGGTTTGCGTATTCACCGGTCGAGTCGGGACGCGCCGACAGTGACGAGTTCAGCACTTTTTCGAACAGAAGATACGATATCCGAAGATCCGCCTTGCGCCCGGCATAGTCGATGAGGGAAGCCCTGGCCGTCTTCAAAAGCAGATCGAACAGGATGACGGCACCGATGCCGATGGCCAGAACCCACAGTGTGGATATTGCCTTGTTCGGCAGGATCCTGTCGTAGACGTTCATCGTGAAGATGGGTGAGGCGATGGCCAGAACATTGATGAATATCGCTGCAAGGACGACTTTCGAATAGGTGCGCCAGAAGGCGCCCATCGTCCCCGTCAGCCAATGGCGCCTTTCGATCTTCTGTGCCGAGCCGACCTTCATCGCCTCGGTGGCATTGGCATAGGTGATCGAGAAGGATGCGCCGCCGCTGATATAGCTGGCAGCCAGCTCGGATCTGCTGATCGTGGTGCGGCCGTCTTCTTGGGGCGCAGTCAGGTATTCGCCCGCTTCAATCTCCGCGAGTAGGGCGACAGGCAGCTGGCTGGCGCGAAACAGAATGGCGGGCAGATCGACGCGCCCGCGCAGGAAATCGCGATGACTGACGTCCTTGACCTCGAGGCCGATGCGCTCGGCAAGGTGCCGA
Source organism: Mesorhizobium waitakense (assembly GCF_056431085.1). Lineage (NCBI taxonomy): Bacteria > Pseudomonadati > Pseudomonadota > Alphaproteobacteria > Hyphomicrobiales > Phyllobacteriaceae > Mesorhizobium > Mesorhizobium waitakense. Next base: position 16,328 of record NZ_JBWKME010000120.1, on the reverse strand, counting down.
ATATCCTCTACCTCAATTCGCGTCTCTGAAATCGGCACCCCGGCAAACAGCACTGTCTCGGCGCTCGGCCTGCCAAGATAGCCGGCGACCGCTGAAAAGCAGGCTTTGAATGCCTCCTTGGGGGAGAGGATGTTGGGTTGCTGGTTCACGATATGCCCGTAAGGACCCTCGCTGGACCCTGCACCGTCCTACTTCTTCCTCACTGGCGCAAGGATATCGAAAGGCAGGTCGTTCTTCTGCTCCGATGGCGTCCGCGCATAGGTCTCAGTGTCCGCGGTTTCTGGTGCGTTGAACTCGGATCGTGCATATGCCGTCGCTTGCTTTGCCGGCTGAAGACCCATCGTTTTCAGCAATTGACCTGTCGCGGCCAGAAGCCGGTATTGGGCGAATAGCGATGCATAGGATGCTGTGTCCGCCAGCGTTGCCGTGTTGAACCGCGTATTCTGCGCATCGAGCACGTCGAGCAGCGATCGTTGCCCTACCTTGAATTGCTCGCGGTAGGACGAAACCAGCTTTTCACTGGAAGCGGCTTGCAGCCTCAGCGTCTTTGCCAGGTCGGCTTGCCGGAAACGGCGATCCCATGACGTACGGACAGCCTCCTCGATTTCACGCAAGACCTGGTGATAGGCAAGCCGCTGTTCGCTGGCACGGCGGATCTGCTCCTGTTCATTGGCCTTGTCTATGCCGCCTCGATAGAGGTTCCAACGCAGCACCAGACGCGCCTGCAGGTCACTGGCGTCGCCATTGTCGCCGTCAATGTCATACCCTCCCCTGGCACGGCCTTCGGCCAGGACTTCGGGGCCGTATTTCGCCCGGGCCGCATCCACCATGGAAGCAGCAGCGGCGATATCGCTGGTGGCCATGTGAACGCGTGGATTGTTCTGTCGTGCCAGGCCCAGCGCATCGTCAAGTGACCTCGGCAGTGCGGCGGCGACATCACCGGGCCGCGAAGCATTGACCAGCGGTTTGCCGACGGTCTTGAAGAACCGGATCCTGGAGGCTTCCAGTTCTTCGCTCGCCTCCTGCATGCGTGCCTGGGCTGCGAACAGACGCTCTTCGGCCTGCTGCCGGTCGGCCTCGTTCAGCGCCCCGCCCGAGATGCCTTGCCGGATGTCGCCGAGTATCGCCTGATGGAAACCGAGGTTCTTCTTGGCTTCGGCGACGATCGAAGCCTGCAGCATGTATTCAAGGTAGTCTTGGACGACCGACAGCCCGATGAATTCCGAGCGCTCCAGCACCCGGAAGGACGCTCCGTCGACCCGCGATGCCTGGCGGTTCAATTCCGCCCGCCGCGCTCCGCTGTCAAACAGCTTCTGTGTAACCACCAGATCCGCTTCCGCCGGATAGAGCGAATCGTCCTCTATCGACAGTGAGCGCCGAGACGAATCGTCGAGGCGACGAACTCCAGCCGATGCCTCGACATCGACACTGGGAAGATAAAGGCCCTTGGCCTGCCGCAACTCGAACTCTATTGCTTCGCGATTTTCAATTGCCTGTCCAATCTCCGGATTGGATTCTACAGCAACAGCCATCGCCTCCTTGAGCGTGAGCGCATGAGCACTCGCGCAGGTCAGCATAGTAGCCGCCATCAAAAGACCAAGGCGCTTGCCGACGGCCGAGATGCTTGTCTTATTCATTTAACCCACCCTAACGTTTCCCCAGCACCCTTATTCGCGAGCGCCCACCAAGCCAAGGCCTGCCTCCGAGAACTATCAACAGTTTCACGAAATGTGTGAGGAATTATTGAATTAGCTCCCGCTAAATCGATGATCCAGGCCACAAGATTGTTAAATGTAGCAAAAATGGCACATAAGCATAGACCCCTGCGATCGTATCCTGACGCTGCCAAGTGAGGAAAAGGACAAAAAACGGAACGTGGTAAACCAGCGCGGGGAGAATCAAGCAAGGATAGCCACTATTTGCTGCGTTTCTCAACGTGCGCTTAGCGCAGCCATGCGGTCGAGCGCCGCGGTCAGGCCGCTAAGCGACACCGGAAATGTCAGCCGGGTCTCCGCGTCTGTCGTGACATTGAGCTTCAGCACCGAGCCTTCTCTCATCTTTGCAAGCGTCGGCGGATCAATGGAAAACACCGCGAGGCAACCCGTCGGCAGGCAGGTCCTGAACCGCTGCTGGGACAATGGCGGCTGATCGTCGATCTGGAGCGTTATGCCCGCATCGAGCAATATGCCGAAGGGCAGAAGCAGGGTGGCCGTTGCCGAACCGTCCGTACGTCTCTGAACCTCCACGGCAAGAAGCCTTTGGCCGTTCTGCCCTTCCGGGAGCGATGCGCTCGGCCTTCGCGCAGTTCCGCTCTATCCGGCAGGACGTCGAAGACAACAAGGTATCCATGATGACGAAACTCACCATGCCAGTGCTGGCGATTGGCGGCGAAAAATCCTTTGGAGCAACCGAGGCGATCGTCATGCGCAATGCCGCGACGGACGTGACCGAAGTCGTGGTCCCCCATTCGGGACATTGGCTCATGGATGAGCAGCCGGAGGCCACGATCGCAGCCGTGAGGACTTTTCTCGACCGGAAGTGAGGCGCACAAGTCTTCGCCCGGCGAGTTCCTTGGCTTGATCCTCAATCGTATCGCCCTGACTGACAGAAGGATTCCGAAGCCGGTAAAAGCAGATGGAGGTGCCAGCCTGCTGCTCCGTACCGAGATAATTCAGATAATGCCTCGGCTGCGCCACTCGCAACGGTTGCAGACACTTACCCGGTAACGCCGATCCGTGGATTCGCCCCCCACGCCGGGGCCGCATTGCCTTCTGCAACCGCTCGCTGGATAGTCCCGGCAATGTTCGAGACCCTGGCGACTCACTGGCCCCAAATCCTTGCGATCATCTCGGTGGTGATGGCGACCGTCGGCATCATCCACGTCGTCATGACCAAGGAGGATGTCCGCGCCGCCACCGGCTGGGTCGGCGTCATGGTGCTGTCGCCCATCATCGGCGTGCTGATCTATGCCGTCGCCGGTATCAACCGCATCCGTCGCGCCTCGATTAGCGCCCAGCGGCCGCTTGCCGGCGGCGCGGTGTCCGCCAAGCATGAGCGCGACGTCGCCGCCGAAGAGGCCCTGATCGTCGAGCGATACGGGCAGCGGTTCACCGGCCTGAGGACACTGGGCGACAGGGTGGCGCGGCGCGCGCTCCATCCTGGAAACGCAATCGATGTGCTGGAGACAGGCGACGAGGCCTATGCCGCCATGTGCGCGGCGATTGATGGCGCCGAGCGCAGCATCCTGCTCGAGACCTATATTTTCGACAATGATGCCGTCGGCATGCTCTTCGTCGAGGCTCTCGGCGGCGCCGTCCGGCGCGGCGTAACCGTCCGCGTGCTGATCGATGCCGTTGGCGCCCGCTATTCCGTGCCGAGCATCCTGGGGCATCTGCGCAGCGCCGACATCACCGCCGATGTCTTCAACGGCAACATCGTCATGGGTCTGCGCCTGCCCTACGCCAATCTGAGGACCCACAGGAAGATCCTGATCATCGACGGTAAGGTCGCCTTCACTGGCGGCATGAACATCCGCAAGGGCTTCTCGGCCGAGTTCGCCGGTTCCAACTGCGCCAGGGACACGCATTTCCGGGTCACTGGTCCGGTCGTCGCCGATCTCTTCTCGGTCGCCGCCGAGGATTGGCGCTTCGCGACCGACGAACCGTTGAAGGGCGATGCCTGGCGAATTGGGCCGCTGTCGCCGGCGCCCGGCCTGCCCATGCTGGTGCGGGCGGTCGCGTCCGGCCCGGACGCCAGCATCGAGACCAACCACAAGCTGCTGATCGGCGCGTTCTCCGTCGCCCGCAAATCGATCCGCCTGATGTCGCCCTATTTCCTGCCGGATCGTGAACTGATCAGCGCCTTGACCACCGCTGCAAGGCGCGGCGTCGAAATCGACATCGTGGTGCCGGCGGTGAACAATCTTTTCCTTGTCGACCGCGCTATGACGGCGCAGTTCGATCAGCTGCTGAAGAACTATTGCCGTATCTGGCGCACGGAGGGACCGTTCGACCATTCGAAGCTGCTTTCGATCGACGGCGTGTGGGCGTATGTCGGCTCTTCCAACCTTGACGCCCGGTCGCTGCGGCTGAATTTCGAGATCGACCTCGAGGTCCTCGACGCCGGCTTTGCCAGCGAGATTGAGGCGCGGATCGGATCGGCGCTCACCACCGCAGTGCCGGTGACGCTCGACGCCTTGCGGGCCCGACCCATCCTTATCAGGCTGTTTGACCGGGTATTGTGGCTCGGTTCGCCCTATCTCTAGCCAAGGTTGGCGCGTGTGAAGCCTGCCTGTCATGGAACATATGCCGACGGCGCCTATTTTGACTGTAGCCCGGTTCCGAATTGAAGCCAGCGAGGACGAGCAGCACAGATATGCACAGAACTGGACGCAGCCTTCCGGCAAGCATGCTTCTATCCATTCGCGACCGCAGGATGCAGAAGGCAAACGCCGGTGCGCCCAAGCGGACAGGCACCACTGGAACGCTGGTTGCCTCCTACAACGTCCACAAATGCATCGGCCTCGACAGGAAGTTCGATCCTGAGCGGACCAGCCGCGTCATCCGCGAAATCGATCCTGACGTGATTGCTCTGCAGGAAGCCGACAACCGCTTCGGCGACCGAGACGGGCTTCTCGACCTGTCTCGCCTGGAACATGAAACCGGCCTGGTGCCGGTGCCGATTGCAGCCAATGGCAAGGGGCATGGCTGGCATGGCAATGTCCTGCTGTTCAAGAAGGGCGTCGTCCGCGACGTGCATCAGATCAGGCTGCCGGGGCTGGAGCCACGCGGCGCCGTGGTGGCAGAGATCGATCTTGACGGAAACCGGACCCTGCGCGTCATCGCCGCCCATCTCGGTTTGCTGCGCCGGTCTCGCTCGCAGCAGGCCCGCGTCGTGCTCGATATCATGAACAGCCCCGATGCCACGCCGACGCTCCTGCTCGGCGATCTCAACGAATGGCGGCTCGGCAACCGCTCCGCGCTGAACACGCTGCATGTCACCTTTGGCCCGCTGCCGCCGGCAGTGCCCACCTTCCCGTCTAACCTGCCGCTGCTGGCGCTCGACCGCATCATGGCCAACCGGCACGGCATGATCTCGGCCGTGGAGGCGCATGACACGCCGCTTTCGCGGGTGGCGTCCGACCACCTGCCGCTGACGGCATTTGTGCGCTTGTAAGGCAAATTGTCCGCCGACGGAGGACAACCTGGCGTCCACGGCTATGAAAAACGATATTGGAACGCTAAGCCTTCCCGCGAGTTCATATGATGAAACCCGAGGAGGACGTGACATGAAAAACCTATTCCTGGCTTCGGTGATGGCATTGGCCGCAACGGCCGCCGTCATCGCCCCAACGCAAGCCGCAAGCTTGATCATCCAGTCCGACGACAACCAGTATTCACCGGACGATCAGCCCGATAACGGTGGCCAGGTCATCATCCGCCGCCATCATGACCGGCATTACAATGACAACCAATATGGTGACGATCAGAACGACGGCGTCCAGTTTGGCGATTACCAAGGTGGCGAGTATCGCCGGCACCACCGTCACAACTACGACAACCAGTATGGTGACGACAGCGTGCAGTTCGGTGATTACCAGGGTGGCGAGTATCGCCGCCACCACCGGCATCACCGCTGCCATATCGAACTGGTCAAGACCTGGCGCCACCACCACAGGGTGATCGAGGAAGTCCGCGTCTGCGGCTGATCTCGCTCGGAACAACCGGTCGGCACAAGCAGGCCGGTTTCGTTCTTCCTCGTCAACCGATGATCAGCTGACGAAATAAGGCTGCCATTCGAAGTCGGTGATGTGCGACGGCATCGAACTCGCCGTCGACGGCGGCCTGCTGATGCGCATGTATCCGGCGCGCCGGCCGTCAGGACGCGACAGCAGAAACAGCAGAAATCGAGGCGAATGACCGGCCGGCATGGCCGGTCAAACCTGTCCAACTGTTAATTCGACTTGGGTCGGTTTCAGCCATATTGGTTGATGGGGGTGAGAGATGCCGCCATGGACCAGCAGTTGGAAATACCCCTGCAGACGCCCCTGCAAACGAATGTCGCGCAACGCCGTTCGCATGGCTGGATCCCGTGGCTGATCTTTATTGCAATTGTCGCCGCCACCGGCACCTATCTCTACCAACGCCCGCAAGTCGAGGCCAGGCAGCCCGGTGGTAGAAGAAACGCGCAACCGATGTCGATCGGCGCCGCCACCATCGAGAAGGGCACGATAGACGTCACCCTCAACGCGATTGGCACGGTGACCTCGCTCTCCACCGTCACGGTCAAGCCGCAGGTCATCGGCCCGCTTGTCCAGGTGAACTTCAAGGAGGGTCAGGACGTCGCCAAGGGCGATCTGTTGGCTGAGGTCGATCCCCGTCCCTACCATGCAGCACTCGCCCAGGCCCAGGGCCAGCTGGCGCGCGACCAAGCAATGCTGAAGGACGCCCAGCTCGACCTTGCACGAGACAAGACATTGGTGACCCAGGGCGCGGCGACGCATCAGACGCTCGACGCGCAGGTCGCCCTGGTTGCGCAGGACGCCGGCTCCATCCAGGTCGACCAGGCCTTGGTTCAGACCGCGACCCTCAATCTCGACAATTGCCGCATCCTGGCGCCGGTCGACGGCCGCGCCGGCCTGCGCCAGGTGGATGAGGGCAACTACGTGACGCCGGGCGATGCCAACGGCATTGTCGTCATCACAAGGCTGCAGCCGATCAGTGTCCTCTTCACCGTGCCCGAGGACGACTTGCCGGAGATCGCGCAGCGCCTGCAGCAGGGCGCCACGCTGCCCACCACCGCCTTCGACCGCGCCGGCAGCAAGAAGCTCGCCGACGGCCAGCTTGAAACCTTCGACAGCCAGATCGATCCGAGCACCGGCACCATCAAGCTGAGAGCGGGTTTCGCCAACGAAACGCGCACACTCTATCCGAACCAGTTCGTCAACATCGAGCTGCTGGTGGACGAGCACAAGGACGTGGCAATCGCCCCGATCGCCTCGATACAGCGCGGCCAGCCCGGCACATTCGTCTATCTGGTCAATCCCGACAGCACAGTCGCCGTGCGCAAGGTCACGCTTGGCGTCACCAATGGCGAGCACGTCGAGATCCTGGCGGGCCTGACCCCCGGCGACCGCATCGTCGTCGACGGCGCCGACAAGCTTCGCGACGGAGCCCATATCAACCTGCAACAGGACGGCCAGACACAGGCTCCGGCACAGACACCCCCGCAGGCCTCAGTGCCTGCACCGGCAGGGACAGCGCCTCAACCGCAGGCGCAGCCACCCGATCAGCCGGTATCCGCGACGCCGAAGCCGGACGACACCGGCAGGCACAAGGGCCAGGGCCGCAAGCATCGCCATGCGGAGTCCGGGCAGCAGCAATGAGCCCGTCGCGAGCCTTCATTCTGCGGCCGGTGGCGACATCGCTGTTCATGGTCGCCATCATGCTGTCCGGCCTGCTGGCTTACCGCTATTTGCCGGTCTCGGCGCTGCCCGAAGTCGACTATCCGACCATCCAGGTGCAGACCTTCTACCCGGGCGCAAGCCCGGACGTCATGACATCCTCGGTCACCGCGCCGCTGGAAGTCCAGCTCGGGCAGATCGCCAACCTGAACCAGATGAATTCGGTCAGTTCGGCCGGCTCCTCGGTCATCACGCTGCAGTTCAGCCTGGCGATCTCGCTCGATGTCGCCGAGCAGGAGGTGCAGGCGGCCATCAACGCCGCCGGCAATCTGCTGCCGGCCGATCTGCCGGCCCCGCCGATCTACGCCAAGGTCAATCCGGCCGATGCGCCGGTGCTGACGCTCGGCCTGACATCGGACACGATGCCGCTGCGCGATGTGCAGCAGCTTGCCGACACAAGGCTGGCGCAGAAGATCTCGCAACTGGCGGGCGTCGGTTTGGTCAGCCTCAGCGGCGGCCAGCGCCCGGCCGTGCGCGTCCAGGCCGATCCGCGCAAGCTCGCCGCCTATGGCCTCAATCTCGACGATCTGCGCACCACGCTGGGCAGCGCCAACGTCAACACGCCGAAAGGCAATTTCGACGGGCCTTCGCGGGCCTACACCATCAACGCCAACGACCAGCTGAAAAGTGCCGAGGAATACCGCTCGCTGATCGTCGCCTACAAGGACGGCGCCCCGGTGCGGCTGAGCGATGTGGCAACGGTGGTCGACGCCACCGAGAACAACAGGCTGGCGGCCTGGATGAACAGCACGCCGGCGATCATCGTCAACATCCAGCGCCAGCCCGGCGCCAACGTCATCGAGGTGGTCGACCGCATCAAGGCGCTGTTGCCGCAATTGCAGGCCTCGCTGCCAAGCACTGTCGACGTCAAGGTGCTGACCGACCGCACCACCACCATCCGCGCGTCCGTGCGCGACGTCGAATACGAACTGACGCTCGCCGTCATCCTCGTCGTGCTGGTCATCTTCGTCTTCCTGCGTAGCGCCCGTGCGACGCTCATTCCGAGCCTCTCGGTCCCCTTGTCGCTGGTGGGCACGCTGGGGGTGATGTACCTGTTCGGTTTCAGCCTCGACAATCTCTCGCTGATGGCGCTGACCATCGCCACCGGCTTCGTCGTCGACGACGCCATCGTCGTCATCGAGAACATCGCGCGCTATGTCGAGGAGGGTGCGACGCCGCTGCAAGCGGCGCTGAAGGGGTCACAGCAGATCGGCTTCACCATCATATCGCTGACCGTCTCGCTGATCGCCGTGCTGATCCCACTGCTGTTCATGGGCGATGTCGTCGGCAGGCTGTTCCGCGAATTTTCCATCACGCTCGCCACCACCATCCTGATTTCCGCCGTGGTGTCGCTGACGCTGGTGCCGATGGCCTGCGCCAAGCTGCTCAAGCCGTTGTCGGCGGTGCGCGAGAACGCCCTGCAGCGCGCCAGCCGCGACTTCTTCGACTGGGTGATCCGAGGTTACGGTCGCGCGCTGACCTGGGTGCTCGACCGGCAGACGCTGATGCTTTTGGTCGCGGCGGCCACGCTGGTGCTGACGGCAGCACTCTACGTGGTCATCCCCAAGGGTTTCTTCCCGGTGCAGGATACCGGCGTCATCCAGGCCATCACCGAGGCGCCGCAATCGGTGTCCTACGCCTCGATGGCCGAGCGGCAGCAAGCGCTGGCGGCGATCATCCTGAAGGACCCCGATGTCGACAGCCTGTCATCTTTCATCGGCGTCGACGGCACCAACACCACGCTCAATGTCGGCCGCATCCTGATCAACCTCAAGCCGCATGAAAAGCGCACTGCCGATATCACGCAAGTCATAGCAAGGCTGAAGCAGGCGACCGCCGCCACGGCCGGCGTCACCCTCTACATGCAGCCGGTGCAGGACCTGACCATCGACGGCACGGTCAGCCGTACGCAGTATCAATTCGTGCTGCAGGACGCCAATCCTGACGAGTTGACGCTGTGGACGCCGAAGCTGCTGGCCAGGTTGAACACGCTGCCGCAGATCGCCGACGTCGCCAGCGACCTGTCGGATGCCGGCCTCGCCGTCGTCGTCGACATCGACCGCGACCAGGCGGCACGCTTCGGCATCACGCCGGCGACGATCGACAACGCGCTCTACGACGCCTTCGGCCAGCGGATCGTCTCGACCATCTTCACCACATCCAGTCAGTACCGGGTCATTCTCGAGGTAGATCCCTCCTTGCAGGATTCGCTCAACGCACTGTCGTCCGTCTACCTGCCGTCATCGAGCGGCGGCAGTCCGGTGCCGCTGGCCGTGGTCGCCAGCACTCACGTCGCGACCGCACCGCTGCAGATCGCCCATATGGGGCAATTCCCGGCCACCACCGTCTCGTTCAACCTGGCGCCCGGCGTGTCGCTTGGCGAAGCGGTCACCGCGATCCAGCAGGCGCAAAGCGAGATCGACATGCCGCTCAGCGTCATCACCAATTTCCAGGGCGCGGCGCGCGCCTTCCAGGCTTCGCTCGACAACACGTTGTTCCTGATCCTGGCGGCGGTGATCACCGTCTACATCGTGCTCGGCGTGCTCTATGAGAGCTTCATCCACCCGATCACCATCTTATCGACACTGCCTTCGGCCGGCATCGGCGCGCTGCTGGCGTTGATGATCGCCGGTGAGGACCTGACCATCATCTCGATCATCGGCATCATCCTCTTGATCGGCGTCGTCAAGAAGAACGCCATCATGATGATCGACTTCGCGCTCGACGCGCAGCGCAACGAAGGCAGGGCGCCGCGCGAAGCCATCTACCAGGCCTGCCTGCTGCGCTTCCGACCGATCCTGATGACGACGCTGGCGGCGATGCTTGGCGCACTGCCGCTGATGCTCGGCACCGGCGTCGGCTCGGAACTGCGTCATCCGCTGGGCGTCACCATCGTCGGCGGCCTGCTCGTCAGCCAGTTGCTGACCTTGTTCACGACGCCGGTCATCTATCTCTGGTTCGATCGCCTTGCCGCCCGGCTGCAAGGCGTCCAGCCCGACCTTCAGCGTGCGTATGGTGCGGACGCCGCGCCATGAACCTGTCGGTTCCCTTCATCCGGCGCCCGGTCGCAACGACCTTGCTGACCTTCGGCCTGCTGGCGGCAGGACTGGTGGCGTTTCCGCAATTGCCGGTGGCGCCACTGCCCGAGGTCGACTACCCCGTGATCTCGGTGCGGGCGTCGCTGCCGGGCGCCAGCCCGCAGGTCGTGGCAAACACGGTCGCCAGCCCGCTCGAACGGCATCTCGGCGAGATCGCCGATGTCAACGAAATGACGTCGTCGAGCAGCGTCGGCAGCGCCCGCGTCACGTTGCAGTTCGGCCTCGATCGCGACATCGACGGCGCCGCGCGTGATGTCCAAGCTGCCATAAATGCGGCGCGCGCCGACCTTCCGTCCAGCCTGCATTCCAACCCCACCTATCGCAAGGTCAATCCGGCCGACGCGCCGATCCTCATTTTGACCCTCACCTCCGACACTCTGTCGAAGGGGCAGCTCTACGATGCCGCCAGCACCGTGCTGGCGCAGAAACTCTCGCAAGTCGATGGCGTTGGCGAGGTGGCGGTGGGCGGCAGTTCGCTGCCGGCGGTGCGCGTCGAGCTCAATCCGCAGGCGCTCTACAATTATGGCATCGGGCTGGAGGATGTGCGCGCGGCCCTCGCCTCGGCCAATGCCCACAGCCCGAAGGGCGCCATCGACGTCGGCCCGCAGCGCTATCAGATCTACGCCAACGACCAGGCCAACCATGCGGACGCCTATCGCTCGCTTGTGGTGGCCTATCGCAACGGCGCCCCGGTGCGGCTTTCCGACGTCGGCCAGGTCAACGATTCCGTCGAGAACATCCGCAATGCCGGTCTTGCCAACAACAAGCCGGGAGTGCTGATCATCCTCAACCGATCGCCCAACGCCAACATCATCGCAACGGTGAACCGTGTGAAGGCGCTTATGCCGTCGCTGCGCGCCTCGATCTCGCCGGCCATCGATCTGTCGCTGGCGGTCGACCGCTCGACCACCATCCGCGCCTCGCTGCGGGAAGTCGCGCAGACGCTGATGATCGCCATCGGCCTGGTCATCCTGGTCGTCTTCGCCTTCCTGCGCGATGTGCGTTCGGCACTGGTGCCGATCGTGGCGGTGCCGGTGTCGCTGGTCGGCACGCTGAGCGTCATGTACCTGCTCGGCTTCAGCATCGACAATCTGTCGCTGATGGCGCTGACGGTGGCCACCGGCTTCGTCGTCGACGACGCCATCGTCGTGCTCGAGAACATCTCCCGCCACGCCGCTTCCGGCATGGGTCGCCTGGAAGCGGCGATCAAGGGGGCGCAGGAAGTCGGCTTCACCGTGCTGTCGATGAGCCTTTCGCTGATTGCCGTCTTCATTCCCATCCTGCTGATGGGCGGCATCATCGGCCGGCTCTTTCGCGAGTTCGCCATCACGCTGTCGGCCGCGATCCTGGTCTCGCTCGCCATTTCGCTGACCACCACCCCGATGATGTGCTCGATCCTGCTGCGCGGCGAACGGGATCGCAGCCATGGCTGGCTCTACCGCTTCAGCGAGCGCGTCTTCGACGTCATGCTGAGCGGCTACCGCCGCTCGCTCTCCTGGGCGCTGGACCATCCGCTGCTGATCATGGCGGTGATCGCGGCGACGCTTTGCCTCAATGCTTATCTCTACGTGACCATCCCCAAAGGGTTCTTTCCGCAGCAGGATACCGGCCGGCTTGTCGGCTCGATCCAGGCCGACCAGGCAACCTCCTTCCAGCTGATGTCGCAAAAACTTAGCCAGTTCGCCGGCATCGTCAGCAAGGACCCTGCCGTCGATGCCGCTGTCGGCTTCACCGGCGGCGGCCAGACCAATTCCGGCTCGATGTTCGTGTCGCTGAAGCCGCTGGCCGAACGCAAGGTTTCCGCCGACCAGGTGATCGCCCGGCTGCGGCGCGAACTTGCTGTGGTGCCGGGCGCCACCCTCTTCCTGCAGGCGGTGCAGGACATCCGCGTCGGCGGGCGTCAGTCGAACGCGCAGTACCAGTACACGCTGCAAGGCGACAGTTTCGACGACCTCGCGCAATGGGCGCCGAAACTCGCGGCGGCACTGCAGACCGAGCCGAAGCTGACTGACGTCAACAGCGACCAGCAGAACAAGGGCCTGGAGGCGGATATCGTCATCGATCGCGACACCGCGACGCGCCTTGGCATCACCGTCGGCCAGATCGACAACACGCTCTACGATGCCTTCGGCCAGCGCCAGGTTTCCACCATCTATGTGGCGCGCAATCAGTACCACGTCATCATGGAGGTGGCGCCGCAATACTGGCAGAACCCCGAAGCGCTGAAACAGGTCTATGTCAGCACGTCGGGCGGATCGGTGCACGGTTCGCAGGCGAGCAATGCGGTTGCCGGTACATTCGTCGCGCCGGGACAGTCCGGCAGCGCCGCGGCGGCAGCGACGGATGCCGCGCGCAACCAGGCGACCAATTCCATCACCAGCACCGGCAAGACTGCCGCATCGACCGGATCGGCCGTCAGCACCGGTGCCGAGACGATGGTGCCGTTGTCGTCGGTCGCGAGCTATGGCCCCGGCAGCACGCCGCTTTCGGTCAACCACCAGGGCCTGTTCGTCGCCACCACGCTGTCGTTCAATCTCGCGCCGGGCGTCGCGCTCAGCGACGGGGTCGCGGCCATCAACGCGGCGGCGGATCGCATCGGCATGCCGGCCACCATCCATGGCAGTTTCCAGGGCACGGCCCGGGTGTTCCAGGATTCGCTCTCCGACCAGCCGCTGCTCATCCTTGCTGCGCTCATCGCCGTCTATGTCGTGCTCGGCATCCTCTACGAGAGCTACGTCCACCCACTGACCATTCTCTCCACGCTGCCTTCGGCCGGCGTCGGCGCGCTGCTGGCCCTGTCGGCCTTCGACATCGAATTCAGCATCATGGCGCTGATCGGCATCATCCTCCTGATCGGCATCGTCAAGAAGAATGCGATCATGATGATCGACTTCGCGCTGGCCGCCGAGCGCAACGAGAACAAGTCGGCGCATGATGCCATCTACCAGGCGTGCCTGCTGCGCTTTCGCCCGATCATGATGACGACCATGGCGGCACTGTTCGGCGCCGTGCCACTGGCCATCGGCCTTGGCGAAGGCAGCGAACTGCGCCAGCCGCTCGGCATCGCCATCGTCGGCGGCCTGGTACTGAGCCAGATCCTGACCCTCTACACGACGCCGGTCATCTACATCTATGTCGACCGCTTCGGCCGCTGGTGCCAGAGGCTGCGGTCGCCAAAGTGGCGCCCCTGGCAGCCAGGTGCACAGCCGGGAGAATGAGAACCGGCCGCCGCCCAAACTCCTCTCTGCGATCAACGGCCTGTAACTTGGCCCGCCTCGGCTGCTCGCCATGCCTGTGGACCGGGATGGAGCGTCTGGACACAAGCGGCGAACGCTGAAAAAGTGGTTACGTCGTCTGGGTTGCAGCGGCTCGCTCGGAACACAAGGAGGATTTCGCTGAATCTGGAAGACATTGCCGGCCATCCAGCCCTGCATCGCTATGTTCAGGCACAGTCGCTGGCGCTGATCCACATCTATGAAGAGAGCCCACGGCTGGCTTCCATTTTCGCCACGCAGCAGCGTTGGCTGATGGGCCATGTCGGTCTTGCCATGCATTTCAGGCGTGACCCGCACGACCGCAGCAAGGAACTGACGGTGTCGCGTTTCATCGAGGTCGTGCACCAGAACGCGGTGGCCAGCCGCAACACCGCGGACGCTTTCATCAAGGAGATGCTGCACTACCACATCGCCGAATATGTGTCGGGCGGCGACGGGCGCACGCACCCCCTGCAGCCGACGGCGGCCACCGTGCAGACTTTTACCGGCTGGGTCCTTGCCCATCTGCAGACGCTGGATCAGCTCGACGGCGGGGATCGCCTGACGAGGTTCCTGGAGCGGCCCGAGATGGTTGCCAGGCTGCAGCCTCTTGTGGCGGACGGCCTGCTTTCCTCCAAACCGGTGCGCGAACCCAACCAGACCTTTTCCCTGTTCATCTGGCTCAACAATGGCGGCATCGTCATGGACTGGCTGATGTCCGGCATCGACCCCGATCATGCCGGCCTGGACCGCATTCCGACCAGCGTGGTTTCGATCGGCGAGTTCGCCAGATGGCTCAAGCTCTCGAGGACCCATCTTGCGCGCAAGCTTCGCGCGGCCGAGAATCTCGGCAGCATCGGCTGGCTCGGCCCGCGCGGCCATTCGGTGATGTGGGTGTCGAAGACGTTCTTCCAGGAGTACATGACCGTCCAGGCCGCCAAGCTGGCCATTGTGGATGCCGCTTTCAACGCCTGTTTTCCGCTAAGCGAGGCCCGCCGACAATCGCCGTGACATCGGCCTGCCCAGGGAAATCGTAGGTCAAGCACCAAATCCACGATGCTGTGAACCGGCATCGGCGGACTGCTTCTGGACACAGAAGCGGAAGGCTGAAAATGTGGTTGGGTCTTCGCAGCCGTCAGGCCGAATCGGAGCAGGGGAGAATGGCGCTGACCTCGGAGCTTATTGCCGGCCACCCGGCATTGTATCGCTGTGTCCGTGCCCAGGCGCAGGCGCTGATCCAAGCCTACGGAATGAGCCCTCGGCTCTCGTCGGTGTTCGCCACCCAGCAGCGTTGGCTGATGGCGCATATCGGCCTCGCCCTGCATTTCAGGCGGAAGCCCGATGACTACCGCAAGCAACTGACGGCGGCACGTTTCATCGACGTGATCCGCCAGAACGCCGTCGCCAGCCGCAACACAGCTGACGCCTTCATCAAAGAGATGCTGCATTACAATTTCGTCGAGCTTCTGCCGACGGCGCAGGACGGGCGCATCCGCCCGATACAACCCACAGTAAACACGCTGGAGACGGTCGCCGACTGGATGATGGCGCATCTGCACACGCTGGACAGCCTCGACGGCGCGAACCGTCTGGCGACGTTCCTCGAACGGCCCGACGCGCTCGCCAGGGTGCAGCCGCTGGTGGCCGACGGCCTGGTCTCCTCCAACCCCGTCCGCGAGCCCAGGCAGACCTTTTCCCTGTTCACCTGGCTCAACAATGGCGGCGTCGTCATGGACTGGCTGATATCGAGCGTCGATCCCGATCATGCCGGCCTCGATCAAATCCCGACCGGCATCGTCTCGATCGGCGATTTCGCCAAATGGCTCAAACTGTCGCGAACCCATCTGGGGCGCAAGCTGCGTGATGCCGAGGACCTCGGCAGCGTCGGCTGGCTCGGCCAACGCGGCAATTCGGTGATGTGGGTGTCGGCCGATTTCTACCGCGAATACATGACCGCCCAGGCCGTGAAGCTGGCCATCATCGATGCCGCCTTCGTCGAGACCTTCGGCTTGCCGGCAGGCAGATGATCGGTGCAGCATCCCCCGTGCGGGGGATGCATGAGAGCCCCGGAATCCTCAATCGATGTCGAAGGACACGCCCTGCGCCAGCGGCAGCGCCTTTGAATAGTTCACCGTGTTGGTGGCGCGGCGCATATAGGCCTTCCAGGCATCGGAGCCGCTCTCACGGCCGCCGCCGGTTTCCTTCTCGCCACCGAAGGCCCCGCCGATCTCTGCACCCGACGTGCCGATGTTGACGTTGGCGATGCCGCAGTCCGAGCCGTCGACGCCGAGGAAGCGCTCGGATTCCTGCAGGTCGCGGGTGAAGATGGACGACGACAGGCCGGCGCCGACCGCATTGTGCTCGTCGAGCACGGCGTCGAAATCCGAATATTTCATCACATAGAGGATCGGCGCGAAGGTCTCTTCCGTCACCGGCGAAACCTGTTTCGGCATTTCGACCAGCGCCGGATGCACGTAATAGGCATCCGGATGGCCGTTCTCGACCCGGGCGCCG
>NZ_JBWKME010000119.1:0-19988 GCF_056431085.1 Mesorhizobium waitakense | reverse complement strand
CGGATCGGCTTAAGCAACCAAATCCTACGTCATTTCAACGGCTTGCACCACATCCGCCAACCCCCAATTTTCCGGGCTAATTGTGGTTAAGATTATATCGCTTAATCTTGTTGGCAAGACCGACGCGTGACAGGCCGAGCTCATCGGCAGCACGGCTTTGGTTCCAGTGGTGACGTGTGAGCGCCCGGCGGACAATTTGCTTTTCGAGGCTTTCGACCTGATCCTTTAGCGTCACACCTTCCGGCTGGAAGATGCTTGCCCCATCCCCTTTGGGACGCGGCGCGGCGTTCAGCAATGCAGGCGACATATTTCGAGTCGTTAGATACTCGCCGTCCTTTGCCAGCGCCACCATACGACGGATTTCATTCTCGAGTTCGCGCACATTGCCGGGAAACTCTCCATTGGAGAGTTTGTCGATGACGCTGGCGCTGATGCCAAGGATTTTTCGGCTGAGTGCGTCCGCGTGCTTGGCAGCGAAAAATTCCGCGAGCGGCGCGATGTCATCGGGCCGCTCACGCAGCGCCGGCACTTCGAACTCAAAACCTTTCAGTCGAAAATAGAGATCCTGTCGAAATTCGCCTCGCGCGACCAAATCATGAAGCGGACGGTTTGAAGCCGCGATGACGCGAACGTTGCAATGAAGGACCTTATCTGCACCCAGCGGCTTGACTTCTCCTTCCTGAAGGAAGCGCAGCAAGCTGACCTGGAACGAAGGTGACACTTCCGAAATCTCATCAAGGAACACCGTGCCCCCATCGGCAGCGCGAAACAGTCCGAGACGATCAGAGATTGCTCCGGTAAATGCGCCGCGCTTGTGGCCGAACAGCTCAGACTGCAACAATTCGTCCGACATTCCGCCGCAATTTTGCACAAGCAGCGGACTGGTTCGTCGCGTCGAATTGTAATGGACAGCGCGCGCAAGCAATTCCTTTCCAGTGCCGGTTTCGCCTTGAATGAGGATCGGCAGTTCCGTGGTGGCGGCTTGGCGTGCCAGGTCGCACATCTCAGCCATTTTCTCACTGACATAGACAAGCTTCTCGAAGCGTTGGCTTTCCGGCCGAAAGGGCGAGCCTTTGCGCTCGCCGAAGATGAGCGAGGCACCAGAGATCTTGAACTCGCGCGCGAGAATCCGATGGCGGCGAGCCAGTTCGCGAGTCTCCAGTGCTCGCTCTACGACCAGACCAAGCTGCACGGCGTCGAGTGGAGTGAGAAGGAATTGGTAGATCGCCGCTCGCGCCAGCGCCTGCATGGACACGCGGTGCGAATCTGGGGTTACGTACACGCGCACAATGTCAGGATGAGAGACGCGCAGCTGGGTTAGAAAGTCAAGCCCGCTCGTGTCGTCACCACCGTCTTCCGCAATCGCCAAGTCAACCTGGATACTGCTCATCGCCGTAAGCGCCTCGGCAGGGGAACTTGCAAGGACAACCCGATAGGCATAGCGCTCCGAAAGCACCTCGCATGGCGACCTCCATTCGCTTCCGGGTCGTGCTAGAATGACGATCGTGCCTGGCTGATCCATGAAAGATGGTTTCCACTCTGCGTATCTTGTTAGCAGCGGGACACATAGACATCAATCGCGAGTTTAGGCCATCAGGCGTCAAGTGCTTTTCGAAAAGCGAGGTCGGCCGACTGCCCAGATCGCTTCAATGGCGGCTGCAAGATCGCCGAGATCGGCGATAGTCAGATCGGCTTCGGCGGCCTCGTTGGGGCTTCTCATATAGCCGTTGAGAAGGAAGACGACCGGCAGGCTAGCGTTGTGCGCTGCATCGATGTCGATGGCGCTGTCGCCCACCATGACGGCATCGCGGGGCTCCACGCCAAGCCGGCGAGTGCGTACAAGAGCATGTCAGGCGCGGGCTTGGGTACCAATGCCGCATTTGCGACGAGAGACCGGCAATTTCTCTGGGGTTACGCGGCGCGCAGAAGGGGGGGTTGGGCTTGAATAGTGGGGGGCACGTTTGGCTCTGGCTGTCGGAAGGGTGCCCGCAGCCGATCGCGAAGTTCGCCATTGATCTCCGCCGTCCGGACCTGCATGAGCATGTGGGCCCCGTGGGAGGACCTGCGCATCTGCTGCTTTTTGACCATCCGCTTGCTGACGAGTGAATTCACCGCCGACTCGGCCAGAGCGGAGGCAACGCGAAGCCCAGCCCGATAGCGCTTTCCATAGTTGACGATCGCGCCGCGATTTGAATGGACATAGGTCAGGAGCTGCGAGGCGAGGCTAAAAAGCCGTGCAATCGAGAACTCGCCGTCCCTTTGCGAGTCTTTCAGTCTCGCCAGGAGTTGCTCCAGGTCGCGGATCGCGCCATCGACCCGCCCGTGCCAGAGACGCCACTTCACGGCTTTGATGTCCTTGTCGATGGTTGGAAGCACTTCAAAAGGGTCGGACTGGGAACGATGTGATCGGCGATCTGCTGCATGGGCTGGATCTTTATGGCAATGTGGAACCAGTCGATGATGTGGGCTGTCGGCTTCGGCATGGCGCGGGGCAGCCGCTTCAGGATTTCGGCGCCGTCCGAGATCACGCCTGTCCGAAACATATATACAAATTTCGGACAGAGCCATCTCGTCTCCGCTTATGACTTACCTGGTTGCCAGTCGCTCATCTGCAAAATGTTTCCGCCGAGTTTTGCGAACGCGCGTTGGCGACAGGAGAAAACGAGAATCTGCTGATCGCGTGATTGACGATGCAAAGCGTCGAACATGCGCTCAATGCGATCGTCATCGGAATAGACCAACGCGTCATCGAGGATAACCGGTGTGGGTCGCCCGTCGCGGGCGAGCAGACGGGCGAAGGCCAGCCGGGTCAGAACCGAAAGCTGTTCTCGCATGCCGCCACTCAACCTCTCGACATCCTCGTCCTGACCATTGCGACGAACGGTCTGCGGCAACAGTGTATTCTCATCGAACACTATGGAGATGTCGTCGAATAACAGTCTGAGCAGCGGCCGCAGCTCGGACATGACCGGCGTGAGATATAGATCGCGTGCCGCCGAGCGCGCAGCGACCAGCGTTGTACGCAGCCGGTCGAGGACGGCCTTTTCGATTTCGAAGCGTCCCACTCGCTCTTCAGCGACTTCCAATTTTTCTCTGGCCTCGCGCCAAGCTTCTTCCACCGCGTCGTCGGACCGGGTGCGAATATGGCCATTGAGATCGGCTAGAGTTACACGCAACTGACTTGCTTCCTGCGTGGCGGCATCCTGGACCGAGCGGGCACGGCGCAGGACAGCTTCGGCGCTGGTGAGATCGTGAGCGCCGTCGCGCAGCGGCGCAGCGCGCATCTCAGCCGCTTCGCGCAGAGTTTGTCGTGCGGTGGCCTCGGTAAGGAGCAAGCGCTCCTTTTCCTGGCGCGCTGCGTCAGGTCCCAATATGACCTCGAGGCTGGTCAGTTCCGCCTGGATGGTCAGGTAAGCAGTCTCGGCGGCCATGACAGCCTCGTCGGCGTGGCTGCGCAGGGGCAGGGCCTCGCGCACGTTGTTGCGTGTTGTCGCCACACGCTGCTGGGCTGCTGCATGATTTTGCCGGATCTGTCGCGAATCGACTATAAGTTCGAGGTTCCCGGCCGCGAGGGCACTCAGTCGGGCAAGCTCCTCGTGCAATTGCTGTATTCCCTTGGGCGCGAGATCGCCGAGCCGCTGACGCGCCAAGCCCAGTTCGGCAGCCTTGTCGCGCGCTTCAACCAGGCGCTGGCGTGCCGTCATGAGGCTGTCGACGCCAAGGGACGCAAGCAGGCTGTGGTGCTTCGCTTCGGCTTCTTCGATGGTCCGGTTGGCTTGCTGGGGCCGAATTGAGCGCAGGGTCAAAGCTCCGATGCCGGCAATGTCTATGCGCACGGTGCCAGCAAAGCTTTGGTCTACTGCATGGAGCAAAGGCTTGGCATCGATGGTCACCAAATCGGCGGCGCCGTCCCGATATTCCATGCGTAGCGTCGGCAGGGTTCCCAGTTGAGCTGCACGAAGGCCCGCAATGTCGATTTCGAGCGCTTGGAGCTGCTCGACAGCCTGTTCCGGCACCGCCAGCATCGCCAGCGCTGCCTCTCCATCTTCGATCTGGGTTCTGGCGACTTCGGCTTGTTTCAGCCGGTTGTGTAGGCTTGCCAGTTGTTCGGCTGCGTCGCGCGCCAAGAGGGTCGCATCCAGCCGCGCGAGCAGTTCGCGAGCTTCGCGCTCTTCCTGTTCGGCTACTTGAACTTCTGCCATCACTTGTTCGTTTTCGACTATGGCAGAAGCGCGCCGATCGAGAACCTCACTGCGGCGAAGCTGCGCAATTGTCGACTGCTCGCGCAAATCCGCGGCTCGTTTGAGCGCGGTCCGAAAACTATCGAGGGCCTGCTTCGCCGCGTCGTGGTGAATTGCGGCCAGGGCAGCTTCCGCTTCAGCAGCCTTCAGGGCTTCGCTATGCGATTTGGCAGCCTCGACCGCGGCTTCGGCGGCCGAGATACCCTCCCGCCGGGTAGCGCCTTCTTCAGGGTTTTCAAGCTCAGACAGACGCGCCAACGCCATGCGCCGCTTGTCGAGCGCATCGCGCAGACCTGCAACTTCGGCGCTGAGGCGCAGTTCTTTTTTCAGCAGTTTGTCACGCTCATCGAGCGCCGCCGCATAGAGACCGCCGCTCTTGGGACGCAGCGTTGACGTAACCAGGCTATAGAGTTCTTCTTCGCATGCGGCGGCGATTTCCGCCATGCGTCGCCCGCCGGTCAGGGCTTCAACTTCCCCCTGAACCGAGGATAGTAGGCTTTCGCGCACGCGTTTGTCGCCATCCTCCTCGCTTTTGCTTCGCCTTTCGATGCCGGTGACTCCTTGGCGAACCCAGAGCAATCCTGCCGGTCCTGCGGTTCCGCCATGGATTAGATTGCCAATAAACGCTTCGGCCTCATCCGCTTGAGCCAACAGTCGGCTCCGCTCGAGGTCGGTAACGCTGGCCAGCTTGCCACCATAAAACTGCTTGGTAAGCCGATAGCGTCCTTCTGAAGTGGTGATGTCGGCCTCCACCACCGGATTGCCACCACTATAAGGCCGTAGCAGTCTTACGCCTTCGGGCGTCCCCGTATGAGGCTGGAAAAAGAGTGCATGGAGTGCTTCGAAGAAAGTTGATTTGCCGAATTCATTGACCGCGCAAAGCACGTTGACGCCGTCGCCTATGTTCTCGATGGCGACGCCTTGCCCAGCGAACCGTTTGACGTTGTGCAGCCGAAGGGCTGTAAGTTTCATGATCCCATCGCCTCGCAATAGCTAAACAGCCGAACCAGTGCTTGTCGTGAAATGTCGCGTTCGACAGTCGACCGCCTTTCGTCGGTGCTTTCATCCAACAGTGCCTGCGCTGCCTCGCGAAGGGCGCCGGAGCGACCGATCCGATCCAAATCGCCGCTTTCGCAGTCGGTCGCCAGGCCGTCCCCTTGCAGCTCCAGATAGGCGTAGTCCGGCGCGACTGCCGCGACCGCGGCTTCGAGGGCGGTTCGTCCGCTTACCCGTACCCGGCCAGACGCGGCAATTCGCAGCAAGGTCTGACGCCGCAAGTCTGCCGGTGGTAGCAACGCTTCGAATGCCGCCGCGCTGTCATCGCCAGACAGCAAATGCAGTGGAGCGGTTTTCCAGGAAAAGCTGGCTGTTTCGACGGCCACGATCTCGGGCAGGGCGCCAGGCCCGGCAATGGAAACGACAAGGGCCTGACCGGGTGTATCATGCTTGAAACGGTCAGGTTCGGGCGCACCGCTGTAGCGGCTGCGCTCATTGATGGTGACGGGCCCGTGCCAGTCGCCAAGTGCCAGATAATCGAGGCCGGCCTTGGTCGCGCGATCTGGTGCAATGACGTCGGACGCTACTGAATCTTCTGAAAAGTTCTGAATGGCGCCATGAGCAAGTCCGACCCGGATGGCGCCTTGCGGTGTCGCGGCGTTGTTCATCCACTCGGTAAGGTCGCGACCGGGTCTGCGGGTCGTGCACGGTGCGGGCAGCAGCGCCACGTCCGCAGCAATGGTCAGGATTTCGGGCCGGGTGGCCAGTATGACATTGTCCGGCACAACGCTGCCCGCAGCGCTCCACAATTGATCAGCTAACAGTGAATCGTGGTTGCCAGGGAGCAATATCCAGCGCAAGGGCGCGCTCCGGCTCATCTCGGCAAGGGCCTGCCGCAACATCGCTGGTGTAGGCGTTTCGGTGTCGAACGTATCGCCGGCCAGCAATATGGTGGATGCACCATGGACCCGTGCCTGTTCTGCCAGCCGGCTGATCGCGCTATGGCGCGCTTCACGGAGCCGCCCGCGCAGATCCTCCGGCATGTTGCCGAACCGCTTGCCGATATGAAGATCGGAGCTGTGGATGAAACGAAACATGGAGTCTCCGAGACTATGTCTGTGCCAGGTAGTGCCGGGCGCGATCGATGGCCTCATCCAGCCGGGAGCGTGATATCGCCGCAAGTCGCTCGACGCCGAGCATACGTGCAAGGTCGAGAGCGGGATCCGACTGTTCCAGAATGTCTTTGTTCGCGACGACGACAGCGGCTAGCTCGGCCATTGGAATGTCGGCAATGGACCGGCGGGCATAGGCGTCAAACGGCATGCGATAATCAAACAGATCGACCACCGTCCCCTTCTTCCATAGGAAGCTGCCGCTGGATTCTTCAGTTCTATCAAAATCGCGCAGATGCAGGTCGATCCGCTCCCGAATCTTGTTGCCCGTTCTGAGCCAGCCATGCGCCCGTGCGATGCGCTGCGCAAGGACGTCTTCTCGCAGCGGGCCTTCCTGTTCGATCACTGCGTCGACCATGGTCCGCAAAGTGCCTCGGTAGGCGAAGTCGTAAAAATGATCCGGGCTGGTAGCGAATGCTGATAGGTCTGTGAGGCGATAACGGTCGTCCGTCGGTATGGAATCATGCGTCGAATTCGCGGCAGCAGGCAAAATTGCTCCAGATGCTGATGGGTGCTCTACCGTCGCGACGGGAGCGGCGACAAGCTCTGGCTCTGATTTTATCGACAAGCTTGCAGGTTCGCCGATCGATGCAAACTCTTCGGCTGGCAATGGGTCTATGGGGTCGACCTTATGTCCCATGTCCCATTGGATCACCGCTTCACCTTCCTGTTGTTCAGCTTGCTTGCGACGGCTTTCCTCGAGCAGCGCGGCCAGGCTGGCATGAAGCCTCTCGGTGCAACCTTCGAGATCAAACCACCAATCGGTTGACCATACCCGGACAATGTTCCACCCGAGGCCTCGCAGGACCTGCTCTCGGACCTTGTCTCGATCTCGCGCCGTGGCAGAACTGTGATAGGCAGCGCCGTCACACTCGACCCCAGCCAGATAGGCTCCGGCAAGATCGGGATGCCGGATCCCTATATCCACTCGAAAGCCAGAAATGCCAACTTGTGGAACGATGGTCCATCCGCGCTTCTCAAGCTCGGCGGCTACAGCCTCCTCGAAAGGGGATTCCAAAGCCCCGACCGGTCCGCGTTCCTGCGCTGGCAATGCCACGGCGCCGCGCTCGGCAAAATCGAGGAAGGTTTTGAGATGCTGTACACCGATTGCCTTTGTCCGGTTGGGGTCGATCTGGTCGGCGGTAAAACCTGAAAATACTATCAATTCCTGCCGCGCACGCGTCACCGCGACGTTCAGCCGGCGTTCGCCGCCGTCCCGATTTAGCGCGCCGAAATCCATGGAGCGCTTGCCGGCGTTATCTTGCGAGAAAGTGATCGAAAACAGGATTATGTCACGCTCGTCGCCCTGGACATTTTCCAGGTTCTTGACGATGGCGGGTTCAATACGATCGTCGGCAAAGAACCATTCAAGCTCCGGCTCCATCTGTCGCGCCTTGTCGAAAAAGTCGAGGATGAGCGACTGCTGTTGCGCGTTGAAGGTGATGACTCCGAGCGTGGGTCGGTCCTTTTCCGGAAGGGCCAGCCAACGCCGCATCCTGCTGACCGCCTCGTCGGTGACCGCCTGGGCTTCGATGCGGTTGGTGCGACTTTTTCCTCGGTCGTAGATGCCGGTCGTGATTTTTCGCAGCTGCACTGCCCGATCTTCCACCGTTGGGGAAGGGAAGGTGATGAGCCTATTCTGATAGTAGTGATGGTTGGAGAAGGCGATCAGCGACTCACTGCGGCTGCGGTAATGCCAGCGCAGATCACGCACCGGGATGCCGGCCGCTTTGGCTTCGTCGAGAATGCTCTCAAGATCCTTTTCGTGCTCGACGACTTCCTCGTTCTCCTCGTTGCGGCCAAAGAAATTGGTGGGCGGCAACTGCTTGGGATCGCCTACGATTATGGTTTGATGGGCCCGCGCGATGGCACCGACGGCGTCCCAGGTGGTGATCTGCGATGCTTCGTCGAAAATGACTACGTCGAACAACGACTGGTCGGGAGGTAGGTATTGAGCGATTGAAAGAGGCGACATCAGCATGCAGGGCGCGAGCTTGGCAAAGCTCGACGGCATAGCACCGATCATCTCGCGGATTGTCCTGCTGGGCCGCTGCAATTCCATCTGATGGCGCAACAGGCCCAACTCGGAATTGCGAGGGACGCTTTGCACAGCCGGCAAACCATGAGCGATGGCGCTGATGACGCGAAGGCTTGCTTGAGCACGGACAAGATCGTCGATTTCCCGGAAATCGTCGATGGCATGCTCGTGCTGGAAGCGCCGGAACTCTCGCAGCACCGGATCGGCATCCAGCGTGGCCGGCAGCCACCAGCGCACGTAGCCTAGGCGGAACGCGGATTGAGCTTCGGTTGGTCGCACTAGACCCGCCTCGATATCGTCGACCAACGCTCCCAGATTCTGACTGACAGCTCTGCGACGTATGCCGCACCACGAAGTCCAGTCCCGCAGAAGATGACGGGCATTGAGCAAATCTCCCATCGCGGTCGTCATTTCGGTCAGCGGGTTATCATGTCCTGCCCACGAAGGCGTCTTTCCAGCAGGGATCGCAAATTGGGTCCTCGCAGCCTCGAATGCTGTAGCAGCCGCAAGGAAGCGAGCTGCCCCATGGCGCATCGTACTATCTGCTGCACCGCTTCGCAGGCTCGGGGCGGTTGCTTGGAGGAGCGCTCTGAGATCCTCCGTGCCGAGGCCGGGCAGGCGTAGCGTCTGTCGAAGCCTTTCGGCGATCGAGAGTATCTGATCGATACTACGGGTGTCGGTATTAAGTGCAGCAAATCCGACCGGCTTGCCAGATAGGATGTTGGCTTCGACAGTGGCGCGGCTGTCCTGCATCACGCGCAGCAGTGGCAAGTCCCGCTGAGGATCGGCCCCGCCCTCTGTGACATAGCCTTGAAGCAGCTTCTGGACTTTGCGTTTGCCCAACTGACTGTTTGGCCAAAAGGCAGAAGCAGCCTGTTGCCATTGCTGCTCTATGTTCTCTATTCGTATGCGCGCAACAGCAGCCTCGTCATAGTGTGCCGACAGGTCCTTGCGAGACTTGCGATAGTCCCTGATTGCATCATCGAGACTCGCGAGGGCTCCCCGCAACTGGGCGAAATCTCGATCAAAGACAATGCTGAGGTCATAGCCGGCACTGTCCTGGAGTGCCCCTGCTAGTTTTCGCAGCGCTTCGAGCTCTGCTGTTGACGCATCGCCTTTGGCGCGCAGGCCGATGCTCACCAGGAAGGCGTCGAGTGCGGTGGCTAGAACCTCGGACGCACTCTTGAGGGTCTTTGCCCCTTCGAGCAAGTTATCCTGCAAGCCCGACGTCCACTCGGTGACATCTATGAGACGCAAGACCGGTCGCATCTCCACTGACTGAAATGCGAGACCTGTTTCGGCGGCAATACGCTCCAGCGCCAGCCGGCTTGCCTCGTCATGGCCATCGCGCGAAGGCCACGACAATCCCGGAGCATGCCGTTGCTTGTTCTTGAGAGCGATGCCAAGCGCCAGATAGGGCGTGAGACCATTGATATGGCGCCGATGCAGCGCTTCGACATAGGTATTCAGTTCGTCGCGACGGACGCGAAGCCGCTCATTGATCGCAATCCACTCCGCGGCGTCCACGCGCACGCCGCTTTCCCAGCTGATCCTGAGCTGGTTGAGAAAGTTGCGTCGGTCCGCCTTACTGGAATGGAGTTCGAGACAATGCGCGCCCAGGCCATGTTCGCGCAGGCGGCGATACACCACATCGAGCGCCGCCGTCTTCTCGGCCACAAACAGCACAGTTTTGCCAACTGAAAGACAGTTGGCAATCATGTTGGCGATGGTCTGGCTCTTGCCAGTGCCGGGAGGACCGATGATGACAAAGTCGCGGCCCTCAGCGGCGGCAAGGCTTGCCGCGGTCTGTGAAGAGTCGGCCGGCAGCAGCGAAACGATATCGGACGGGGCATAGTGCCGGTCGAGTTCGCGCTCGTCCCGGAATGATGCGCCACTGCCCTCGAACGCTATCTCCGGCGTATCGATCAGGTGGCGTACTACGCGGTTTTCGCGCAGAGCATCGGTACGCTCGACCAGATCTTTCCACATCAGGAATTTGGCGAAGGAGAAGGTTGAGAGCGCCGTCTCGTCCACTACCTCCATACCGGGGACGTCGCGCACTGCCTGACGCATAAGACTTAGCAGACGGGGCACATCAACGCCGCTTTCGTCTTCGGGCAGCTCCCCGGAGAACTGAGGCAGTTTGAGCTCGAAGTCGCGCTCAAGAAACTGCAACAAGGTTGCGTTGAACCGCGGCTCATCTTCATGAAAGCGCAAGGTAAAACGCGATGTTGCGCTGCGGCGCTCGATTTTGACCGGCACGAGCAACAATGGCGCGCGATAGCTGCGCTCGTCCTCCGGCTTTTTCTTCCAGCGCAGGAAGCCGACCGCCAGGAAAAGCGTATTCGCGCCGCCCTCGGCAAAGTCGTTGCGAACTTGGCGGTAAAGATCGATCAGTCGGGATTCCAATTGGTGTCCATCGAGCGTCGATGGGAGCTCGTCGCGCAGGAGCGCTTCTGCTGCAAAACCGCGCTGCAGGTCACGTCCATGGACTTCGCGATAGAGGGCAGCATCACGCTCGCCCAATGGATTCTGTTCGGGCAGCGATATGAGCCTGATCGAAGCGCCTGCCATCAGGCGATCCTCTAGATAGCCGACGTCGGTACAAAGAAACGGAATTGTCTTCTTGGAGTCCGGAAAATTGAGCAGGCGGTTCCGCAGTGTCAAATCAAGGAGCTTTTTCTGCCAGCGGTCGATCCGCCCGGCAGCTGTCGTCGGCTTCACCTCGACGATGTCGGCAGGCAGGGCTGTCACGGCCGGTGCCGCTGGCAGCGGCAGCGCGATTTCGGTTGCCACTTCGGTATCCACGCTGCGACGCATCGGTTCGTGCGAGGCAAGCGGAGTAATGCCGCCGCTACGCGAGCGGCGGATATCGATGGCGGCGACAAAGGTGCCTACCTGCGTTTCGTCGAGCCGTTGTTCGATTGCTCGTTGCGCAGCCTCCAGCGTCATCGCCGGCCGATGCGTTACACCGGTCGTCTCAAACACGATCAGTTCGCGCGATGCCAGCGCCTTGCGTATCTCCATGGCATCGGTCTCGATGGCGTTGGCGAGCGTCTTTTGTGTTATCCAGGCGCCGACGGCAGCGTGGCCCTGGAACATAAGGACGACTGCATGCAGGCCCGTCGCCTCCAGGGCAGAGGCGAACAACAGACTGGCATCGAGACAGGTAGCCAGCCTCTCCGCCGTAATTGTTGAGGGACGTCGAATTTTTTGGCCTCGGCTTTCGAAGCTTGCAGGAGGCTCTGCATAATGCAGGGATAGACCGGCAACGGCCGAATAAATTGCGGCCGCCAGCATGAATGCGCGTTGCGGATTGCCGCTTTGATAGCCATCGAGGCTGGAGGCATGACCATGCGCTGCGAGCCGCTCCGCTGCGGAACGTAGCAATCCTGCGATCGCCGGGTCGTTCGGCATGACGAATGCAGGTAGCAATTGCGCCATATCGATGACGCCACCCCATTCGTCGCGAGCAAGCAGGCGCACAGCAATACGCTGCTCGGCCAGCACTGCGCCTCCTGAGGTGAGCCGCAGCGTTATCTCCCCGCGCTCAGCCTCATTGAGACCGGCCAGATAGCTGGCGTCGAGATCGATTTTTCGGTCGCTTAAGGGAAGCCGGTCGCCGGCAACAATCCGATCAATCGTCCAACTCTTGGCGCGCAAAAATGGTGGGTTCGATGTCAGGTCGAGAGTGCATTTTTCGAAACCCTGCTGGGTCGGGTTGTTGAGCGCGATAGACCGGATCACCGGAATAGCATTTTGGAAGGACGCATATGTAAAGCTGGCGGCGATGTCCGCCACGACTTCTATTACGGGCGCGGCTGATATACCGGCGGCATCGCCAGTGTCTGAACTCGTTTCCATGCCCTATCCCCTTTTTCATTTACGATAGAACTTTGCGGCCAGAATTTGAAAGTAAATTCTCGCTATTGTCGCCGCTTAGTTCTTCAGCAGCATAAATCCCTGAAATTCGAACCGCCTTGGTCAGTTCGACAGTTTTCGACCGCTGCAGGAATTGTGATCCTTGCTGCCGGGACAGCACGCTATTGCGTGGTGAGGCAGCTGCTCGTGCTTCACGTTTCGTTGAGCCGCGCTGGTCGTTCGTTTGAGGCCGGACTGCGCCCGTTCGTCCGGACAACGCAACTGGTGGGCCTTGGTCCGGCTCCTTTCAGGACCACAGGTGTTCGCCCCTTTTGGCTCGAAGCAAACAATCGCAGGTGAAGCCGCGCATGACAGCTTTGCGCCTCCTTCCAGTCGCCCAACGCGACAGCAGCTCAACCCGAGAGCGGCCGGTCCCTCAGTTCAAGGCTTGAGGGTTGAAGTCGCCTGTTTGACTGCGAGTTCTGCCGCCTTTGCAGCGTCCCGCGACATCCTGAAGAAGTCGGAATGGGATTCCCATCGCATAACCGGCGAGATCGGCGGCACGAGACAGATGTCGTGCCAGTACGGATTCGATCCGGAGACACGCGGTGCCCACGTGATCTCTGCTGACAAGCTCGACAGGCTGCGCGGCTTCCCAACTGAGGCCGAGGTCGACCGCAGGGACCGGGGCTTCCCGGCTTTCCTGCCTCGTGCCGAGCATCTGTGGCTAGTGTTCGGAGCTGGCGTGGAATTGCTGCTTGAGACGACGTGGCTGCGGCGCGCCGCCTGGCATTGTGGGGTCGCCATGCCAATGACAACGCCGCGCATCGGACGACGCAGCTTTCGGACGACGACGAGCTGCGTGTCGACAGGCTTCGGTTCCGGGCATGGAGGCTGCTGACGAAAGTCGACGCTATGCAGATCGCCGACGTCGACGAGTATCTCGCAGAACGCGTCGGACACGAACATGCCGGTTGGCGCATCCAGCCGACGGCGCAGATGGTCCAGCGCGCCCGCGAACTGCACGAGAGGACAATATCTCAATGCTGCATAAGCCAGTTCCTACCGCGCACGGCGGCCTCGGCATAACCGCGATCCCGATAACTGGGGAACGGCCGAGTCCGAAGAAGTGGCCTAACGCCGTGAGATGGTACATCGGTGATGACGGGCCAAAGAGCAACGGGTCCCGGGTTTCGCGGTACGCGGCAAACTCTCAGAGGGCTGGGTCTTGGAAGGGGCGCCCGAGGAAGAAGCGCAGAAGCAGTCGTTCGGTATCCGACACTGGGGCGGCGACCAGGAAGGGCAATGCGCTCAGAGACATGTCTAACAGAGAGGACTGTTTACACGTCACCCCGGGTATCGTATGTCGCTGCCCATTCCAATAAGAGACATCACTGCTGTGATGTCAGATAGGCAAGCGACATGTCAACCGAATGGCCGAAACGAATCCGCAGCAGGGCTGCGAAGTTAAAGAATGGGAATGCGCTCCTGGCCCTCGCCGAGGAATCGCAGATCCTCTCGGAGATGCGGCGCCGCATCATGAATGGCGAGAAGCCCGTAACAGCGCTGTCCGGCGAGATGGTCGAGCGCTTCGGTCAGGAAGATGCCGAGCATCACGGACTCCGCCAGCTCGCTGGGGAAGCGACCGCGTTCATGGTCGAAAGCATGCTTGGCGCGGTCCGTTCGTCCGGATCGAGAAAGATCCTCGACGACCAAGTTTTCAGTTCAGGCACGCCTTTCCGGATTCCCGGACAGACCAGAGAGACCGTTCTTGCCGAGCCGCTGGCGACCGAGCTTCTGGTCCGGCACGTGACCGATGCCGCACTCGCCGACCTGGCGGCCCTCCTCGCCGCCGAACAGGAGCGCCGCCTGACGACCTTAGCGGTCAGCCAGCAGCTTCCTGACTTTAGCGAGGCGGGTCCGGCAATCCTGACCCGCCACCGCTAGCCGCTCGAGATACAGCGCAACGTCCCGCTGAGTCTCCCAGACCTCCGTCGCCACGGGTTCCGGCATGCAGTCGAACAGCGAACGGGGGGAATCGGATTTGCGTTCGACGATCCTCGTGACGACCTTCGGCTCCGGGTCGTCACACACCATGTCGTGAGAGAAAAATCTATCGAGCTGGGATGACGTGTCGCTGCGCGCGGTTGACTGTCGGCGAAATCTGCAAGCATTGGGCGGCGCCTAGTTCGGCGTCATAGTCGCCGAGATGGAACTGAAGCGCATGCGCTCACAAGCCTCGACGACCTTCTTACGGTCCTTGATGGGTTTGCTATGGAAGAGCTCGTTCCGGGTTTCCTTGATGACCCGCAACATGTCGTCGAACACGGTCTTGTCGAAGTTGAATCGCAGCTCCGCGTTGGCGCAAAACATGCCCCGCATCAAGCCCCAGTCCGCCTTGATGATGCTCCAGAGTTCAGCGGCGCAGGAGGCGTGGACGGGCACTAGCTATACGCAGCTTTCTAGATGACAAGCGCTTTCAGCGGAGTCATGTTGTCCTGTCGGCGGTCTTTCCGCCCCCCTTTGTGTCGTTCAAGATCTCAGCCCACGGGAGGCCCAGATGATTGATCGTCTCAACCTTGACCCAGCCCTCTATCCAAGTGACTTGGAAAGCCTGAAATCGGTTTTCGACCAGCTTTGCCAAGAGAGAGATATCCAGCCGGGATCACCAGAAGCTGAGAATGTTGCCTCTGACCTGGTGCGCCGTTTCCAGACCGGACTTAGCGACGAAACCTGCTTGCTCATAGCAGCCAGGGCGCGACAGCAGGATTTGCGGCGGGTAGGCTGAATAAATAAGTCCACAGTGGCTCGTAACGCAGCTGCTTACTGCTTGTCTTGACGCGAAGGGCGAAGTCGACAGTCGCCCACCGGACTCGCTTGGCCGCGCATTCAATCGTCGCTGCGAGAAGCCTCTCTTGGCATCACTGATGACCGCTTTCAGACATGCGCCACCTAGAAATCCCAAAGTGAGCGATGAGCATGTCGCTGAGAAGATCGGCCTGACGAATGTACCGGGCGTCCAGGCAATGTCTTCCGAAGCCTAGGTTCCGGCAAGGCTCTCGACCTTCACGCGGCGCGGGCGGCCGAAGCCAGGCGGAATCTGCTGCCCGAGACCTACAGCCCGGTACAGATACATCGTCCTTGCTGTGTCTTTCTCCAAAATTTTGATATGAACTGGTTTGGCTTCGCAGCCCGACTGAGCAACTGACATAAGGAATACGCATATGGCGACTGGAACCGTGAAGTGGTTCAATAGCACCAAGGGTTTTGGATTCATTCAGCCCGACAATGGTGGTCAGGACGTTTTCGTCCACATCTCCGCTGTGGAGCGCGCGGGTCTCGGCACCCTCGTCGATGGCCAGAAGATCAATTTTGAGATCGAGCAGGACCGCCGCACCGGCAAGTCCTCTGCCGGCAATCTGAGCAAAGCAGGCTAATTTTCTCGTAGTCACGGATGTACTGGCGGCTGCGCCAAGAGCGCACGAAGGATGATAGATCCGAGGGCCGGGGCAGCGGATTGCTGCAAGTCTTCAAACGATCATGTGAAATCAGTTTGTTTGGCAATAAAAGGCGGGATATCTTCCCGCCTTTTGGATATGGGATGGATTATAGGATGCTGATGGCGATCCGGCGAGACTGGGCAGGCCGGTACGCCCGAGCTTATTGCTTGCTTGGCTCTACAGCGCGGCCACGGTGGTCCACCGCCGTGTCGTTGAAACGTCACCGTAGCTGACCCATATGCACATCGCATCGGATGCCTCCTCCCATCGCGTCCGACGCGTTCCCCTCTGGAGGTTTTGAACCTTCATACTTGGCCGGGCTTAACAGTCCGGCCTTTCTATTCGTCAGGTCACCTCGTGGAGGCACGTTCTGACAGGTCGTCTGTCGAACCTTGGCCGAGAATGAAATCAAACACGGGTTGAGGCTGACCGAGCGCAGTCGCCTGCAGGTTTGCGGGTATGCCTGCCGCGGCTCTGGCTTGTTCGGCAAGCGCTGCGGGCAACATGCCGAGCGCGCGCGCGAAGGTTTGATCCGTCGTGTCCATCAGCAGGTGAAGGAGTCCAGCGGCACGCCCGGCATGACGCACCGCCGCGGCATGCTTGCCCTCCCGGATCTTCACGCCGGCCGCCGATAACAGGATCAATCCCTTGAAGAGCATCCGGAGCGGATCGCCTCGATCCGCGACCTGCCAAAGACCTTCCCAAGCCTCATGGGCTTCCCAGTAATAGCCGTGATTGAACAGGTCGAGACCCCATAGGAACATGTCTGACTCAAGCGACGCTTTTGCAGGGACCGGCACGGCTTCGCTGTGGTAGCTGTGTCCTGCGGGATCGCGCACGGGATGCGGTTGCTTGCCCGGCAGATACGCATAGGATGGAAAGCGCCTTTCCGGCAGGCAGCGCGGGCGCAACATCGAACCAATAGCCATCAAATACATATAGCACGGCCGAGACCTGAACTGACGTCAGTTCCAACGCATCAGGAATGACACTTAGCAATAGCCGCCAGCAAGAAGCCCCATATGCTCTGCCTCGGCCGAACGACGCACACTGCGAACAACGATCAGTTCGTGATCTTATCGCGCACGCCCATCCCACGTCGCGGGTTCGTTCTTCGGCCAATTGAGACGTTCAATGCCTGTGCGGGGCATGGGCCCCTTGCCACAAGAACCGGTACTTTAATGCCATGCCGACGTCAGATGGGCGATTTGCGCGCCGACCTCGTAATACGCTTCCCTGAGGCCAAGTGAGGAGATTTCTTGCAGTTCAGATTGCGGCAAGGCCAGTTCAGTCTCGGTCTTTTCGCCAAGGATCAGAAGTGCCAGCTCTCGACCGAACACCGTGCCGGGCGAAATGCCGCGGCCGTTGTAGCCTGAGAAACCGATGACGTTTTGGGCGTGCTTGTGGAATCTCGGCATTGCATCCGTGGTCATGCCGATCTGTCCGTACCACTCATACTCGAACTCCGCATCGCGAAGCTGCGGATAGAGTTTCGACAGGGCACGGCGCGCCCAAGCCTTGTGGATGGCAGTGCCCGTGTTGCGTAGCGCGCCGACGCTGCCGAACACCAGCCGCCCCGCTTTATCCAGCCGGAACGAAGAGAGGATCGTTTTGGTGTCCCACGTGCCTTCTCGTCCTGGCAGGATGGACTGTAACAGCTCGGCCCCGAGCGGCTTGGTCGCTAGGTTGAAGTAAGGTAGATGTACCTGTTCGTTGCGGACGCTTGTCCATGGTCCGGTGCTGTAGGCGTCAGTGGCGACCACCACCCATTCGGCCTCGACCGCGCCATTCGTGGTACGCAACGTCCATCGACCGTTCTTTTTGCCAGCTGCCACAACTGGACTGGAGGTGCAGATTATCGCCCCGGCGCGGAGGCAGGCCTGGGCGAGGCCACGCGCGTATGCGAGCGGCTGGAGTGTACCGGCACGTCGATCGAGCAGTGAAGCCGCATAGGCCCGGGTGCCTAGCCTCTTTTTCGTTTCGTCGGCGTCGAGTACCTCCACCGGCGCGCCTCTTCTTTGCCACTGTGCCTCGCGCTCCCGAATCTCCATCAACCCGGCTTGGCCTACCGCGCAGTGGAGCGTGCCGTTTCGTTCCAATTCACAGTCGATGCGATGTCTATCGATGAGGTCCATGACCATTGCCGGACCCTCACCGAGCAGCCTCAGCAGCCGCTCGCCGTGAATGGACCCGAGCTTGGCGGTAAGGTCGTCCGGCATCAGCCATAGGCCGGCATTGATCAACCCGACATTACGCCCGGCGCCGCCGAAACCGATCTCGCGGCCTTCCAGCAGGACGACCTGGCGTCCGGCTTCTGCCAAGTGCAGCGCGCATGACATGCCGGTATACCCACCACCGACGACAACCACATCGGCGGAAATTTGCCGGTCGAGTGCAGCCGTTATAGGAGCCTGCGGCGCGGTCGCCTCCCAAAGGCCGTGAGAGCGGGGGTCATTCAGCATCGAACGGTTCCGAGTGCATTTTTTAAGATTGGTCGCCTAGGCGAGTCGCGAGCATGCTGCGGAGATGCGCAGGATTTCTTCTCTCAACTCGGCTTCGGATGTCGCATAGGAAATGCGGAAGAAAGGTGATAGGCCGAAAGCAGCGCCTGGGACAACCGCGACACTGGCCTCCTCGAGCAGGTAGTTGCAGAAATCATTGTCAGTTTCGATCCACTTGCGGGCTGGCGTCGATTTGCCGATCAGGTCTGCACAACTGGCAAAGGTGTAGAAGGCCCCCTCCGGATTGCGACAGTCGATGCCTTCGATCGCGTTCAATCCGTCAACAGTGAGATCGCGGCGGCGACGAAAACTCTCGGTTCTTTCCTTCAGGAAGTGCTAAGGGCCGGACAGGGCCTCGGCAGCGGCAGCCTGGCTGACAGATGACGGGCAGGAGGTCGACTGGCTCTGCACCACCGCCATCGCCTTGACCAGCTCTCGCGACCCGCCGGCGTAGCCGATCCGCCATCCGGTCATGGCATAGGCCTTCGAAACGCCGTTTACGGTCAGCGACCGCGCCTTCAGGCGCGGTTCCAGCGCCACCGGGGTGACGAAACGAAAACCGTCATAGATGATATGCTCGTACATATCGTCCACCAGTAGGCTGACATGCGGATGCCGCAGGAGCACCTCGATCAGAGGTCGATAGTCGGCCTCGCTGTAGGCGGCGCCGGACGGATTGGAGGGTGAATTCAGGAGCAGCCATTTTGTCCTCGGCGTAATCGCTGCCTCGAGCTGACTTGCCGTCAGCCTGAACCCAGCCTCCGCTTCACAAGGGACGAAGACGGGGCTGCCCTCGGCGAGGGCGACGATATCGGCATAGGAAGTCCATGCCGGCGTCGGGATGATGACCTCATCGCTGCAGTTCACCGTCGCCATCATCGCATTGAACAGTATCGGCTTGGCACCGGCAGCCACCGTGATCTCGTCTACCGCATAGTCGAGGCCGTTCTCACGGCGGAATTTTTCCCGGATCGCCCGCTTGAGTTCCGGCGTGCCATCGAGCGCGGTGTATTTGGTGTCGCCGCGTTGGATGGCACTGCAGGCCGCCTGCTTCACATTGTCGGGCGTGTCGAAATCCGGCTCACCCGCTCCCAGGATGATCATCGGCGCTCCGTCGCGCTTTAAGGCCTGAGCGCGGGCGCCGATCTTCAGGATCGGCGAAACGCCGATCGTCGATAGACGCGAGGCAGGCACGAAGCCGGCCTGATCGATCCTTGTGCTGACGGTCATTGGTTGATCCTCAGTCGATGTCGAACGAGACGCCTTGGGCCAGCGGCAGCGCCTTGGAATAATTCACCGTGTTGGTGGCGCGGCGCATATAGGCCTTCCATGCGTCGGAGCCACTCTCGCGGCCGCCGCCGGTTTCCTTTTCGCCGCCGAAAGCGCCGCCGATCTCGGCACCGGAGGTGCCGATGTTGACATTGGTGATGCCGCAATCCGAACCGTCGACACCGAGGAAGCGCTCGGATTCCTGCAGGTCGCGGGTGAAGATCGACGACGACAGGCCGGCGCCGACTGCATTGTGCTCGTCGAGCACGGTGTCGAAATCGGAATATTTCATCACATAGAGGATCGGCGCGAAGGTCTCTTCCGTCACCGGCGAGACTTGGCTTTGCATTTCGACCAGCGCCGGATGCACGTAATAGGCATCCGGATGGCCGTTCTCGACCCGGGCGCCG
>NZ_JBWKME010000118.1:0-26021 GCF_056431085.1 Mesorhizobium waitakense | reverse complement strand
CCCATTATTCAAGCCCAAACCACCCCTTCTGCGCGCCGCGTAACCCCAGAGAAATTGCCGGTCTCATTGAATCCCGCTCCCTTTGCCAAACGAAATCGGCCGTGGAGCTGACCGATGGCGCTGAAGCTGTCGGCATGGCAAGAACGCGCCGCGACGGGAACGACGCTGTGATCATCACTTGGGGAACCATGGTTGGGCCATCTCTCGCGGCAGCCGAGGCTCTTTCAGCGGAACAGCTCGATGTGGGCGTGCTGGATCTTCGTTGGCTGAACCCACTTGCCGAGAAGGCTATCGTCGACGCCGTGACAGCGGCGAAAGGCAAGGTGCTCATTGTCCACGAGGCGGTGAGGACGGGGGGATTCGCTGCCGAAATCGCCATGCGTATTCGCGAACTCGTTCCGGAAATGGATGTCAGGATTTCACGATTGACGACCCCCGACGTCAGAATGCCATCGAGCCCCGTACTGCAGAAGGCGCTTCTCCCGAATGCCCAGACAATTGCGGAGGCCGTGAGAGCAATAGGGGGCTGACCGCCAGCCTCCGGTGTGGTTTTGGAATCACCGGCTCCATTTTAGCCAGTGCCATCGGTAAAAAAGGCGGACATTGCCTCGATCTGGCCGATCAGCATCCTGTCTCCCGGTGGACATGCGCGCCGGCCCTCTGCGCGGCCTCAAGCAAGGGGGTCATCGCCGGAGCCATAACCACCTCGCAGAAGCAGACTGAAACCATGAAACTCGGAACGTCTTGCATTCGTGAAGGCCGCCTCTGGATAGTGGCATTTACTTTTTGACTCGGCGCTTGGGAAACGGCATGCCGGCGCTGTGGGCGGCGGCTCCGCCATCGACAGGAATGATGGCACCGGAAATATAGGACGCCTCCGGCGAGACCAGGAAGGCGATGAGGTTTGCCACCTCTTCCGGTCGCGCCATGCGTTGCTGCGGCAATTGCAACTGCTGGCTGGACGAGAAGCCTTCCATGACGCCGGACATCATCTCGGTTGCGGTCGGGCCAGGGCAGACGCAGTTCACGCGGATGCCAAAACGCCCATAGTCGACCGACCATGAGCGGGTCAGCGCCACCAGCGCTCCCTTCGAGGCCGTATAGGCATCGGCGAGCGGCATTGCCCTGAGTGCGGCTATGCTCGACAGTAGGACGATGGCGCCATCATTGCGCATCGCCGGGCGGAACGCGCGCACGCTGAGCATCACCCCCGTCAGGTTGACGGCAAGGGTTTTGTTCCATGCGTCGAGCATCAGCTGTTCGGCGCGGTTGTCGTCTGGCCGCAGATTGATCCCAGCGCATGCGATCAGCGCATCCATCCCGCCGATCTCGCTGGCGCAGGAGCGCAGATCATTGTCCGAGATAACGTCGCAGATGTGGCTGGTAATCGCCGGGTCCGGATTAGGCTGGCGGTCAAGCGAATGCACCGTCCAGCCGCGATCTCTGAGGATGCCGGCAGCGGTGCCGCCAATGCCCCTGGCGCCACCCGTGATGACGGCGACCGGTGCCGCCGCGCTCATTGCGACACTCCGGTCTTTTCGAGCCGGAAGACCGGCAGCACCATCTCTCCCGCCGGTTCGAAGTCGACGCTGACCCGGTCGCCGATGCGCGCCTCCAGTGCGCCGTCGCCGACGATGTTGCTCATCAGCTGCACGCCCTCGTCGAGACGGATGACCGCGAGCACATAGGGCAAGCGTTCGGCAAAGCCCGTCGGCGGGCCGGCGAGCTGCGTCGTCACAGCGTAGATCTCGCCCTTGCCGGCCGACGCGCGCCAGCTCAGCCTCTCGCCAAGACAGTATGGGCAGAAGCGCTTGGGGTACATGATAGGCCTGTCGCAGTCGCGGCATTCCTGGACGACGAAGCGGCGTTCGGCTGCAGCCTGCCAGTAGCCGGCGGACCAGTGGCTGGGATAAAGCAGCGGGCGAGAGGAGTTGGTCATGCTAATGCTCCTTCGACAGGATGGTGACGTGAGAATCCATCCACGTCCCGCCCGAGGCTGTTTCAACCGCGTTGACCAGGTTCGGCACTTGCCGCGCGCCGGCCTTGCCCATCAGCTGCCGGAATGCCTCGACCAGAACCGCGATGCCGCCGCCGACCGCCGTATGTCCCTGCGAAAGCATTCCGCCATTGGTGGTCATCGGCATCGAGCCGCCGGGCGCGGTCTCGCCGGCCGCGACAAAGGCGCCGGCGCGTTCGCCGCGGCACAGCTTCAGCCCGTCCAGCGCGATCATGGCGAACACCGGATAGGCGTCGTAGAGCTCGGCGATCTGAATATCCCTGGGGCCGATCCCTGCTTTCTCATAGGCCTGCGCCGCCGCCTGTTCGTAACCGAGCCTGCCGAGATCGGTATCCTGCGAGGTCGTGTAATGGGTGACGAGCGAGCCGTGGCCGCGCACGTAGACCGGATTTGCGGTGATGTGGCTGGCATCCTCGGCGCGCGCGACGATGAAGGCGGCCGCGCCGTCGGCCAGCACGTTGCAATGCTTGGCCCTGAGCGGCGTCGCCACCATCTTCGAGGCCAGCACCTCCTCGATGGTCAGCGGCGTGCGGAACATCGCATTCGGGTTGAGCTCGGCCCATTTGCGCAGCGACACGCAAAGGGCCGCCATCTCCTCATCGGTGGTGCCGGTCTCGTGCATGTAGCGGTTGGAGGCGAGCGCGCCGACGGCATTCATGTTGTGGCCATAGGGCGCCTCCCATTCCTCGGACACGCCGGTGGTCGAGAACAGGTCGATGCCGGCCTGTTTTGGCAACGAGCCAACGGCATCGGAATGGACGCACAGCACGTTGCGGGCAAGGCCGCTGCCGACCAGGCCCTCGGCGATGGCAAGCATGCTGGCGCTGGTCGCGCCGCCCGACATCACCTGCACATTCATCCTGGCCGAGCGCAGCATGCCGAGCTCCTCGCAGAGCCGGGAGAACACCAGGTCGACGTTGAAGTGGCGCGACGCCAGCGCCCCCACCGGCATGACCACGTCGATGTCGCGCGGCGACATGCCGGCGTCGAGTATGGCCTCCCGGCAGGAGAGGATCGCGGCCTCGACTTCGCTTCGTTCTGGAAAGCGGCCGGAAGGCACTTCACCTATTCCGACCGCGGCTGCTCTGGTTTTCTGCATTGGCGCGGGGCCTCCTGATATTGCTGGCGCCGCCGTTCAGTGCACGGCGGCGTACATGATCTTTTCTTCGGTGGCGTCCTCGGTGCGGAATTCCTCGACCACGCGGCCTTTCTGGCAGACCAGGATGCGGTCGCTGAGGCCGAGGATTTCAGGCAGGTAGGACGAGATGACGATGACCGCGAGGCCGTCTTCGGCGAGGCGTTCGATCAACTGGTGGATCTCGGCGATAGCGCCGACATCGACGCCGCGCGTCGGTTCGTCGAAGATGATGATCCTCGGCTTCTGCACCAGCCCTTTGGCGATGACGACCTTCTGCTGGTTGCCGCCCGACAGTTCAATGACGCGGGCGTCGGCGTTGATCGAACGGATTGCCAGCTTCTGGCTCCAGTCGCGGGCAACCGTCGCGATTTGCGACATCCTCACCACCAGGCCCTTGTTGAAGCCGGCGGCGATGTGACCGACGCCGACATTCTCGGCGATCGACATGGTGTCGAAGAAGCCCTCGACCTTGCGATCCTCGGTGACGTAGACGATGCCGTCGTGGACGGCCTGCCGGGGCACGCGGTAGCGGACGGAGCGTTCGCCGAGCCTGGTCTCGCCGCCATGCAGGAAATTGCGCTTGGCGATGCCGGCGATGATTTTTGCGGTTTCGGTGCGGCCCGAGCCGATCAGCCCGAACATGCCGGTGATCTGGCCGGTATAGACGGTGAAGGAGGTGTTGCGCACGACCTTGCCCATCGACAGGTTCTGCACCGACAGCACACGCTCGCCGGGCTTGCGGCGCGGCTTCCCGCCTTCGCCGTAGAGGTCGCGCGACAGCGCCCGCCCGACCATGGCGGTAACGATGCGCTCGCGGTCGAATTTCGCGCGGTCGTCGCTGATCACCAGCCTGCCGTCGCGCAGGATGGTGATGCGGTCGGAGAGTTCCAGTGCTTCCTCCAGCGCATGGCTGATGAAGACGACCGAGACGCCGTCGTTCTTCAATCGCCGGACCAAAGCGAAGAAATGGTGCTTCTCCTCCGGCGTCAGCGATGCCGTGGGCTCATCGAAGACGATGACGCGGGCGTTCTGGCGCACCGCGCGTGCGATCTCGACCATCTGCTTCTTGGCAACGCCCAAGCCGGCGACGCTCGCCCATGGGTCGACGTTGAAGTTCAGCGATTGAAGGAATTGCTGGGCCGCGATGTAGAGCGGACGCAGTTTGTTGAAGAAGCGTTCGTCGCCGAGGAAGATATTCTGCGCCACCGTCATCGACGGCACCAGGCTGTTTTCCTGATAGACCATGTTGATGCCGCGCCGCATGGCATCGGCCGGCGAGGCGAAGGAGACCGGCACGCCTTCGAGCAGGATCTCGCCCGCGTTCGGTTGGATGACGCCGGCCATCAGCTTGGTCAGCGTCGATTTTCCCGCGCCGTTCTCGCCGAGCAAGGCATGGATTTCGCCTTTGCGAAGCGTGAAGTCGACGGCTTCGACGGCGGCGACGCCGCCATAGCGCTTGGTGATGCCGCGCATCTCGATCAGCACCGGCCTGTCGTTCATGGCAGCATCTCGGGCCCAAGCCGCAGCACTGCATCGCCGCCTTTGGAAGTGATCAGCAGCCCGTCCTTGTCCTCGATGCAGGAGGTGATGCCGTGCCTGGTGCCGTCGGCGCGGCTGTGCCAGCTCGCCACCGGCCGAAACTGCGCATCCAGTGCCAGTACCAACCCGAACGAGCGGGTCGGCGCCCAGGGCTTCAGCATGCCGAGCTGCTTCAGCGCGCCACCCTGGAGCGGCTCAAGGAAGGAGTGGGGTGCGGTGAGCGAGGGCGCGATCCAGAATTCCTCCTCGATGTCGCGCATCATCTCGTCGCAGTAATCCCGCTCGCCGAGCACGAACTCGATGAGCTGGCCGCGTGGCGCGAAGACCGCCAGCCAGGCGCCGCCGCCTGCGCGTGGCGCCAGCCGCGAGGGATAGCCGGGAAGATCGCTGAGGAGCATCGTGGTTCTGCCGCCGGCCTCGATGGTGACAAGGCGGCTGCGCCAGCTTTCCGAGACGACGAGGCGTCCGTCGGGTGCAAGCAGGATGCCGTTGGGATAGGCGAGGCCATCGGCGAGACAGGCCGGCTTGCCGCCAAGCGGCACCCGCCAGAGCGAGCCGGTGGCGCCCTGCTGCATGAGGTCGCGCTTCCAGCGCGCCGGCGCATTGCTGCTCGATCCCAGGCAGACGATCAGGGTGGATGCGTCATCGAAGGTAAGCGCCGTC
Source organism: Mesorhizobium waitakense (assembly GCF_056431085.1). NCBI lineage: Bacteria > Pseudomonadati > Pseudomonadota > Alphaproteobacteria > Hyphomicrobiales > Phyllobacteriaceae > Mesorhizobium > Mesorhizobium waitakense. The sequence goes on along the minus strand of NZ_JBWKME010000118.1, from coordinate 20,664 downwards.
GGGCAGACGAGCGGACGGCCGTCGAGCTTGTCGATCGACAATCCGTCATGCGCGCCGCCCTGGATCAGCACCCGGCCGCTCTCCAGCCCGATCGCCAGCGCGCCGTCGGGACTTGCGGCCAATGCGCTGATGTCAGCGTCGAAGCGATGTACGAGTTCGTCGCCACTGTCGAGCCGCAGGATCGCGTTGCCGCTGGAAAACAGGAGGCCTACCGCACTGCGCACGAGATTGTCCGGAGCGGCTGCGGCGTGCAGCAGATCGGCCGCCTCGATCGCCTGGTTGGGCTGCAGCGCGCCGTCCATCGGCGGCGTCGTCACGGCGAAGGCACCGGCGCCGCGCAGGCGGTCGTACCAGCGGGAAAGCGCGGCCATCATGGCTTGTCCCCGCGATAGGAAGCGGAGGCCGTCCACTCCGGATCGGCGCCCGGGATGCGATAGCGGCCGATCCGGTTGTTGGAGACGCCGCCGAGATAGAGCCAGCCGCGATCTTCCCGCATTGAGGTGATCATCGGATGATTGGTGCCCCGGCGATCCCACAGGCAATCGGTAATGCGGCCGGTCTCGTCGAATTTGACCACGCAGCCATAGTTCATGTTGGGAAACAGCCAGGAATCCGGAGCCACCCGCTCGACCATGCGCTTGCGGAAGCCCGGCTTGCGCAGCGCCATGTCGAAGGCGGGCGTGCGCATGCCGACCAGCGCCAGCCAGTAGCCGCCGTCGGAGGCGCGGTTGATGTTGTCGGGATAGCCCGGCAGGTCGGGGATCACCACCTCATGCGTGCCACGCTTCGGCCCGTCGAACCAATAGCGCGAGATCGAGCAGCCCCACGTCTCGGCGAAGAAGAAGGACTGGCCGTCGCGTGCCATGCAGATGCCGTTCGGGAAGCGCAGCTTCGAAATCACGGTACGGGTCGAGCCTCTGCGCGGATCGAATGAGATGATGCGGCCGTTGCCGCGCGATTCCAGCGCGTCGACCATCCATTCCGACATGTCGAAACGGATGGTCGCCTCGCTGAAGAAGATCCGCCCGTCAGGCGCGATGTCGAGATCGTCGGCGAGCCGCATGCGCGAATCGTCGATCACCGAGAACCAGCTGCGGTTGGTCTGGTCCGACAGTTTCACCGCCTTGCGATCCGGGCCGATGCGGTAGACGCCCATGCCGGCGACGCAGGTGACGAGATTGCCTTCGCGGTCGAAGGCCATGCCGAGCGGATGTCCGCCGGTGTGGACGAACACTTCCTTGCGCCTGTAGTCGGGAGCCAGGAAGCGGATGATGTCGCCCTGGCGTGTGCCGCTGTAGAGATTGCCTTCGGCATCGAGGATCGGATCCTCCGGTCCGTCGATCTCGCCGAGACCGATCAGTTCGACATCCCTGAGCCGGTCGTTGACCGCATAGGGCGAGCTGGAATGTTCGCCGGTTTCGGGCGAACGGCCGAGCTTCATGTAGGTCGGCGAGACATAGACACGGGACAGAACCTTGCCGCGGTTCTTCAGCCATTTGACGTCGATGGCCACCGCCGCGAGCAGCACCAGGCCGAGCACCAGCGAACTGCCGCCGGTCGGCAGGCTGAGGCGGATCAGGCTGTTGGAGACGATCAGCACGATGATGGTGCCGAGCAGCGCCTTGAAGACCGAGCCGCGCCCACCGCCGAGGCTGTTGCCGCCGACGACGGCCGCCGTCAGCGCCAGCACCTCCATGCCGACGCCGGTATCGGAGCCCGCGGCGTTGAGGCGCGAGGCGTAGAAGATGCCGGCCGCAGCCGCCAGTGTGCCCGAGACGACATAGGTCATGGCAACGGTCCGGCGCACCGGTAGCCCGGCATTGTAGGCCGAGCGGCGCGAGCCGCCGACGGCAAGGATCTGCCAACCGGGCCGCAACCTCGTCAGGAAGACATGGCCGGCGATCGCGACCGTCAGTGCGACGACCAGCGAGACCGGCATGCCAAGCACGTGTCTGAAGCTGATGAAGTCCCAGATCGCCGATCGGGTAACGGGCCGCGCCACTTTCACAGCATAGGCGAGGATCAGCATGTCGACGACCGAGCGCACGATGATCAGCGTCACCAGCGTGGTCAGAAAAGCGCGCAGCCGGAGATAGCCGACCAGCACCCCGTTCACCAGGCCGACCGCCGCGCCGCAGGCGAGTGCGATCAGCATCACCAGCGGGATCGGCCAGCCCAGCATGTTGAACAGCGCCAGCGTCACGAAATTCGACAGCGCGAACACCGAGCCGACGCTGAGATCGATGCCGCCGCCGAGCATGACGATGGTCATGGCAAGCACGACCAGCAGCAATTCGCCGAACTGCGGCGCCAGCCCGCTGAGGCCGCCGAGAGTCAGCAGGCCTGGAATGAGCGCGCCGAGAACGGCAAGCGTCGACAGCAGGATGACGAACGGGATCGCATTGTCGATCCAGTTCTTGGCAAGGATCTCACCAAGAACATGGTCCGGCACCAGCCTGTAGCGCAGTCGGGTCAGTGTTTCGCGCATCAAATCATCGATCAGGAAATTGCTGGAACGGCCGGCGCCGGCTTAGAGCCGGGCACCGGCCGATGGATGTCAGGGTCCGTACTTCTTTACGTCATCAAGGTTCCAGCAGGCACCAGGATAGTTGCTGTCCTTGGTGATCGTCTTCAGCGGCGTGTAGAGCGCGTAGGCCTTGGCGCCGGGTTCCGCCGGCTTGTTCTGGAGGATGGAGCGCACCGCCATCATCAGGTCGCGCGCCTGCCCCTTGGCATCGTAGCTGATGTAGGTCGAGAAATTGCCGTTCGCGACATTGTCGCAGGCCGACGCCTGGTTGCCGCCGCCCGAACTCACCAGCGCCACCTGGCCGGTCTTGCCGGCCTCCTTTATGGCCGCGGCGATGCCGACGTCCATATTGTCCCACATGCCGATGAAGCCGCAGAGGTCGGGGGTGGCCTTCAGCACAGTGACCGCGATGGCATGCGCCTTGCTGGCATCCCAGTCGGCCGCTTGGTTGGAGACGATCTGCACCTCCGGATGCTGCTTCAGCGTCGCCTCGATGGCCTGGATGCCATACTGCGAGGTCGGGTTGGTCAGAACGCCCTGCATGACGGCGATCTTGCCCGACTTGCCGCTGCCTGCGCCACAAGACTTGACGATCGCCTCGGTCTGCTTGACAGCGATGTCATACCAGTTGGCGCCGATGAAGACGTCGCCATTGGCGTCGGCCTTGAGGTTCATGGTGACGACAGGAATGCCTTGCGCGTTCGCCTGCTGGATCAGACGCGTGTAGGCCTGGATCTCCGGCGGGTGCACGACGATGACGTCGGGCTGCTCGGAGATCAGCTGCGAGAAGGCCTGCGCGCCGGCATCGACGCTCCAGTTCGGATCGCGGATGGTCAGATTGTAGCCGAAACTCTCGGCGTCGTGCTTGAGGCCGGCAGCCCAGGCTTCGGTCAGGTCGAAGCCCATGGCGATCGGCACGAAGGCGACCCTCTTGCCCTTCATCGCCGCCGCGCTCTCATTGACCAGCCCGTCATCGGGCTGCTCGGCGCGCACCGCGCCGATCAGCCCAGCGGTTCCGATTGCTGCTGCAAGCAGCGTTGCCAGCATGTGCTTTTTCATTGCTTTCCTCCCATGTTCCAACATTGAGTTCCTCCCTAGCCGGATGTTGCGTTGGGTGCGGCCGGCAACCGCACGTCAGATGTCTCCCTGCTGCGACGTCTGCTCGTCGCGTGGGTTCATGATCGAGTCGACGATGATCGCCGCGAGCAGGATCAGGCTCTTGATGATGTTCTGCAGCGTGTAGGGGACGTTCATGATCGTCATGCCGTTGACCAGCACGCCGATCATCAGCGTGCCGACGATGACGTTGCGGATGCTGCCCTTACCGCCGGACAGCCCGACGCCGCCGATCACCACCACGAGGATGATGTCGTAGACCAGGTTCGAACGCGCGATGCGGGTTTCGACGTTGTCGACCGAGGTGGCGGCGATGACGCCGGCGATGAAGGCGATTGCCGCCGAGGTCACATATTGCAGCAGGATCAGCGGTCGGATAGGCACGCCTGTCGAGCGCGCCGCGACAGGGTTGTCGCCCATGGCATAAAGGAAGCGGCCAGGCACGGTGATGCGCAAGATGACATGCGCCACCAGCGCCACCAGACCGAACAGTAGCACCTCGTTCGGCACGCCGAGCACCTGGCCGCTGCCTATCCATTTGAACCAGGTGTCGGACGCGCCCTTGAGATAGATGAGGTTGTCGTCGAGCAGCAGCGAGCGGACAAAGCCATAGGCGACCGTGCCCATGGCAAGCGTGGCGAAGATGGCGGGGATCTCGACATAGGCGACCAGGAAACCGTTGGCCAAACCAATGGCAAGCGCCAGGCCGAGCCCCATCAGGATGGCGAGATCGATCGGCACGCCGTTGTTTGAAAGCTGCAACACCCAGGCCACCGACACCGCCATGGTCGCGACGACGGAGAGATCAATGCCGCGCCCGATGATGGCAAGCGCCATGGCCACGCCGAGGATACCCAGGATCGAGACGTTCTGGATCAGCGCCAAGATGTTGCCGGCGGTGAGGAAGTTGCTCAGCGTGGCCGAGAACAGCACGAAAAGCGCCACCGTGATGACGATCACGATGCGTTCCTGGGTGAAGACGAAGGCAACGGAAGATCTCATGGGTGCGCCTCGGCCTCGGCAACCAGCCTCTGTTCCAGCGGCTGACGCTGGATCTTGCCGGTGGCGTTGCGTTCGAGCTCCTCGTCACGCACGAAGATCACCCGCTTGGGCAGCTTGTAGCGCGCGACCTTGCCGTCGAGAAAGGCGATGACGTCGTCCGCGGTCAGGCCGTCATCGGCGGGCACGACGAAGGCGACGGGTACTTCGCCCCAGCGGCGGTGGGGCTGCCGCACGACGATCGCTTCGCGGATGCGTTCGTGGTCCCGCAGCACCAGTTCCAGTTCGGCTGGATAGATGTTTTCTCCGCCTGATTTTATGAGGTATTTGCGGCGGTCGACGAATGTGAGCGTGCCGTCGGCGTTGTGGATGAAATCGTCGCCCATATGGAACCAGCCGCCACGAAAATCGCGCTCGGTTACCTCAGGCGCGTTCCAGTAGCCACTGAACAGGGTCGGCGAGCGCAGCGTCATCTCGCCGACCTCGCCGATCGCCACTTCGCGGTCGTCCTCGTCGACCAGCCGGATTTCGCAAAATGAGGTCTGCCGCTTGGCGAAGGAGGCGGGCAAGGCCCCGGCGGGGATCTTGTCGCCGCTGGCTGGCGCAATGCCGGTCTCGGTCGAGCCGAAGCTGTTCAGGAAAGGGGCCGCTACCAGCCGCGAGATCTCCGCGATCTGAGCCGGCGGTACGAGATTGGCCATGCAGCCGGCGGCGGCGACCCGCCGCGGCGGATTGGGCGCGCGGCGCTGCGCCTCGATCATGCGTTCGATCATGCCCGGCATCAGCACGAACCAGCCGACATCGATCTTGGCGAGCGCCTGGGCGATCGCATCCGCATCGAAGCCGTCGACGATGTAGACCGGCGCGCCATGGCAGAGCGCGGCAAGGGCCGGATCGGCCGCCGCCATGTGGAACAGCGGCGACCAGGCGATCGAGCCGTCGCTCGGGCGGATAGCCCAGTCGGCCATCATCACCAGCGCCCGAGCGATGATGGCGCGGTGGCTGATGACGGCGCCCTTGGGCAGGCCGGTGGTGCCGCTGGTGTAGAGGATCAGCAGCCCGTCCTCCGCACTTGCCGAAATATCCGGTTCCTGCGGCGAACCGCGGTCCAGCATATGTTCATAGCCGCCACCGAACTGGACCAGCGGGTAGGCCAACCCAAGGCTTGCCGCCGCTTCGGCGAAGCGCGGCGAGGCGAGGATGAAGCGCGGTTCGACAAGGCTGAGGCAATGGGCGAGTTCCGGTGCCGCCTGCCGCCAGTTCTGGCAAGCGGCGATGGCACCGATCTTGGCACAAGCGAGCACGATTTCGATGTATTCCGGTCGGTTTTCCGAGACGATCGCAACGCGATCGCCCGCCATCACGCCACCATGCCGCAGCGCCGATGCCAGCCTGTTCACGCGCTCGTTGAGCATCCCGTAGCTGATGGCATTGCCAAACCCGACGATCGCGGGCGAGGCGGCGTTGGCGCGGGCACTGTCGCGAAACAGCGAGGCGACGGTCGGTCCCGCCGCCGCGACACGGACCGCGCTCGATCGTTGCAGACCCATGGCGTGCGGATCGCTCACGCCATCGCTCCGAAGAGGCTGCCGGCGGAAAGATGGCGCAGATTTTTGGCGCGCGCCAAAACGCGGCGCGACATGGGCTGTCGCATCCATCTCCTCCCGGGCAACGACTGAAGTTTCCTAGATGTTTCCTATAAGAAAACTTTCATGTCAACACGATTTATGCGATATCCCGCAGACTGTGCCGACAGGCAGCGTGCGACGCGCCAGCGGTTTTCGTGTGCTCCGATCGATCCGGGGAGGAAAATGGACGTCAGCGCAAAGATGGGAGAAATCGGCGCGTCCCTGCGCCGGCTTCGCAAGACCGCCAACCTGACGATGGAGGCGGCCGCGCGCCAGGCAGAGGTGACCAAGGGCTATCTCTCCAAGGTCGAATCAGGCGTTTCGCAGCCCTCGATCGCGGTGGTCAGCCGGCTGGCCGACGTCTATGGCGTGCCGTTGTCCGATGTCTTCATCTCGCCCGGCGAGAAGGGGCCGATCTCCATCGTCCGTGCCGACGAACGAAGGCCGATCAACCGCAACGGCAGCGAGCTTGGCTATGTCTATGAGGTGGCCTCCTTCAACAAGGCCAATCCGCGATCCGAGATATTCTTCCTGACCTTGCCCTGCATCGAAGACGTCCAGCTGCCGCGTTTCCGGCATGCGGGCGAGGAGATCCTGCTGATGCTGGAGGGGCGCATCCGTTTCGACTTTGCCGGAACCGAGATGATCCTCGGACCGGGAGACTGCATCCAGTTCGAATCCTCTTTCGAGCACAATGGCGTCGCTATCGACGGCAAGGAAGCCAAGGCCTTCGTGGTGATTACGCCTGAACGGTCAACGTAACAGGGTCGATCATATTGCTGTTTTGATCAACGAGCGGCCCATTTTGAATGGGTCAACTCGCTGCGGAGACTCCTTCGGACAAATCCCAGCAATGGGCGCTACCCATCAGGTCCGCCACTTTGCCCGCGCGTCATATGCATCATCACGCCGGCGCCTCGAGATAAGCGAGCAACGACCGGTCTGTCCCATTTGATGGAGAAAACTGGCTCGTCTGCAGGTGGCCGGGTCGGGGCACTCTATTATATGTCGAGTAATTGGTTGAATTCTATCACGTTCCGATCCGGTCGCGTACAAAGCAGTCTGGGATTTGAACGATGCGCATCGAAGGGCCACCAAGTCGCATGACGGCCAAACGATGAGGGCCGCGCTCTTACAAGCCGCATGGAAGCGACGCTAGTCGCCGAACAGGTCGGGACACGCCACGTTGAGCCGCTGCACCGTCCACAGCACTTCGCGCAGATGCGCAGCCATCCGGGCACCGGGCTGTTTTGCCTCGCCGGTTTCAACGGCCTCGAAGATCGCCACATGCTGAGCAAGCTGCGTTTCGAGGTGGCGACGCTCGGGCAAGCTAAGGTAGCGCACACGATCCATCGCAGCTTGACCACCTGGATGACCCGCCAGCTCCGGGGCAGGCCGGCCTCCTCACAGCGTTCTCGAGATCGAGGAAAAGCTCGCGGGCGCCCTCGGCAACCGCCTTTGCCTGCCTGGCGAGGTTCGCTTTGCCGTCGGCGATGAAATCACTCGAGTCGTGGCCGGCCAGCCTCTGCACGACAGTGACACTGAGCACTCACTAATGAACTGGGCTTCCTCCACGTCGCTCAGCCGGATCGGCGCGACGAAGCTGCCGCGCTGCGGCAGGATGTCAATCAGGCCTTCATAGGCAAGCCGAATGAGCGCTTCACGCACGGCGTGCGGCTGACGCTGAGTTGCTGGGCAAGGTCCTGTTCGCTCAAGGCTTCGGATGGCAGCATCACCAGCGTGGTGATGGCGCGGGCCTCGCCCTACGTTTCTATCAATTGGTCGCCATCTCCGGTGACATGCGGTACGGCGGCACTACTAGCCGGCGAATGATCTTGTTCTTATGGCTTTTGGCTACAGACACCGCTAGCCAAGCGAACTGATCAACCCGTCGGCAGCGGTCTCGCTTCTTTCCTGCTGCTCCCGTCTGGAGGGGCCGGCAAGCCCCATTAGCAGGCCGAGCATATGGCTGCCGAGCAGCCGATCGATGAATTGGACGGCGAGTTCGCGTCGGCGCTCCGCACTGAGCGCGCTGGTTTCCTGCTTAAGTCCGAGCGTGAACGCAAGCATGCCTTCGAGATTGCCCACGAGGCTGGTATGCGCCATCCCTGCCAAACCGGGAAAGCGTGTGGCCTCGGCGATAACAGTGCGCATGAGGGCTATGGTGTCTGGGTCCGTCAAACGGGTCTGCGCTGTCATCCCCGCCCAGATCAAGACGTCTCTTAGCGGCTTCTCCAGAAGGGCCGCCCACTCTGCCTGCTCGGCTTCGTCGTCGGGATCGCAGGCATTGGAGATGACGGCCGAGAACAGCTCGTCCTTGCTCTCTGCATGCCGGTAGAGAGTCATGATCGAGACGTTCGCCGTCTTGGCGATGCTTTCCATGCTCGTCCCCTCGTAGCCAGTGTCGAGGAATGATGCCTTTGCGGCCGCGAGGATGTCGGCACGCTTGCTCGCCATCAACTTCGCTTTGGGATGGTCGGGAGCCCAGGATTTCATGCGGCTTGACTCCGATACGATAGTCAATCATATCATTTGAACGATACTGAACCTTATCGTATCTCTGCGTCAAAATACACGAAGGTGCCGACATATGAAAGCTGCCCGTCTCAAAGCGTATGGGGACATTGATCAGTTCGTCATCGATGACGTTCCTATGCCCAAACCGGAAGCCGGCGAGGTGCTGATCAAGATCGAAGCCTCCGCGGTCAATCATTTCGACCTGATTATCCGCCAAGGCTACATGGCCCAATACATCCCTTTGGAACTTCCCGCGGTGTTGGGCGGTGATGCTGCCGGTACCGTTGTCGAGGTCGGCGCGGGCGTGACCGGAATCGTGATCGGCGATCGGGTGATTGCCGACTTCGCGGCGAACGGCAGGGGTGCCCATGCCGAATACGGAGTTGTTCCTGTTACGGCTGCCGCCAAACTTCCTGCCAATCTCACATTCGAACAAGGTGCTGCTCTACCGAAAGCCGGTCTCACTGGACGACAATCCGTGGATGCTCTTGGCGTCACGGCGGGCGACCGCGTCCTGATTTCGGGAGGCATCGGCGCGGTCGGGCGCGCCGCAATCCAATATCTCCAGGAGATTGGGGCAAAGCCGGTGGCCGGTGTCCGTCCCGATCAGCTCGAAGAGGCGCGCCAACTGGCTGGCGAGGCGCTCGATATCACCCAGCCGCCGACTGCCGCGACATTCGACTATGCGATCAGCACCACAGCACCCGCCGCGAGCAATCTCATCAAGCATGTGCGAAACGGTGGTCAGGTTGCCAGCATCGTTCCGGTGCCGGAAGACGGCAACGTTCGCGATCGCGTGACAATCTATGAACTCTACCATCGCGCGGACGCGGCTACGCTGGCCGCAGTGGCTGACGCCGCGTCCCGCGGTCTATTGACCATCCCGGTCGCAAAGACCTTCCCCCTGGATCAAATCGGCGCCGCACAGAACGCCGTCGCCGCTGGCGCCGGGGGCAAAGTCGTGCTGAACCATTGAACGTCCATAGCGTGGTGTCCAGCCACACAGAGCGATGTTTCTGCTGAACCTCCAAATCAGGTCATAGCCGCCATGTCTGTTTCTCAAGCTCACACTGCCTCTCGCTCGTCCTCTCGTCCGTGGCACATCGGGCTGTGGGTCGCCCAGATCGCACTCTTCATCCTGTTCGGCATGCCGGGCATCATGAAGACATTCATGGATCCGTCGGCTCTTGCGCCGATGGGTATTGCCTGGGCAACCGACGTCCCAATCTGGTTGCTGCGCTTCATCGGACTATGCGAGCTGGCCGGCGCACTCGGCATGATTCTTCCGGCGGCGACGCGCATCCTGCCGTTCCTGACGCCCCTGGCCGCGCTCGGATTTGTCACCATTCAAGTGCTGGCCGTAGGCTTCCATGCATTTCGAGGCGAAACCGCTCACACCCTGCCGATGAACATCATCTTCCTGGCGCTATCGCTGTTCGTCCTTTGGGGCCGCACGCGCAAGGCACCGATTGCCAGCCGCTGATGCAGCGGTTCCCACATCTTCCGGCGCATGCACACTTCAGCATGCGCCTGCCTGAGTGAACAGACAGCACACCCGTTCAAGGCCGCTCTTAAGCTAGCGTCGAAAAAGGGCTAGTCACCGCCCGGACCGGTCGCCGGCGCCGCCGAGCGCTTTCCACACGCGTTCTCGGGTGTCCAGCGGCAGCGTTCGGCCTGGCACGCGCGCTCATGCTGCAGCCGGCTTCCCCGTTACCCTGATGTCCTCCCATAGGAGATGAATCTTTAGTGCGAATGGCTTGGCAGATTCACGAGAAATGACTCGCGACCGGGATAGGCTCACCTATGCGGGCCACCTGGAGATTTCAGAGCCTTGATTTCTCCGGCGGAAGGGCAGGGCGGGGTCGTGAAGCGAGATCCTTGGCCTCGGCCTCGCCGATACCGGTCATGCAGAGGAGCCGGACGACCGTCTCGTCTATGAGCGACGGTGGCAGGTGCTCTTTCGTGATGGCGAGGCTGACGCCGACGATAGCGTAGGACGCCATTTGCCAAGTGAGTCTGGCATCGACCACCTTGAAGCGACCCGCCTGCGTGGCATTTTCCAGATCCCGGATCGCGAAGGGACCCATGCAACGGAACATGGCGTCGGCAATCACTTCAGGGCGGTTGAGGAGCTGCTTCCAGCGCATGTCGCCCGTCGCGTGGTCAATCACGGTCCGGATGCCAAATGCGTAGACCTGCGCGGGATCGGCGAAGGTGTTGGTGACCTCCTCAATTCGCAGTGCCAGATTATGCATCACGCGCTCCATTACTGAAACGGCGAGATCATCCTTGGATTTGAAATAGCTGTAGACCGTTCCCGCGCCTACGTCCGCGAGGTCGGCGATCTCCTGCATCGTGGCGGAATCAATGCCCTTCTGGGAAATTACCGTATAGCCGGCCTGCACCAAGGCTTCCCGGTTTCGTTCCTGCCTGAGAGCGACTCTGCTCTTGGTCGACGCTTTCGAAACCTGCAATGGATTTGCTCCCATTCCTGCGGGTGTGCATGCCGTACGATGCCGACAAAAGTCAAGTTCGGACTCGGAGAACGCGAAGATAAGTCATTTACGGCGACAGATCGATATTGACAATCATTCAAACTCGAAGACCATTCATTTTCGTTGGGTGGATAGAAACTCCGGGAGGGTAGCCATGAACGCTCATGCGCTCGCACGCGTCGAGGAATCGAACGTCAAGGCCATTGCCGAGAGCTTGATCCCGTTGCTCTCGTCACGAGCCTTCGAGACCGAGAAAGACCGCAAAGTACCGGCGGAGAACATCAAGCTGTTGCATGAGAGCGGGCTGCTTGGCGTGTTCCGTGCCAAGAAATGGGGCGGGTCCGAGTTGTCCATGCGCGCCCATGTCGATGCGGTGTCTACAATTGCCAGGGGATGTGGCGCTACGGCCTGGGTACTCGGCGTCTATCATGCCCACGACTACATCATCGGGCATATGAACGAGAGGGTACAGGAGGAAATCTACTCGACCAGCGATATCAACGCCGTGGCCGCCGTCATTGGGCCACGAGGCAAGGCGGTCCGACAAGCCGATGGCTCCTATGTGTTGAATGGATTCTGGCCGTTCGCCTCCGGCAATGCTGCGGCGCGTTGGCTGCTGCTCGGCGCAGAAGTGTTCGACGAGGCCGGCAACAAGCTGGACGAGGGCGATCTCGCGGTGCCGACAGGCGACGCTGAGCAAATCGACGACTGGCATGTGGCCGGGCTCCAGGGCACTGGCTCCAACTCGGTGAAATGCACGAATGTCGCGGTTCCTGCCCATCGTTTCGTGTCGCTGCCCGCGATCCTGGAAAATCAAACGCCTGTCTTCGCAAGCCACGACGCGCCTGCGATTTACAGATGTCAGGGCGGTCCGGCCCTCGGCATGTTCATTGCCACTTCGGCGCTTGGCGGTGCGCGGCGCGCGCTCGAAGAGTTCCGCAAGCTCGTGCCAGGCAAGAAGGTAATGTACACCTCTCACATTTCGCATGAATGGACGGCCTTGCAGATTGAATTGGGCGAGGCCGCGGCGATGATCCATCAGGCGGAGTTAGTCTTCTACCGATGTGCCGACGACGTGGACGAGTATGCTCGTCGCGGTGAAAAGATGCCGATGGAAATGCGCGGCCGCATCCGCATGGATATCACTGTTGTTCCGCGCCTCTGCCGCGATGCGGTGCAGAAACTGCTTACAATCGGTGGCGCTGCCGGCCTGTCGCTGAAGAGCCCGATCCAGCTCAATTTCCGCAATTTGCAGGCCACATCGATGCACGGCTTTCTGCTGCACAACGCCGGCGCGGAAATCTATGGCCGAGTGCTCCTTGGCGTGGATGCCGGCACTGGAGTGATTTGAGGTATTAGTCATGGTTGCGAGGACCTCGACCTTCCCATCGGTTCCGGCGGCTGAATATGTCACGTCGGTGGCGCAACACGTCTCCTCGGTATGCGTGATCACCACGGGTCTTGACGGCGAACGGTTTGGCATGACGGCTACAGCCGTGTCCTCGGTCTCGGCAGAGCCGCCTCGGCTACTGGTCTGCGTGAACAAGAGCGGCATCACACATGAGAAGATCCTGGAGGCCGGCAGCTTCTGCGTCAACGTATTGGCCGAGGAGCAGGACAAGCTGGCCCTGGTATTCGCGGGGGTCGGCGGCAACCGGCAGGATCGCTTCTCGGTGGGCGAATGGATAACGCTCAAGACCGGCGCTCCCGCTCTGATCGGGGCGGCCGCTGTGTTCGACTGCCTCGTCGGGGGGACGTCCGACCAGTCCACGCATACCGTGTTTTTCGGGGATGTGGTCGCAACGGCTGATCGCAGGGGCGCAGATACCCTGCTCTACGGCGGGCGCCGTTTCAGGCAATTGCGCAAGGTCTTTGCCGGCGTAGATGTTGGTGAAAACGAATTTCTCTGAATGCTGTCGGCGGCGGTCGAAAGGCTCCGCGGGAGAGGGATCTGATGACGCGATACTTTACGGAGGAAAATTCGACCGAAGCCGTCAATGCGCGCATGGGCGAGAGCATCGATCCGCGGCTGGTAGAAGTGATGACGTGCCTGGTCAAGCACCTGCACGCCTTCGCCAAGGAAATCCATCTGACCCAGGAAGAGTGGGACTTCGGCATCGGCTTTCTCACCCGGACCGGCCAGATCTGCAGCGCCGAGCGGCAGGAGTTCATCCTGCTCTCCGACGTACTTGGCTTCTCCATGCTGGTGGACGCGATCAACAACCGGCGGCCGACTGGTGCCACCGAAAACACTGTGTTGGGGCCATTCCACGTCGACAATCCGCCAGTCCGGAAGATGGGCGAGAATATCTGTCTGGACGGCAAGGGCGAGAGTTGCCTGTTCGAGGGCAGGGTCCTGGACCTCGGCGGCAACCCAGTCAATGACGCCCGCGTGGACGTGTGGTCGGACAATGCCGACGGCTTCTACGATGTGCAGCAACTAGGCATTCAGCCGAAGTGGAACAATCGCGGACTGTTCGTCACAGGCGAGGATGGCAGATATGCCTTTGTCGGTATCAAGCCCGTTTCCTATCCGATTCCGGACGATGGTCCTGTCGGCAAGATGCTCGGGAAACTTCATCGCCATCCCTACCGCCCTGCCCACATGCACTACCTGGTGACGGCGCCCGGATACCAAAAACTTGTGACCCACATCTTCGTTAAAGACGATCCCTATCTCGAATCCGATGCCGTGTTCGGGGTCAAGAAATCGCTGATTGCGTCGTTCGAACTTGTCAAGGTCGGCGAGACGCAATGGCATTCGCCCTTCGATTTCGTGCTCACGCCAATCTCAGCCTGATCGGATTGGAGGGTTAATTCATGCCGTTGGTAAAGATCCATGTCGAGAACGAACTCTGGCAAGATAGGAAGGATGAATTGGTCGCAGTGCTCGAGCCGATACGGTCGATGCTCTGCAAGACCTTCAAGGTCGACACGTCGCTCTGTCAATTGGCCATCATCCCCACCTGGGGCGTCGACGACCAAGCACCCGTTGCAGCGGAGATCCAGATACTTCCGAAACCTGACAGGACGCGCGAGGTCATACTTGGCGCTTGCGAACGGTTACGCGAGGCGCTTTCGCAAGCGGCAGGCGCGCGCGTGGTCATTCGCTCGACCCAACTCAATCCGGAAACCTATCTGGCACTGAAGTAGCGCCGGGATAGGTAACCAGGAACGCGAGGATAGCAGTGGATTCAAGACATACCCTTGCTCAGGGATGCGCCCCTTTGAGCATAGGCAAGACAGCAGATTTCTAACCGACGGGACGCCGTCGTGACAATTGCGAAATGCATAGACCGCGCAGGAGATGTGGGCGCGGGTTCGTCGGAAACAAGGCAACCGGGAGGGTCTTCATGTCCAAGCTCAACATCATGAATCGCAGAGAGTTGCTCAAGGGTGCAGGGACCCTACTTGCCGCGCCAGCCATTCTACGCGTGACCCGCGCTTCCGCGCAGGACGCCGTGTTCAAGATCGGCTACGTGTCGCCCAACACCGGCCCGATTGCCGGTTTCGGCGAGGCGGACGCGTTCATTCTGGGCGGCGTGAGGAAGGCCTTCGCTGGGTTGACCAACAATGGCAAACCCGTAGCGGTCGAGATCATCGCCAAGGACTCGCAATCGAGCTCGAACCGTGCCGCGGAAGTCGCCACCGAGCTGATCGAACGGGATGGCGTCAACATGCTGCTGGCCTCGGCGGCGCCGGACACCGCCAATCCCGTCGCCGATCAGGCGGAACTCAACGAAATTCCTTGCATCACCTCGATTTCGCCCTGGCAACCCTACTTCTTCGGTCGCAACGGTGACCCTGCGACCGGCTTCAAATGGACCTATCACTTTTTCTGGGGCCTCGAGGACGTGATCGCCAATTTCCTGGCCTTGTGGGATCAGTCGGGCGCCACCAAGAAAATCGGTGGCCTGTTCCCCAACGACGCCGACGGCAATGCCTGGGGGGATCCCAAGCTCGGCCTG
This sequence comes from Mesorhizobium waitakense, assembly GCF_056431085.1. NCBI lineage: Bacteria > Pseudomonadati > Pseudomonadota > Alphaproteobacteria > Hyphomicrobiales > Phyllobacteriaceae > Mesorhizobium > Mesorhizobium waitakense. The sequence goes on along the minus strand of NZ_JBWKME010000118.1, from coordinate 5,414 downwards.
CCGACGCCGCTCGCCAAGGCCGGATATTCGCTCATCGATCTGGGCCGCTACCAGGTCATGAACAATGATTTCTCCTCGCAGATCGCCGCCTTCAAGGAAGCCGGCTGCGAAATCGTGACCGGCAACATGATCCCGCCGGACTTTGCGACTTTCTGGTCGCAGGCCGGTCAGCAGGGTTTCAAGCCCAAGGTCGTGACGATCGGCAAAGCGCTGCTCTTCCCATCGGTCATCGAATCGCTCGGTGCTCGCGGTGACGGGCTGACATCGGAAATCTGGTGGTCGCCGAGCCATACTTTCACGTCGAGCCTCACAGGCGATAGCTCGAAGGCGATCGCCGACGACTATACCGCTGTAACGGGCAAACAATGGACACAGCCGATCGGCTTCAATCATGCCTTGTTCGAAGTCGCAGCGGATGTCATTAAGCGCACTGCCGACCTCAGCGACCCGCAATCGGTGGTCAATGCGGTTGCGGCCACCGATATGCAGAGCTTAGTGGGCCCGATTTCGTGGAAGGGCGGGCCGCTCAACCCGGTCAAGAACGTCGTGCGCACGCCTCTCGTCGGCGGCCAATGGCAGAAGAATGGCGACCACTTCGAGCTCGTCATAACCAACAACAGCCAATATCCGTCGATTCCCGTCGGCGGTAAGCTGAAGCTCCTGTCATGAAGAAAGAGGAAGGTGGGATACGCCGCCCACGGCATCATAACCATGCTGCTCCTTGACTCTCTAAGCAAACGTTACGGTGCGCTCGTTGTAACGGACAGCTTCTCGTTCGAGGTCGCACAAGGTGAGTTCGTCGGAATCCTCGGCCCCAATGGGGCCGGGAAGACGACCCTGTTCAATCTGATCGCAGGTACCGTGAAGCCAGATACCGGCACGATCACTTTCCAAAGTCGCGATATCACCCGCGAAGGGGCGGCCGCACGTTGTCGCTCGGGTATTTCCCGTTCATTCCAAATTCCACATCCCTTTGTCGGCATGACCGTGTTCGAGAATGTGCTTGTCGGCGCGACCTTCGGGCGAAAGGCGGAGGGCTCTGTGGACTACGCCATACAGGCTTTGGAGCTGTCGGGGCTGTCGAAGAAGGCAAACCAACTCGCGGGTTCCTTGCCGCTGCTCGGCCGCAAGCGGCTCGAGCTTGCGCGAGCACTTGCGACCGAACCGCGGCTGCTGCTGCTCGACGAAATCGCCGGAGGCCTGACAGAGAGTGAGTGCCACGAATTGCTTGACGTGCTGCGCCAAGTCCATGCCTCGGGTGTCACGATCGTGTGGATCGAACATGTGGTGCGCGCGCTGCTGTCAGTCGCCCAGCGACTGGTTGTCGTGAATTTTGGCAAGAAGATCGCCGACGGCGCTCCGGATAAAGTGATGGACAGTAGCGAAGTGAAGTCCGTCTACCTTGGAGAGGACGCGCTTGTCTGAACCGCTGCTTTCCGTCGAAGGGCTCGATGCCTTCCATGGCGATGCGCAGGCTCTGACCAGCCTCGACCTCACTTTGGCCAGGGGGGAGCTGCTCGCCCTCATCGGTGCGAACGGAGCGGGAAAGAGCACTCTTCTCAAATGCGTCGCCGGTTTGGTGACGAACCGGCGAGGGGCCATTCGCTTCAAGGGCGAAGATCTGCTGCGCATCCCGGCATTCGAGATCGTGGCGAAAGGAATTGCATTGGTGCCGGAAGGCCGCCGCCTGTTTCCTTCGCTCAGCGTTGAAGAAAACCTCCTTATAGGCGGCAAGGTTGGACGGCCAGGTCTTTGGACGACCGCCGCTGTGTACGAACTCTTCCCGGTTCTCCGGGACAAGCGCCATGCACCCTCGACCTCACTGTCAGGGGGCCAGCAGCAGATGCTGGCGATCGGCCGCGGGCTGATGTCGAATCCCGATATTCTGCTTCTCGATGAACTTAGCCTCGGGCTGGCGCCAGTGGTCATCAAGCAGATCTACGAATTGCTGCCAAAAGTCGTGGGCAATGGTCTTTCCGTGATCCTCGTCGAGCAAGACGTGAAGCGGGCGCTTAGCGTCGCCGACCGCTTCATGTGCATGCTAGAAGGCAAGGTTTCGCTGGAGGGCAAGCCGGACGCCTTCACCGGCGAACAAATCACCAGCGCCTATTTCGGAACCTGACCCCATGGGATGGATCAACATCGTCATTCAGGGCATGTTGGTGGGCGGGCTCTATGCGCTCTTTGCCACGGGCCTGTCGCTGATTTTTGGCGTCATGCGCCTGGTCAACATCGCCCATGGCGATCTGATCATCGGCGCCGCCTATCTTGCCTACACGGTCATTCAGTTGACTGGACTGCATCCGCTGGCGAGCCTTGTCGTCGTGGTACCGGCGGCTGCGGCCTTCGGCTACGGCCTGCAACTCGGCATACTGAACAGGACCCTCGACAAGGATATTCTTCCGCCGCTGCTGGTCACCTTCGGCCTGTCCGTCATCATTCAAAACGCTCTCTTGGAAATCTATAGCGCTGACAGCCGAAAACTGAATGCGGGCTCTCTCGAGATCGGGAGCTTTAGCCTCGTTCCAGGGATAGACATCGGCTATTTTCCGCTGCTCACCTTCCTCAGCGCCATTGCCGTGGTCTGGGCACTGCAAGTCCTCTTCTTCCACAGCCCGGCGGGGCGGGCTTTTCGCGCCGTGTCAGATGATCCGGAGGTCTCCCAGCTCATGGGCTGCGACAACCGGCGCGTCTATGCCTGGGCGATGGCACTCTCTATGGCCGTGGTCGCAATCGCGGGCGTGTTTCTCGCGATCCGCGCCAATTTCGACCCTTTCATGGGGCCTAGCCGACTGATCTTCGGGTTCGAAGCGGTCATCATCGGCGGCCTCGGCAATCTCTGGGGCACGCTCGCCGGCGGGATCATCCTTGGCGTCGCCCAGGCAGTCGGGGCGCAGATCGACCCCGGCTGGCAGGTACTGGCTGGTCATCTCGTCTTCCTCGTCATCCTAGCCGTCAGGCCGCAAGGCCTTTTCCCCAGAGGGGTTACATGAGCACGCACCATGTCACCCGCTCCACGATGCTCAGCCGTTTTGCGCTCGTCACTGCCATTGCTCTCGTCGTCTTGCTCGCGGCTGCACCCGCATGGGCATCGACGGCCACGCTGCGCCTCGTTGGCGAGGTCATGATCTATCTGGCGCTCGCCAGCCTTTGGAATCTGCTCGCCGGTTATACGGGTCTCGTCTCGGTGGGCCAGCAGGCTTATGTCGGCTTCGGCGGCTACACGCTGTTCACGCTTGCCATCCATGCCGGGATGCATCCGCTCGCCGCGATCCCGGCGGCGGGCATCGCCGCGGCACTCGTCTCCATTCCGGTCGCCAAGCTCGTGTTCCGGCTCAACGGCGCCTATTTCGCGATCGGAACATGGGTGGTGGCGGAGGTTTTCCGCCTCGTCTTCGCCCAGATGTCCTCCCTCGGGGGAGGGTCAGGGTCGAGCCTGCCGATCACTATCATGAAGGAGATGGCCGGTTCGAAAGCGATGAGAGAGTCACTTATCTACTGGGCCGCATTGATGCTCGGCGTCGGTTCGGTGGCATTCGTCTATATGCTCCTACGCTCGCGGATCGGCCTGGCGCTGACAGCCATCCGTGACAGCGAGACGGCGTCCTTGAGCCTGGGCATCGCCATTCCTCGGATCAAGCTCGCTGTCTATGTCTGCGTTTCCGCGGCGACCGCCATGGTCGGATCGCTGATCTTCTTGCAGAAGCTCCGCATCGCGCCCGATGCCGCCTTCAGCGTTAACGACTGGACGGTGCTTGTGATCTTCATGGTGGTAATCGGCGGTATCGGCACGATCGAGGGGCCGATTATCGGCACCATCCTCTTTTTTATCCTGCGCGAGTTCCTTGCCGACCTCGGCTCCATTTATCTTATGATCCTCGGCGTGCTCGCCATCGTCATTATGGTCATCTCTCCGAAGGGAATCTGGGGCCTGGTATCCGATCGTCTCGGCATATCGCTGCTTCCTGTCGGCTATCGCGTTGAAACCAGAGAGGACTTGCGATGAAGCCGTTCGTTCATGTGCCGCTGCCCACACGAGTGATCTTCGGACGTGGGCGAATTGCTGAAGCGGCAACGGAGGCCAGGCGCCTCGGCATGGCGCGGCCGATGGTTGTCGCCACACCACATCAGGCGGCCTCGTGCGAGGAGCTGGCGCGAGCCGTCGGCGGCACAGCGTATCCCTATGCCGTGATGCACACGCCCGTTGATGTCACAGAGAAGGCCGTCGCCTTTGTCTTGGAAAATGGTATCGACGGTATAGTCTCTTTGGGCGGCGGGTCGTCCACCGGGCTCGGCAAAGCCATAGCGCTCAGGACCGATTTCAATCAACTCGTTATTCCGACCAGCTACGCCGGATCGGAAATGACCGACATTCTCGGCGAGACTGAAGGTGGCCTGAAAACCACCAGACGCGACGCACGCATCCAGCCAGAGGCCGTCATCTACGACCCCGATCTGCTGACGACGCTGCCCGATGCCTTTGCAATGACGAGCGGACTGAATGCCATCGCCCATGCGGTCGAGGGACTCTTCGCTACAGACGGAAATCCGATCGTCTCGCTGATGGCGGAGGAAGGCATTCGCGCGCTGGCTGCGGCCTTGCCGAAGGGCCGCGCCGGCCATGACGATGCGCTCTATGGCGCATGGCTGTGCGGATTGGTGCTCGGCAGTGCCGCGATGGCGCTCCACCACAAGCTCTGCCACGTGCTCGCAGGCTCATTCAATCTGCCGCACGCCGAAACCCATGCGATCGTGCTACCGCATGCGACCGCCTACAACGCCACGTCAGCACCCGAGGCCATGGGGCGGATCGCGCGCGCTCTCGGGGTGAAAGACGCCGTTGATGGGCTTCATAGTCTGTCCAAAGCGATCGGTGCGCCAGTCGCCCTTAAAAATATTGGCATGCCGGAGGCCGGGCTGGACAAGGCCGCAGATATCGCCGTTTCGAGACCCTATCCGAACCCTCGCCCTCTCGAGCGCGCGGCAATCCGCACTCTGCTCCACAACGCCTATCATGGCCTGCCGGCCGATCGCGGCTGATTGTCAACGTGGGACGGGCTTCGCGGTCTCGACCAAGGAAGATAGGCCGATCGTCCTCAACCTTATGGTAAAATGACGTGATCCCGGCAGGCCCCTCATCGAAAATGCGATGGCATGCCGGCGTGAGATTGCCTGCTGTAGCAGGCGGCCGGCTTCCGATTAGCGGTCCCATCCCATGCGAGTGCAAGTTGGCATTTGAATGCTTCCGGGTGCCCTTGACTTGGAATCACCAGCTGCGCTTACCGAAGATGCGCTCGATCCCGGCCTGTAAATGGGCAGCCATCCTTCTGCGGCCAAGGCCGGATCGCCAGCCTCGATTGCCGCGAGACCGGTAATTTCTCTGGGGTCGAACACGGGTTGTTTGGCCCAAGCAG
>NZ_JBWKME010000117.1:38286-39455 GCF_056431085.1 Mesorhizobium waitakense | reverse complement strand
TGAAGCCGCTCCACGTTGGCACGGTGCCGTCGCCGACGTCCTCTTCCTCGATCGCGTCGGGACGCAGTTTGCCGAGATGGACCGACGTGCTTGAGACGGCATGATCCGTGTCGTCTGGCGTCACTGGGTTAACAACGTCGGACGTCTGCGCTGGAGTTTGCTTCGCGATCCAATCGGGGTGAAACAATCATGGAGGCTCGCCGCGTTGTTGGCCGCGGCGCAATGCGCTCTCCCTTTGGGTTCAATGCCCGATCGATTGTTCAGGGACGCTTCCCGCAAGGTCCAAAGCGCTCGTCGTCGGCAGGACCTTCGACGCTGGCAGCGGCTTCTCGGGCGTTGTCTCGCTGGAAGAAGGCTCCGGCGCGACCGGCACAATCGACAGCTATGTCCCCCATGTTGTCGGCGGCTTGAAATACAAAGGCGACTGGGGCGCGGTCACGGGTGTCGTCGCCTATGACAGCTCCTATGGAAGTGGCTGGCAAGGTTCGACTGGACGTCAACGTCACCAAGGAACTGACCCTGTTCATCATGGGCGGCTACGGCACGGACGATAACCTCAGCGACGATCCCGGCAATGCCATCGATGCTCATGGCCGCGGCTTCTACAAGCCGTGGGGCGGCAACTGGGCCGTCTGGGGCGGCGGCACCTACAAGTTCAATGCCAAGACCGCGTTCAACCTCCAGGCTTCGGCTGACGACGACAAGAACTACGCTCTGGCTGCGAACGTCGCCTATACCATCGTTCCGGGCTTCACGATCACGACCGAAGTCGACTGGGACCATTCGGTCACTTCGACGATGGCACTCCGTTCGGCAACTTCACCAAGGCCGACAAGAAGGATAGCGTTGGCGGCATCGTCCGTTTCCAGCGCAACTTCTGATCGAACCCCTGCCGATCAGAACGGAAAGGCCAGCGACGTCGTCGCGGGCCTTTTTGTTTTGCCGAGAGCTGCCGTACCGACGCGAATGTGCCCTCCCGTAAGAAGCAGCGCTCAGCCGGCAGGGAACGGGGCGAAGTGACCCGAGCCACGAAGCCTCGCCAGCAGGATGATGGCCGTTCCGCGGTGCCTCACCCCTCGCTTGCTCACTTAGCGGCGACGCATCCCAGGCAGCCAATTCTGCCACCAAAAGGGCTGTGTCTCCGTTGATCGAGGCGCATCTAAGCTGTC
>NZ_JBWKME010000117.1:0-38250 GCF_056431085.1 Mesorhizobium waitakense | reverse complement strand
CTCGCGATTGCCGAGCGACTGCTCAAACAACGCCAATTCAACATGCTCCGCCACCATGGTAGCCAGGGTGCGCGCCGGCTGGCGTAATCCGCAATAGGCCAAGGCTGACTATCCACACTCCGCAGCCTTTCGATGCTATGCCGGAGCTGCGCTCTTGGTCGACGCCACCCTCGTTGTGCGCCTAATCTCCGGCCCCGATGCCCGTTCCTTGCCGGCCGTACTAAAATGTTAAAATTTTTTCTATTTGCAGTAATGGTAAAATTCTGAAAATAATTTGGCAATGGCCGCGCGCCTGGTCAACGGCGCGTTTTGGCAAGCAATAGAGCCGAATTGAGCGCCTTACCTATGGCGAGCAAGAAGATCGAATAGCCGAAATCGCCCGGTGCTCCCCGCTGCCGATATGAAAGGAAGACCAGTGACCGATCTTTATCGCCGTGAAAGCAAATCAGTTTCGAACATGGCTCAACTTCGTTTCTTTCCTCAAGCGGTCGTTGGAGGGAAAGGATCGTATTTGCGAGGCGATGATGGTCGCCAGCTTCTTGATTTTTCGGCCTCTTGGGGAGCTGCCAGCCTGGGGCATGCTCATCCTTCGGTTCGCGAGGCCATTACGCGGGCGTTTTCAGATCAAGCTGGTGCAAGCTACCTGTCTTCCGCAAACGAACCTAGCGTGCTTCTTGCTGAGAAGCTTTTATCATTGGTTCCACCACGCAGCCGCGGCCGAGTTTGGTTGGGGCACTCTGGCTCTGATGCTAACGAAACAGTAGCTCGAATGGTCGTCGCAGCCACCGGACGCCGTCGAATATTGGCCTTCAAGGGCGCGTATCACGGCGGGACCAGCGGTTCCATGGCTGTTTCGGGTCATCCGGCGCTCAAAGGTGTGGAGAAATTCGGCGGCCTGATCTTGGTGCCTTATCCGAACAGTTACGCGGCAGGTGACCCGACAGCTGCCAGTGCCGCGGCGCTGTCCCATCTCGAGGAGGTTTTTTCGGCGGACGTTCGGCCAGAAGAAGTTGCTGCCTTCTTTATCGAACCAATACAGGGCGATGGAGGATTGCTAGTGCCGCCTGTCGGTTTCTTCGCCGAGATCGAACGGTTTTGCCGTCAGCACGGAATTCTTCTGGTGTGTGACGAAGTGAAGTTTGGCCTAGCTCGAACCGGACTTCTGCACGCCTTCGAACATTCAGGGATTGAGCCAGACATTGTGGTTTTTGGTAAAGGCCTCGGCGGAGGTTTGCCGATATCTGCGGTCGTCGGCCCCGAACCCATTATGAATCACTCCCCTACCTTTTCCTACCAAACGCTACACGGCAATCCGATCTGCGCGTCAGCGGCATTGGCGGTACTGGAGACGATCGAAAAGGACGGGTTGGTCCGAAATTCGGCAGACATCGGCTCTTACATGTTGGCCTCACTTTCGAAGCGAAGCAGAGATTGGGATTTGGTTGGCGATGTCCGGGGGAAAGGGCTTGCCATTGGGATTGAGCTTGTGGGCGATCGCGTTAGTCGCGCACCAGCGAAAATCCAGACCGCTCTCACTGCTTATAGAGCGTTCCAGCTTGGACTCGTAATGTATTATGTCGGTTCGAATTCGAACGTCCTGGAGCTTACCCCGCCGCTCATATTGAGTACAAGTGAAGCCGACGAAGGCATTTCTATTATTGGTCAAGCACTTCAAGATGTCGCCGCTGGGAAGGTTTCGCCCGACTTGATCTCATCCTTTGCCGGCTGGTGATATTCACCAAGTTGGCCCGTTTCGGCTTCGTGAATACCGAGTTAGTAAGTCAGTGCTTGCGAGGGCTGAAGAAACGCAGCCGCGAATTGTCCGAGATTCAAAGGATCTGCGCGAACGTATGCAAATTGAACCGCCAGCCTCGCGACCGTGGGCAGAATCGACTCGGCGCGGTTCGAGACCGAGTACTTCGCAGAAGGTGGAAACTGGCCAAGCTGAGGGCGGAGTGGCGGAGCGTGATGATGGGGGCTGAGATCTCAAGGATCGTCGTAGAGTGATTTCGCGGGTGCGACTGATCATGCGATCCTTTCTGAACCTAGAAAATCATTTCATCCAGAATCATTTGTACGTCAGCGGGTCGACGAACCAGTTCAACGAATTCCATCGGCTTGTGGTATCGGCGACCTTGCCAAAGGAGCGAATTGTGGGAATCGCCCTCCCCAAGCTGCACGTCGGTGACGACGCCGATCAAGATACTGTGCGAAAAACCGTCGTAGGTATGGCTAAGTTTGCAATCAAGCGCCATCGGCGCGCCAACAAGGAGCGGTGCCCCGGTTTTGCCCGCGACCCAATATTTCTTCTCGAAGCGATCTGGACCTTTTTGAGATTGAAATCGACGCGCCACATTGGACAACGCAGGAGATAGCAGATTTACGGCGAAGATACCTCGCCGTAAAATCGTGTCGTGCGAACTGGCCGACTTGTTGATGCAAACGAGAACAGACGGCGGATCGAAGGATAAACTACAAACCGCAGTGGCGATCAGGCCGCTCGGAAGGCCATCTTCTTCAGTCGTGATGATATTGACGGCCCCGGCGAAACGGCCCATCGCCTCCCTGAAGGCATCGTTCCTATCCAAGTCTGTCCTCCGTAGCAGTGACCCGTTCTGAATTGATCGCAGACCTAATTTTCAGAAGCCTGCACTCACCTGGTCAAGCTTCAGCAGCGCCCGGGCGTATATCTCGCGCCCAATGTCGCCATTAATATAGGCATGTCGCGTGCAAGTCTCCATGTCGCGCCAGATCCGCTGGACCGGATTACTGAGCATGAAAACCGACGCTCCGCCTATGTTCAGCAGCAGGTCTACGGCCTCGCGCACGCGTTTTTGCGCAACCGCCGCGTCAAGTCGGACGCGAGCTCGCTCGAGATCGGTCATGCTTGTACCGTCGCTGACGGAGCGATCGATATCGCTGGCCGCGCGCATCGTATGCAACCGTGCGGAGTCGATCAGACCACGAGCATCTGCCAGATTTAGCTGGTAGCTTGGGGACTGCCTTGCATCTGTATATAGGGACGTCACAATGGGCTTGCCGCGCTCGAGGTTCTCCAACGTGAAATCGAAAGCTGCCTCCGCCATCCCGACAGCCGCAGAACATATGCCCAACGGAAGCGCGGTTATGAGCGGTGCCCGATAGAGAGGTTCGTCAGAATGGTCCGAGCGACTGAAGCCGGAAAGCATTTCGCTGATGAGCATCGTCCGGTGTTCCGGCACGAAGATATCTTTTCCCACAAAGGTATTGCTCCCCGTCCCTGCCATCCCAGCGACATGCCATGTGTCTTCGATCTTCAGCTCGGACGTCGGCACCAGTGCAAGCCGTACGTCGATCAGAGCCCCACTGGCATCCAGGACCGCGGAGCCCACGAAGCTCCACTGCGCTTCGAAGCATCCGGACGCCCAGGGCCATTTGCCTGTCAACATCCAGCCCCCCTCGACCGCGGTGGCTTTCCCGGTGGGGGCCCATTGACCGATGACGACCGCGCGGGGATCCGAGCCAAAGACATCGTCGCGCGTCTTGTCAGGCATGAGCCCCATCAAAGATGCGCTGCTATTGGCGACCATGGCGAGCCAACCAGCAGCACTGTCGCCGCGGGCTAGTTCCTCACAAATCTCGCAGTATGTCTGGATATCAATCTCGCGACCACCGCAGCGGCGCGGCACCAAACCCTGCAGAAAGCCGCCGCTTCGCACCGCCGCAGCACTCTCCTGAGCAAGTCGTCTGTTGTTTGCTGATTCCTCCGCATTTGCACGCAAAAGCGGTCGGAGTGCGCGAGCATTGCGTACCAGCTCGGCGTTACTTAGGGTTAAATCCATCACTGTTCTCCTCCTTATTATACCGATATACGCACACCGTCGCGGCAAATTGATAATGTTGCTCAACGGGCTGAAGCCATAGCGGCGTCAGTGCTTGCTCGTTTGCCGTCGGTACTTGTTACATCCGGTCTGATTCCTACCCGCCACCAGAGCGTGCATATTCACGAGCGAAGACCCCGTACGGCTGGCAATAGACCGTCCGGCTTGACAAGCAACAAAAGAACTACCGCCAGAAGGACAAGCGCATCCCGGTATGGCGCGGTTCCAGTGGTGAGGAACGGTTCTGAACCGACCTCCAACGCGCCGAGCACAAAGCCGCCCAGCACGGCTCCCCGCAAAGAACCCAGCCCGCCGATGATCGCAGCGATGAAGGCCTTCAGGACTGGAGTAAAGCCCATGAGCGGATCTACCGAGCCACGCTGCGAAATCCACAATATCGCGGCAATACCAGCAAGAAGGCCTGATATCGCGAAGGACGTCGCAATGACTGTGTTTGCGCGCAAACCAAGCAAGCTAACCATGATGAAGTCTTCGGATGCGGCGCGCATCGCGACGCCCAAAGTGGTCTTGCGTAAGAAGATGTCGAGCCCGATTAGAGCTAGTGCCGTCAGGGCGATGGATGTCAGCGGGACCATACCGATCTGAAAGCCTCCGAAAGTAAGAGTTCCTGACATCCATTCCGGCAGAGCGACCGCTCTTCCGCGAGCAGAAACTCCGTTTTGAAAGAAAACCTTGCAAATGGTGCTTACGCCAAAGCTGGTAATCATAAGCGTCGTCACGGACGCGGACCGCATAGGACGAAACGCTATTCGATCCATCAATACCGCAGAGAGCGCCGCTCCCAGACAGGCCACTAGAAGAACTACAGGCAACGGCAGGCCGAATGAAAGCGACAGTACTATGAGGTAGCCTGCAATCGTCATCAGTTCGCCATGTGCGAAATTTATGAGCCCAACGATCGAAAATACGATCGCCAGCCCCAGCGCCAGGAGAGCGTATATTCCACCCAGGCTAAGAATATTAACCAGGTACTGGACGAATTCCATGACGACCTCCTAGATTGCCAAATATGCCTGCCGCACAAGGTCAGAGCTGGCGAGTTCAGATGCCGTACCGCTTAGAGCAATACGGCCGTTGGCTACCACGTAGCCTCGATCGGCCACGGACAGAGCCAACTCGACATTCTGTTCAACAAGCAGAATGGTAAGCCCCTGCTTGCGCAGGTCTTCGATTAATTCGTAGACCTTGTCTATCGTTTGAGGCGCAAGGCCCAACGAAGGTTCGTCGAGCAAGAGCAGGTCGGGCTGGCTCATTAAAGATCGGGCGATCGCCAGCATCTGCTGTTCACCGCCCGACAGGCTCCCTGCCTTTTGATCGATGCGCTCAGCAAGGATGGGAAAGCGGGAGAGCATGCTATCTCGGCGAGCCCGCAGCTCATTACCTTTCGCGAACGCCGCTCCCCCTAAATGCAGGTTTTCACCAACTGTGAGATGGGCGAAAACACGGCGCCCCTCAGGAGTTAGTGCTATTCCCTTTCGGCTGATGACGTCTGCGGGCAGGCCGGTGAGTGGCTGACCTTTGAGCAACACCTTGCCCTCGGCAGGTGGGATGGACCCGGCGATGCCGGCAAGAATCGAACTCTTGCCGGCGCCATTGGCGCCAATGAGTGTGACAAGTTCTCCATTTCCAACGTTTAGATCGACGCCATGGACAGCCTGGACGGCCTCGTAGCGTATTTTCATTCCCTCGACACGAAGCATTGGCGTTCCTACCAGCTTAAGGATTGGGGATTTCCTCCTTCGTCGGTCGATATACCTTCACAAAGGTCGACTTCCCCCCCTCAATTCGGATTATTGCAACGTCGCGCAGAGCAACACGCTCAGTTCCAGCATACGTCACTTTGCCGAGAACGGTTTGCACATCTTCCAGGCCAGCCAATGCGTCTCTGATTTTCGCGGGGTCGAGCGATCCTGCTTTGCGAGCTGCGGCGTCGAGCAATTGTGCCCATTCGTATCCTGATGCCTCGTACGAGGTTTCCGCGTCATGACCGGTTTCCTCCTTGAAGCGCTTGTTGAAAGCTTCCATCCCGCTGCCAGGGGTTGGAAAGCCGGCTGAGGAGTGCACAACGCCATCGACCACCGAACCGAGTCCGTACACCGTCGGAGTACCGATGGCATCCGAGGCGATAACAGGAACCTTAACACCAGCACCGCGCAACTGCTTGATGAAGGCTGGGAAGTCAGGCTCGTACGCGGTCGTCATGATAACGTCAGGTTGCGGTGCTAATCGCTTGATTTGAGAAACCACCGCAGAAAAATCTGGCTGGCCCATCGAGTAGGACGCTTCACCGACAACGCTCCCACCCTTTTTCCGAAACGTTTCGCCAAAATAGTCTGGGAATTTGGACGTATAGGCGGAGTCGGGTGACTTCAGAAGAAATGCCGTCTTGTAGCCGGTTTCTGCGGCATAACTTGCTAGCGCAGCCGACTGTACAGTGTCGGATGGATAAGAAATGAACATATAGTCGCCGACAGCAGGTGTTAGGCTGGGCGAACCAGCGAGGTTGAGCATCGGAATGCCCGCTGCCTGTCCGATCTGACCCGCTGCGATCGAGGGATCGGCATCGGCCGGGGTAATGAGAAATTGAACCCCGTCTTCGATCAATTTCTGGGCCGCGTTGACGGTAGCCGCTGTGTCGGACCGGGTGTCGATAACTTCGAGAGTGACCGTCGCCATGCCCCCAATGCCGCCCTTGGCATTGAGATCTTTGATGCCTAACTTGAAGCCGGCCAGGCCGGGTTGATCGTATGGTGCCAAGGCACCAGTCAGGGCCATTGCGGCTCCAATCTTGTATTCATCCGCCGATGAGTATCCCTCGCTTGACGAGAGCGCTATCGCAGCAAGGCCAGCGAGCGCAGTTGCATATCTTAGCTTGTTCATTTTTGAGTTCCCGTGTGAGGTTTGACCAATGCTTCGTTTTCCGAAGTCTAATAGTTATTCTGTCTGTAACTCCTTTGTGCTTTTGTAACCATTAAATATCCATCAGACTGAGTAACTCAGCGATACCATCTCTAGGACGCGCTAGCGCCGATGACCTGCACCACAGAGCTTGTTTCGACCTGAGTTTTTTTCTCGCCCATCCTTTTGCTTCCGAGATAGGCTGATATCACGGCAGGGTCGGTTCTGACCGCGTCTGCCGTGCCCACGGCGATGCGCTTGCCCCGGTCGATAACGACGATGGTGTCACTAAGCGACATTATAAGGTGCAAGTCGTGCTCAACCACGAGAATGCCCACGCCTGTGTCCGCGCGCAGTGCGGCCAACCTGCCCATTAGCTCTTTGGTCTCGGCCGGATTCATCCCCGCCGCAGGCTCGTCAAGAAGGAGGAACCTGGGGCCCGTGGCAAGAGCGCGGGCGATTTCTACAAGACGTCTCTGTCCGTACGGAAGGCTGCCGGCAAGCCGGTCCCCTAATGTTTCCAGGCCAAAACGCGCCAGGGCGTCATTGGTGCGCCATACAGATAGAGCCGTGTCGGCCGCACATGCCTCAGCGGCAACCAAGACATTTTCCCTTACGGTCATGTCAGCAAAGACACGAAGGTTTTGGAAAGTTCGCGCCAAACCTGCGCGGGCAATCATGTGAGGCTGCTTATTTTCTATCAAATCCGATCCAAGCGCCACATGACCTGCGCTAGGTCGTAACTGGCCAGTCAACAGATTGATCAAGGTGCTCTTCCCGGCACCATTCGGACCGATCAACCCCGTAATGAGGCCAGCTTCAGCCTTGAAGGTTACCCCGTCGACGGCCCGCACACCGCCAAAATGACGAGACAGCTGATTTGCCTCCAAAGCGTGTGCACCCTTTGGTGCCTGAAAATCTTGCGATCCTGGAAGGAGCTTGCTGTCGCGCCCCTTCAAAGGATTCCATGCTTTTGACAGCTCGAGTTCCCGGCTACCAACAAGACCAGTGGGCCTGATGAAGAGGACGAGAATCATTGCAAGCGAAGCACCAACGAGAGGCAGTCCGTACAAGGCCGGGACCGAAAATCCGAGGATATCACCCCCGCCCTCTAGCGCCCGCAGAAGCTCCGTGACTGCTGTGATTACTATCACGCCCACTAAAGCGCCCGAAACAGAACCGATGCCTCCGACGATCAGCATCGAAATCAGCAGAAAACACGACTCGAAGTAGAAATCCTTGGGGCCGAAGGCACCTAAAAACTGAGCCGTCAACGCCCCGGCAATCGACAAAATGGTCCCGCTCAACAGCCATGCCCTAAGTCGCGCTTGGCGAACGTCCACGCCCACTGCCGCTGCGGCTACTTCGTCTTCTCGCGTGGCTCGGACGGCGCGACCAGTCCTTGTATCCCTAAATGTTCGGGCAACTGCGATCGACAGCGCCGCCACAGATAGAGCAACCACAAGCGTGGTATTGCGGGGCACACCGTAAAATGTTTGGCTGCCGCGCGTGATATCCTTTGTCGCTACCAGAACCGTGTAGACGATAATCTGCAATGCCAGAGTGGCGATGGACGCAGCCGAACCGGACAACCGCCGCATAACGATGCCGCTCACCCCAGCCAAAACCAGCCCCGTAAGGGCGGCTACAATCAACGACGACCAGACTGAAAGACCATAGCCCGCCATCCAGACCGGGAGGTGAGGAAGTGCGGTCCGTTGAACAACAGGGCTCATCGTGAGGATGCCTGAAGTGTAGGCGCCCACCCCCATGAAGGCTGCAGGACCGAATGACACGATACCTGTGTTGCCGGAAAAAACCTGCAAACCAACGCAGGCAGTGACCACGATTGACATCGATGTCGCGATCCGGGTTCCATTCGCTCCAAACAAAACACCGGCCAAGATCCCTACTGCCACTAGGATAACGGCCAAAGCCAGCGAATCCATCGTCACAGCCTTGATGCGGGAATTGACCATCCGTCTGCTCCTCTGCGGAATTACGATTATTGGACAGGTCAACCTTCATGTCAATATCATTACATCATTCTGTCATATGAAAAATTGTGCAGAAGGCGCTACAGCCTTCCAGCTGCGGTCGTAAGATCGCTGATTGCTACCCCAGAGGCTGGTGAACTTGACCTCCCGGCGCACAATCCCCACAGAGCTGAGCAATAGCCATCAATGCCGATCGGCGCGCGCTGATCGATATTGGAGATAGTCAGACCAGAACGGGAAGGCTTTGAGGACCATCCGATCCTTATCCTGAAAGGGCGGCATCTCTGGTCTTACCTCACTGCCGAATTCCTGGTGCCCTTGTCCATCGTCGAAATCGCACATAAACAGCACCCAGGAAGTTTGATCTTCAATCCATGCCGCAATCTCCTCGCCTGGATCCTGCTACAGGCTGCCTGCCCCTCCTCGTTGCCGACTCGTCCACTTTTCTTCCATCAGCGCCAGCCTCTGAAGAGATATTGACACGCACCTGGGCCGCAGCTACCCTCGAATAGGCTTTGAGTATGATGCCGGTTGGTCAGCCTCCAGCCGCCCACAATTTGTATTTCGGAACGAGCCTTCAGCAAATCGGCTCGTTCCGTCGCGCCCCTCAACAATCATGATCGATAAAGGTGTTCCGATGCGGTCTTCTGTTGCTCCGACTTACGAAAATCGCGTGCTCAGCGCCTATGAGGGTGAAATCTTGGGGGAAGAATTTTTTAGCGTTCTTGCCCAAAAGGCTGACAGTGAACAATCTCGCGTAAAGTTGCGCAATTTGGCCGCCATTGAGCGGCTTGTAGCAGAGGCGCTTTTGCCAGTTATCACGCGTTACAAACTTGAACCAAATAGCAAAGTATTGCTTGCTGAGAAGGGACGCGATGAAACCGTTGAGTACGAAGAGCTTGGTTGGACTCAATTTGCGGTAAAGCTCAAGAAGCTATTGGGGCCATTCGTTCGTGCATTTGAGACTCTGCTTGTCGAGGCGCCGGTTGACGACCGACCCTATATCCAGTTACTTCTTGACCACGAAATTGCGCTTTTCGCGTTCGCTCAGGCGGAAGGTGAAGACTCAAGCGATGGTCAGATTCATCTTGACAACTTTCTACAACGGCACAAAGCTCTATTGCGCAACGAAGGCTAAGAAAACCTGTCTTCAGACCAGGTCCTGCTGTATCTGAGCCACCGGGGTCGCTGGGGCGGCTTCGTCTGAGTCACGCCGCTTTGATCGGTTCCCTCTGGAGTTGGGCAGTGGCGCGTCTGATGGTTCAGAGCGTCTTCCACCTCCCCCCAGCCGAAAGAGATCCGGTCGACTTGGGAATGGACGGCGACCGGTGTGACCCTGTAGGCTGGCTCAAGGCCAAGGCAGCCGATGTTGGCCGCGACCGCCCAACAATGTGGACGGCCTTTCTGTAGTCGAAAACTAGCGTAGCCGCGCTTGCGCGCACTTTGGTGGCTTGCCATCGTGCATTATTCGGACAGCCCGCTAACATATTCACAATGAGAAATTTTGTAATATTCTCTTCAGCAATGTCAGTTGGAGGACACGATGAACGTTAGAGACATGCTGCTGCACGGGGCCATTTCGTTGACACCATCAGAAGAGCGGATCGTTCAGGTGCTCCTGACCGACTACCCGGCGGCCGGCTTAGGCACTGCCACGAGTCTCGCAAAGCGCGCCGGCGTCAGTGACCCTACTGTGGTTCGCCTTGCCATGAAGCTGGGTTTCGAAGGGTTCCCCGCCCTCCAACGGCGGTTACTTGCAGATGTTGAAGCAAGATTGCATTCGCCGCTGCTTATGATGGAAGCCAAACGGCCCGACATGGGGACGCATAGCGAACAAGGAGCTGCGATCGCCTACATGCATTCGGTGGCCAGCAACCTCAACAAAGCGCTGACATCGACCCCGCTGGCGTCATATCAACGGGCCGCCCGCCTGGTAATGGATACAAAGGGCAAGGTCGTCCTGCTCGGCGGGCGGTACAGCCGTTTTATCGCAGGCATGTTAGCAGCCTACTTGTTGCAATTTCGGCCAGACATCATACATATCGACGCACTATCGGCGCAAAAGACGGACGTGTTAGTCGACTTGGGAAAGCGCGATCTCTTAATCGTGTTCGATTATCGCCGATATCAGCTGGACGTTGTTGCGTTCGCCCAATTAGCTGCGGCCCGCCGCGTTCGCATTCTTCTGTTTACGGACCCTTGGTTATCGCCCATTGCCGAGTTTTCAGAACTAACACTAACCTGCCCAATTGAGGTTAATTCGCCCTACGATACGATGGCGTCATCGGTGGCGCAGATCGAAGCTGTTATCGCTCAAATCCTTGCTTCCATGGAGAAGCGGACGCGCGAACGTATCGAGGAATTGGAGGAGATCCGCCTCCAGGCGAGTGCATCGCTGGATAACGCGCGTCTCCTCGAAGAGGAAAAGCCCGCGCTGGCATCCATGACGACCAAGTAGCGCGCCATGGATGCAAATGCGCTGAGGACGTTATGCGAAGCGATGCAATGAGAACTTCCTGAGCAATTCCTGACGTTGACCCAACGCCCATTGTGCGACGACTTCGCCCATGGCAGGCCCAAGCTTGAAGCCATGCCCACTTGAGCCGGTGATCACGAAAGTTCCCTTTGCGCCCGGAATCTCGTCAACTATAGGGAGGTGATCCGGGCTCATATCATATTGACAGGCGTAGCCGGGACGGATGCCCAATTCGGCAATCTCAGGAGAACGGGACATGATATGTTCAATGGCCCAGACCGATTCCTCTTGCGTGATCGTTCGGTCCAATTGGCCCGCGACCTCGAGGCGATAGTTCATGCGCGCGTGTGCTTCTTTAAGCGCGTCGTTCTCGACGCCTGTGCCGCCGCCCCCCCAGGTTCCAACCAAAATTGTATTCTCGCCTTCCGGCCGAGCATAGCAGTTCGTAGTTTCATCAACCCAACAATGCGGAAGTAACTTCCTTGCGACACCTGGTGCGTCCATTACTGCCATGAAGTGGCGTTCAATAAACGTCGGTAGGCTAACTCCAAGCTTAGCCAGGAGCGCCTTCGACCAAACACCCGTTGCAAGAATTACGCGACCGGTAGAGATGACGGTGCCATCACTTAGCGTCACCCCGGTCGTGTTTCCATTTGTTACTTGAATTTCGGTAACCGAGCGGCCGCCCATAAACTTAACGCCATTTGCGCGAGCTCGATTGACCAATTCGTTAGTTGCACCGTAAGGGTCGCAGTGTCCCGATTCGTCTTCCCAGGCGGCAAAAGTGATCCCCTCCATATTGAAATGAGGGAGAATTGCCTGCGCCTGTTCTCCGGTCAGACCCTCGATTCGGCTACCTTCATCGTCGCGGATCCGCTTAACAATCTCGCGATTTGCGGGTTCGTGCTCAGGGCCGCAAACCCACAGGCAGCCAGATTGATGAAAGGCGCCGGGGAGATCCTTAAGGATCTCGATTCCCCGTTTTGCGAGCAAAGATAACTCGGGATCGCCATAGAACGCGTGGCACACCGCGGACGATGAGCCGGTCGGTCCGGAAGCCGGATGGTCGGACTCGACTTGGATAACGTTCAGATTTTGGTTCGACAGATAGTAGGCTGCCCCCGCACCCGCAATTCCCGCTCCCGCAACGAGTACGTCACAGCTGTATCTTTCGCTCATTTGATGCTCCTGTTACAAGAAAAAGCCCAACCGGCTATCCTTATCGATGCAGCCACTTCCGGTACGGCGAGTGGTGAAGGGCCAGGACGACGATTGCGACCGGCTCGCAATAAACTTTCTTCAGAGCA
The DNA here is from genome assembly GCF_056431085.1 of Mesorhizobium waitakense. NCBI lineage: Bacteria > Pseudomonadati > Pseudomonadota > Alphaproteobacteria > Hyphomicrobiales > Phyllobacteriaceae > Mesorhizobium > Mesorhizobium waitakense. Next base: position 25,691 of record NZ_JBWKME010000117.1, on the reverse strand, counting down.
GAATGCCCTCTGCACAAGATCCACCCCTCCCCACCTTTGGCCAAGCAGTCCGCTGATAGGCTGGCTGAGGAGCGAAAATAATGTGGAATTTTTTTCCTGTCTACAGTTAATTGCAATGTTTGAAGAAATTCTTTCAGTCCGCGGCACTCGACCTCCTCGGCCACCTTCGACCTTCCCGCTTGCTCAACAAACCAAGCCTCATCCGATCTATCGCGAACTTGAGGCCATGGCTGAACACAAGGCCGCGCCGGAAAAAATTTTCTATCTATCAAAATGATCGCATCATTGACAAATAATTTTCAGCAATTCATGCTTTGTGAGATAGCATGTTCGTTGCATGCAGGATGGACGCCGGGATCGAGGACATGCTGGCAGCCTATCAAGCATCGGAGACTAAGTGGGGTTCCCGTTCTGAGAACGGCGCCAATGTCGCGGATCGGCCGACAAAGATAGCCATTTGTTAAATTTGGAGGATAACATGGAAAAAAGAACGGCATATCATTCAATATACGAGAAGCTTGGCGCCCCCATGATTGACTTTGGAGGCTGGAAAGTCGCTTCGCACATAACTTCTTCAAACGAAGAATACATGATGGTCCGCTCCAATGTCGGCTTTGCCGAGTATGATTTCCAGAGTTGTTTTGGGGTGTGCGGACCGGAATCGTTTCAATTCATACAGGAACTTATCGTAAACGACTTGGGAAAGATCACCCCTGGCGGCACTATTTACTCAAGTATCCTTGACGACAAGGCTAGTCTAATCGACGACGTTATCGTTTTTTGGATTAGCGAAGATCAGTTTATGATCCACGGTGGAATTACTCGCGACGCCTCGCGCAAGTGGATTATGGAAAAGGCAGATGGTCGAAAGGTCTGGGTCACTGAATTGTCTAACACGTTCCTTTCCATACAGGGCCCAAAGTCGATCAATGTACTTCAACAAGCCGTGGACATTGCAGATCTCGAGCACAACCGATTAGTGCATGTTGATTTCCATGGCGTTCCAACCACGATTGCACGAGTGGGCTTTTCAGGTGAACTGGGTTACGAGGTCCATTTCGGGCCTGAATATGCTCACGGCATGTGGGAAAAGTTCACTGAGTATTGCGCGAAGTACGGTGGCGGCCCGGCCGGACTGATGGCCGCCTTCCCAATCGCGGTTGATAAAGGCTTTCTGTTCGGAGCCGACTTTTATGCGGGAGGTTCCCCTCTTGAATATGGCCTTGGATGGTCCGTAGCTTTTGACAAGGGCTTTTTCCATGGCAGAGATGAGATGCTGCGCCGCAAGCAAGCAGGCCTCCGCACCAAACTCGTAGGAATAGAGGCCGACACAACGGAACCTCAGATAGCGGGAGGTTTAAAGCTGACCTGTGGTCCCAAGAAGAACGCAGGTGAAACGACGATCGGCTGGGTCAGCCCACTGCTCGAACGCAATATTGGACGAGCATGGGTCAATAGCGAATTCGCCGAGCCAGGTACGGAGTTGGAGGTTCAATCCAACGGCGGTCCCAAAAAGGTGAAAGTCACCGCCAGCTACCGATTCTTCGATCCCAAAGGCGAGCGCGTCAGGGTAAATCCCCGCGAGATGCTCAAGGTTTGACCTAGCTCAGTTAGACATCTCGCCGTCTTCCGAGCGTGGGGCCGGGCAAAGCAGCGATGCTGGCCGGCCCCAGCGGCACCCTTGCCCGGCGAGACCTCCTTGGCGGTAAAACAAGGATACCGTCATAGGTCTGTCTCGGAAGACAGTCTCAAGCCACTTTCGCACCAAACAAGAGCGGCCAACCACCGCAACGGCATCAACAGCCTTTGTCGGAGAGGTCCATCGCAAGGTCGAGTTCGAGTCATTCGACAAGGGTCTGCGGTCGACGCGCCCTCGTAGGTTACCCTTATTCTGTGATCATGCCATTCGCCCTTGGGCTGAAAGCTGTGGAGCGGACAAACCTATTTCTGCAGAGCGCTTGCCTTTTTGAGTCGCTCGATGCGATTCAGAAATTGACATGTTGACGCAGGTCACGAGGATTTGTAATTTCCTCTTCACGAGCTCAAGGGGAACTGATTGATGCAGTTTCGAGACATGCTGCTTCAAGGCGGCTTATCGCTCACCCCGTCGGAGGAGCGCATTGTTCAGGTGTTACTCACCGATTATCCGACGGCCGGGCTAGGCACCGCAACGAGCTTGGCGAAGCGTGCTGGGGTCAGTGACCCCACTGTGGTTCGCCTGGCCATCAAGCTCGGCTTTGAAGGTTTTCCCGACTTCCAGCAGCGGTTGCTCGCCGACATCGAAGCGCGATTGCATTCGCCACTGCTTATGATGGGAGCGAAGCGGCCAGAGTTGGCCACCGACGGCGAACAAGGCGCGGCTATAGCCTACATGCATTCGGTTGCCGGGAGCCTCGACAAGGCGTTGACGACCACTCCGCTGGCTACATATGAGCGCGCAGCCCGACTTGTCATGGACTCCAAAGGTAAGGTGGTCCTGCTCGGAGGACGCTACAGTCGGCACGTCGCGGGAATGTTGGCAAGCTACTTATCGCAGTTTCGAGCCAACGTCGCCTACATCGAGACACTATCCGCCCAGCAACTGGATCTGTTGGTCGATTTAGGAAAGAGAGACGTTCTGATCGTCTTTGACTACCGCCGCTACCAACGCGACGTGGTCGCTTTTGCCGAACAAGCCGCCGCCCGTAACGTTCGCATCCTCCTGTTCACCGATCCATGGGCATCGCCGATTTCCGATTTCGCCGAAGTTACCCTTTCGTGCCCGATCGAAGTCAGTTCGCCCTATGACACGATGGCACCGGCAGTGGCGCAGATCGAAGCCGTCGTTGCTCAGATTTTTGCAGCCACCGGCGAGCGGACACGCCGCCGGATTGAGGAACTCGAACAAATCCGTCACGAGAGCAATGTGACACTTAACGAGGCCCACGCGCACAAAAATCAGAGCAACGGGAGTTCTCGTCAAAAACTCCAATAGCCGACCCAAAGAGCATCTTCCCTTCCATTAGCCTTAGCTTTTCTTTAGTTATGACTCCCTCACTGGCTCTCTCTGATGCGAGACCGAAGTCCTCAACGAGTCCCATTTTTTTATCCGCTGGCTTGCCTGGGGCCAGTTCGCCTCGGCGACCCGGGTTATGAGCGCCTCGATCAACGCGAACGCGGCAACGTTGCTGTCAAATGCAGTCTCGTTCTCAATGTGCAGCGCTATCACTTCTGATGCATATTTGGAGATTGGAGACATCCATCGATCCGTTATCAGGATGATCTTCAGCCCGCAGTGCTTTGACACTCTTTCGGCGAACTCTTCAAGGGAACGTTGGTACCTTCGAAAATCGACTAGGACTAATACATCCCTTTGCCGCATTCGCATTATATACTCTGGCCACCAGTCATCCTCGGACGATACCTGATGAACACCAGCGCGGATTTGTTTCAAGTGCCTAGACAAATACTGCGCAACTAGATCGCTGATCCGACCACCCAAGGTAAATATATCAGATCGCGGGTCGGAAATTAGTGCCCCTACTCTTTCAAACTGGGCGGCAGTGATCGCCCCGGCGGATGCCTTTAGCAACTCGGTTGATTTTAGGATAAAGTTCTCGAAAAACTCGTCCGTTATACCGCTTGTTGTTGTCCGCAAATCGAGCGGAGACTTTTGCCCTTGCTTCAGTTCCTTTATAAGTTGTTGTTGGAATTCCTGCAGACCCTGGTAGCCGAGTTTACTCACGAAGCGTGAGATAGAGGGAGCAGAGACGTTTGAGGAGGTCGCAATTACCTGGATTGGCTCAAGTCCGGCAAACGGATAATTCGACAGAATTAGCGCAGATAAGCGCCGCTCCGTGGCGGTTAAAGAATCTGCTGCTCTCCTTATCTGCTCCCTTACGGTCTCGCCCGGAATTGTGCTATCGGTCATAATCTCTCCAAAGCCGGCCACCCCGCAAACCCTTAAGCACTGCTGTTTTCAGTATGGGGGAGTGAGACCTAGCTAGCAAGCTCCAGCGCTCCGCCACGAGAAAGAGGGCTGCTCTAACCAGCACTGGGCGTTAGCGGCTTAGGGGCGTGTTCCAGGCCTTGTATTTCGGCAATGAGCTCACGGGTCGTGACCTGACGGCAATACCCCTTAATCGCCCGTAGCGAGCTATCATGGCGTTCCCGGGTATAAGTCAGGCATGCATCTGTAACCTGTGTGACGAGATAGCCAAGGTCACAGGCATCCCTGATTGCGCCTTCTACACACTGGTCGGTAACCAACCCTGCGAGTACGAGCTGTTTAACACCGAGATTCCGCAAGATGTAATCGATATTTGTGGAAATGAAGACGGACGATGACGTCTTGGGTAGAACTATCTCATCACCCTGCACAGCTATCTGGTCGATTACCTTACCGTCCCATGACCCCTTTGGGACATGGAACCCAGTGATCTTGTAGTCGAGAGATCTGTCCCGACCATCAGCTGTCAAGCTTTCGATCGTTGTGTACATTACTTCAATACGAGACTTCCTGAAGGCGGCTTGCAAAGATTGCATGTTCGGAATGACCCGAGCCTCAAGCTCACTGAAATACCAGCCATACTTCGCTGCAAAATCTGCTTTCGGCAGCCCTGAAAATTCGGCTCCGTCACGGTGAGCGCTGAAATTTTGGACATCGACAAAAAGTAAGGCCGATTGCTCCGGCACCAAGGGCACATTGCGAGTAAGACTCATTTCAGTTCCCATTCAAATAGTCTTCGATCGATGATGCGACGATATCGGCCCAAAGCTTCTGACCTTCAGCCGTCCGCAGATGATCATTTCGGATCTCAATCAGGCTGTTGTTCAAGCCACGTGTCTCGCAATGCCGGGGCACAAACCAATCGCTCGAGTCGTTGACCTGATAGGGTTCATTCATTCCCACGCGTAAACGCGGATACCTGCGTGTAACAGAGTCTCTCAGGCGCGCTGACGTGTCCGTGTCACGACGGAATAGGAAACCGATATCCCACGGGCGCCACACGTTGTTCATGCGAGGAGTGAAACTGTGAACCGATATCGCTACTGTGTGTCGACCCTCCTCTAGACGTCGACTGATCTCTGTGTGAAAAGGCTCGAAGATCTCGGCCACGCGAGCCGCGCGATCGGCAATGTCGACTTCCTGATTGCCGGGTATTCTGATCCCATCGCTTGTTGCAGGAATAGCATCGAATGCCTCCGGCGGCCGGTTGCAATCTATGACCAGGCGGCTGTACGGCTGAAAGACAGCAACAGCATCTAGCCGCCGCGCCAAAAGCCGTGCCACTTCGGCTGCCCCGATATCCCAGCCGACATGATCGTCAAGCACCTCAAGAGAAATGCCCAGATTTCCGAGCGCCGCGGGGATCGCCTGCCCCGCATGTTCACACACCAGGAGCACAGGACTTGACCCGTCGGGATTCATGACCTCAAACGGGTCCGGATCGCCCTGCCCCAGCAAGCGTAGCGTATCATAACCCTGCTTCATGCCATTCTCTGTCCTTCGAGAGATCGACGGGCTTGCCGACGCCTGAGCCACCAATGCATTGAGATTGCAAATGTCCCTGGGGACCAACTCTCTCAAGAAGCCCCGCCGCGTGCTCCCACCGTTCGTTGCAAACAGGACGAGATTTCATTTTCAATGTCAACTCAGTATTTGTTATTGACAAAAAAATTTCATTGAGGTTTTGTGCACTGAAGGCAACATGGTCGTTTCGAGACAGGCTATCGCGGTGGTGGGGTTGCCTATGGCTGCGGAGCACTGGCGTACGTTATGAAACTGACTAATTTGAACCTCACGATCTTGTTCTGCTGCCCAACGTTTTGAAGGACACCGATGATTTCGAACCCGCTTGTCTTCGCAGCTACGTCCGATATCGCCGGGAGAACACGTGGTAAAGCGTTTCCAGTGTTGGAACTGGATAAGCGCCTTAAGCGTGGAATCGGCTGGACGCCGACGAATGTAATGATTACCTGCTTCGACGCGATCGCTCCAAGCCCCTTTGGCTCGCTCGGCGATCTCCTTCTGATCCCTGATCCTGAAGCGCGCGTTGAGGTCGACTTCGCAGACGGCGGCCTGGTTGAGCATTTCATGTTGGGGGATATCACCGATCTCGATGGCCGCCCATGGGATTGTTGTACTCGCTCGATTCTTAAAGCGGCGCTTGAGCGGCTCCGATCTTGCGGCGGTATCGAGCTTGTGAGCGCTTTCGAACATGAATTCCAGATGCTCGACGCCGGCGAGGTTCTTCCCGACGCCTACAGCTTGCGCGGGTTTACTCGGCGGCGGCAGCTCGGAGAGGCTTTAATGTCGGCTCTCGCTCAGGCAGGCCTGACGCCCGATACCTTCATGAAGGAATTTGGTCCAAACCAGTACGAGGTTACCAATGGCCCCGCTCAGGGTCATCGCTCTGCCGACCAAGCGGTAATTCTTCGGGAGTTGACCCGCATGGCGGCGCAACGCTGCGGTGAGCAGGTGACGTTCGCACCAATTTTGGACCCCTCCAGCGTCGGTAACGGAGTTCACATCCATATGAGCTTCCTGGATGGGAATGGCTCCCCGGCAACGTATGATGAGAACGACCCGTTCGGCATGTCCAAAATTACCGGGTCATTCATCGCCGGCGTACTCAAATATCTCGACTCCATCGTTGCGCTAACCGCGCCATCTGACATTTCCTATCTGCGATTGACGCCAAACCGCTGGAGCGCCGCATATAACAATCTTGGCTTCCGCGATCGCGAGGCTTCAGTCCGAATCTGTCCCACTACCTTCGCAGATCCCGAGAAGATCGCCAGGCAATATAACTTTGAGTACCGTGCGGCCGATGCCGCCGCCTCGCCATATCTGGCCTTGGCATCGATTCTCCATGCAGGTGCCCAGGGCATCGAAGACGGTCTCCCCACACCTCAGGTAACTCAGGAGAACTTATCCGTGCTGTCTGAGGCCCAGCTGTCTGATCGCGGTTACAAGCGGCTACCACAATCCCTGGAAGAGGCTTTGCTGCGTTTTGAGCAGAACGATGTTGTAACGCGTTGGTTTCCGGACGGCTTTGCCTCGATTTATACTGCACACAAGCGTGCCGAAATCGCGCATCTGAGCGATCGCACCGTCAAAGAGCGCTGTGCCGCTTATTCAAAAGTGTACTGATAACAAGAAGGCACTTCGTGAGAGGCGTAGAGATGCTGAAGATAAAGGGAGCAGAACGTCTGTTCAGTCTCTATCTGGAGCCTGGATTTTCGCTGCAGGCCTTTTCTTCTGCAGTCGAGGCCTTACGGCTTGCCAACGAAGTGCTCGAATCGGAGGTTTACGCTTGGCGAGTTGTATCTGACGACGGACTCTCTGTGAGATCGAGTTGTGGACCTACGATCTCCGTTGATACGTCGCTCAAGGAGGAACGCGGCCTCCTTGGCAAAACGGGCTGGTCCCCTTCAGTCGCCGTAATTTGCGGGGGTAGCCACCCACTTGCCGCAAATCGGGCCCTGCATGGCTGGTTGCGAGAATGCCGGGCTAGGAAACTGTGTCTGGTCGGGATCGCGAGCGGGATCTTCAGCATCGCCCAGACCGGTCTGGCGGATGGACGAAGATGTGCAGTACACTGGGAACAGTTCCCTTCGTTCGTTGAACAATTTCCACGTATCGCTGCTGTTCAAGCTGCTTATGAGATCGACGGAGACACGTACTCCTGCTCTGGCGGAGATGCTGCTTTCGACATGTTCGTGCAGTTCGTCAGAGAAGATTATGAATCCCCTACAGCCAACCGGGTGTGCGAGAAGGCGGTCGCTATGACGGTCCGTCAACCTGGAGATCGTCAGAGACTACCTCTGCATGCAGGCGCGGCCATTCACCATGACGGCCTGTTGAAGATCATCGAGCAGATGGAGAGGCATCTCGACGAGCCAGTCGCGCTCGAAGACATCGCTGCCTCCAGCCGCTTGTCTCGGCGCCAAGTTGAACGCATCTTTTCGCAACAAATAGGACGTTCGCCTGCGCGATACTATCTCGAGATGAGACTTGAGCGCGCGCACTTGTTGATCTTGAACTCGCAACTTCCAATCGTCGAGATCGCGATGGCCTGTGGTTTCATCTCGGCCTCGCACTTTTCAAAGGCATATCGCGAGAATTATGGACTGGCTCCACGTGAGGCTCGCTCGGAAGTCGTAGAACGCCGACGGAGCGGGCACGGAACCTTCGCTGCGGACGCACCCGCACCATTGCCGGTGATGAGGTCATCAATCGGGGAAATGGTGCATGCAAGGTGATTCACGTTCCGGAAACTCGCCCGGAGGCCGCAGATAGTGTCCGACAGCAGCCTGGTATCCAGCCTTGACCTCGTCGAGCTGAACCCGTTCCTGGACGAGCGCGACCGCACCGCGACCCTATGGTCGACCTCACCGCCAGCCTGATGGGCCGTCGCATCATGGACCACCCGACCCGCAGTCATTCCGGAAGCATCTGACCATGACCCAGCCTTCTCGCCTTGCCATCGTCCCCTTCATCAGCGTCGACCGCATGATGAAGCTGGTGCTCGCCATCGGGATCGAACGGTTTCTCACCGAGCTTGCCGGCTACATCGAAGAAGACTTCCGCCGATGGGAGCTGTTCGACAAGACACCGCGCATCGCCTCGCACAGCCATGACGGCGTCATCGAGCTGATGCCGACCAGCGATGGCCGGCTCTACGGCTTCAAATATGTCAACGGCCATCCCAAGAACATGCGCGAGGGCCGCCAGACGGTCACCGCCTTCGGCGTGCTGGCCGATGTCGGCTCGGGCTATCCGATGCTGCTCAGTGAAATGACCATCCTGACGGCGCTGCGCACCGCAGCCACCTCCGCGCTTGCGGCCAAATACCTGGCGCCCAAGGGGTCACGCGCCATGGCCATCATCGGCAACGGCGCCCAGTCCGAGTTCCAGGCCATCGCCTTCAAGGCGCTCACCGGCATCGACCGGCTGCGGCTCTACGACATTGACCGCTCGGCTTCGGAAAAATGCGCCCGCAACCTGTTCGGCAAGGGCTTTGACATCACCATTTGCACGACCGGTCAGGATGCGGTGGAAGGCGTCGACATCATCACCACGGTTACGGCCGACAAGCAATGCGCCACCATCCTGACCGACAACATGGTCGGCTCGGGCGTCCACATCAACGCCGTCGGCGGCGACTGCCCCGGCAAGACCGAACTGCATCGCGACATCCTGTTGCGATCGGATATCTTCGTCGAGTTTCCCCCACAGACCCGCATCGAAGGCGAGATCCAGCAGCTCGATGCCGACCATACGGTGACCGAGCTGTGGCAGGTGATGACCGGCCAGGCGCAAGGCCGCAAGACGCCGGAGCAGATCACGCTGTTCGATTCCGTCGGCTTCGCCACCGAGGATTTCTCTGCGCTGCGCTACGTCCGCGATCAGCTCAAGGCGACCGGCCTTTATGAAGAGCTCGACCTGCTCGCCGATCCCGACGAGCCGCGCGATCTGTTCGGCATGCTGCTCAGGGCCGCCTTGCAGCCGGCCGCCTGAGGAAACGCGCCCAAAGCGTCTGATCTTAGTGTCCCCGGCCAGTCGGACGTGCACCTTCAATCAAGCATTCTCTATCCATCAACCCACAAGCCGGTGTTGGCCAATCTCTGGGCGCCAATTTTGTTTATAACCTCGAGCTTGAAGCGGGCCTAAAGCACCGAATATAGATCGGCATTTTGATCACTCCTCTCAAACGACAAACTTGCGGCATCCAGACTGCCCTCAGGACACGAACATGGTAGTGAGAAAAAAGTGAACGGTGATGACTGCAGCGAAACTCGATTCGATCGATCTCAAAATCCTCGACGCCATCCAGCGCGACGGGCGCATTGCCAAGCTGGCGCTGGCCGACAAGGTCGGATTGTCGCCGACGCCGTGCTGGATGCGGCTGCGCAAGCTGGAGAGGGCTGGCATCGTGTCCGGCTATCACGGCGCGATCGCCATGCGCACGATCGCGCCGGTGGCGACCGTGCTGATGGAGGTGACTTTAGCCAGCCACCGCTAGGCCGACTTCGAGCGCGTCATCCGCGATATTCCCGAAATCGTCGCCTGCTGGTCGGTGGGCGGCGGCGTCGATTATGTGCTGAAGGTGATCGTAGTAGCGATCGCACTGACACAAGGACAGCAGATCGAGAGTGCCGGCCGGGAGGTCGGCGGTGAGCCGCTGGCGTCTTGGCGTCGAAGACATCAAGGTCTTCGAAAACCGTTGGAGAATACGTGGGGCGGGTGGACGAAAGCGAGCTATCGGCCTAGACGACATTCGCAACTCTCCCGAGTCCCCGAGAGCACTATGAGGAAGCAGCGACCCTTTGTCGTCGAGATCAAACAGAAGCGTGAGCTCGTGAAGCGGCCACAATCAATCTGGGCCGGCATCGACCTGGCCGCTATCACGAATGATATCGCGGAGGCGGAAGCGATCGCTGAAGCGCCGATTTTTCCTTGTGAAGATGTTCGCTCTCGGCCCATGGCCACCATTGATGAAGCATCCGACGCCAAGGAGGTGACCACGCCCGACGTATCGCTCCTATGCCGCCGACGTTTGGGGAAGCGAAGATTCTGGAGGCATCGAACGCACCGACTGAAGACAGACGAACTCGCAAGAAGAAGCGGTGGCAGACAGATGTTCTTCTGCGGCGAGGTGAACGATGGAAGCGGCGCCTGCCGTGGGTGCTCCGCCAAGGCCGGCCTGAAAGGGAGGTCAACTGCACCGGGATTGAAACCGCCCTTGTCGAGAACTGTCCATGACACGCCGGGAGTGCATGCAAGTAACGAAGAGGCTCGACCGTACTGTAGAAGTTGCCTGTCAAACGCTCTCGGATTCAGGTGCAAGAATGAAACCGAAAACGGGCTCAGGTTGGCCAGGCATCGGCTCTCGCAAAACGGGGAAGTTACGGCCGCTTTGGCATATACCGCAAGCGCGGCAGGTGCCATTTCGAGTGCGGCCTCAAAGTCCTCATAGGGGCCTTCTGCCATCTCAGCCCGAGGCCGGATAACCACCCGACAACCGGCGGGTGCAGAGGATGTCCATGACCTTAAAATTCATCCTAAAGGTGAATCGTTAAAGCTGTGCCTTCCAAAACGGGGATTCTTTCGAAATGTTCAGATTTTTTGGGCGGGATCCCCTTTCCGCCTCTCGGGGAATGTTCCTGTTTGCTAAGTCCATTGCGGGATTTTCCTTCTGTATCCTCGGGACCCGGGCTGCCAGCGCCCACGTCAAATGGTTCTCTGCCTATGACGTTGCCGGCCAGCCGCGCGGCCTCGAAAACGTCCTTTGTCAGGATTTCGAGCTCCTCCTGGGCGTTGCCTTGCTCTGTATCTTTTCCGGCTGCGTGGTGGAGCGGACGTCTCTAGGCGAGATGATAACCCGCTCGCTCAACCGCTTCACGGAGGGCTTGCTGCTGCATACCGAGACGATGGTCCGCGCGATCTGTGGGTTTTTCTTCATCTCGCTCTGGGCGGTCGGAGGCATCCTCTTAACCCCTGAATTGAAAACGACGTCCGCATTGGTGGGGCCTTTGCAGCTCGCCATCGCGGCCGGTCTGCTGTCACGCCGCACCACACCCCTATCCGCCGCGGGGATCGTCGTCCTGTTCGGGCTAGCCGTGCGCGATTACGGCGCGTTTCATCTGGCTGACTATCCGATCTTTCTGGGGCTTGCGGCCTATCTCGCTCTCACCGGGTTGCAAAAGAACTTATTCGGCATTCAGCCGCTCGACGTCGTGCGCTATGCGACCGCCGTCACCTTGATGTGGGCGTCGGTCGAGAAGTGGGCCTATCCCGAATGGAGCTTCCCGCTCCTGATCGAGCACCCCGGTATCACCCTTGGCTTCAACAACGAGTTCTACATGCGAGCCGCGGGCATGATCGAGTTCACGCTCGCCTTTGCCCTGGCTTGGACGCCGCTGGTCCGGCGCGTTGCGGCGGCCGTGTTGATTGAGATGTTCATCAGCGCGTGCTTCGAATTCGGCAAGCTGGATGTGATCGGGCACTCGGCCATCATCGTCGTCTTCGTCGCGATCCTTTCCGATCAGCGACCTAAGGAGACCGACACTCCCGCGGCCTGGCTCGCTCCGGTCGGATTATGTGCGGCGTTGACAGCAACGCTCTTCGCTTACTATGTCGGCCACGCGGCGATCTTCAACACTACGATTCTCTAGGTCCTCTACTTCGCCACGCGCATGCAAAGCCTTATCTTGGGATGATTATCAGGGATGTGGTATTTGCGGGGCTTTCCAGTCTTCGCGACGGGGAAAATCAGGGCAACGTCGGCGGGATAGACGTTCTGGCGTCGCGACAGACCCACCGCCCACAGCAGACCGCGCTCGCTCAAAAGCCTGACGGAAAGGCCCGCTGGAGCCGTACCCTGAATCGGCAAGCACACAGCCAAAACGCGCACCGGAGGCGATGACGCGGTCGATCTCCTCGATCGCAATCTCCGGCTTTGTCAGAGCAGTCTGTCTATCCTTCGGCACATGGGCTCGCGCCATGCGCTCAGGATCATCTGTCCAGCTCTCGGGCAAGAATAGCCGCAGGCCCACCATCACCGGCACCTCGCGCGAGGCCAGCGTTACCGAGACCAGCGATTGACAATTGGCCGTCTTCCCAAGCGACGAGGCATATTGTGGCGCGACGCCAACCGAGTGACGTCCCTTCTTGGGCAACGCCGTGTCATCGATGACAAGAAAGCCCGCCTCATCGCCAACCAGGCCATCTGCCTCCTTCAGCAGGGCAGCCTCGAGTGGAGCACTGTCCCAAACTCCGGCAGCGACGAAATGATGAAGCTGATCGTAGCCGACCTCGCCAGTGCGCGCCGCCATCGGCTGAACGCTCTTGCGATCTCCTGGACCAATCAACCCAGCGATATAGGCCGGACACATCCGTGCCCTCGTCTTGTGCCGTAGCGCCGCGACAAACGGCCCGAGCCAGCGATCCAGATCGGCTTGCCAGTCCACCTCCATTGATCGGCCCTCCATAAGCCGACCTCCCATGAATCACGCAAACCCTCTCTTGGGAATCACAAAAACTCGCCCGTTGCTAAAAAATGCCAAAGTAGTGCTAGCTCGGTTTGGTTCCAGTCGCGCACCTTTGCGCCAAAGCCGTTCTCGTCCACGGACCGCATGGTGAGCATGACATGGGCATGAGGCTTGGGGCTGCCATCCTCTGCCCTGTCCCAATGCACATTGAGATCGGCGACCATGCCCCTGCTGACAAACTCGGCTTGGGCAAAGTCGCGCGCCAACTCGATGCCCTGCGCCTGGCTCAATTCACGCGGGAGTGCGAACTCCACCTCACGGGCAAGCTGCGCATCCCTGCGCACCTCGGCATCGTCGATCTGACTGCCGATGATCGCACCACCATCTACGGCGCACTGCTCTGGATCGCCGCCAAGCTGCAGAGCCATGAAGGCGACCATGCGCGCGACCTATGGGCCGCGAAGGGAAAACAGGCGTTCAATGCGGAAACGCATGAAGAGGGAAAGGATCAGCGAACTTAGCGGCGGTTGCGCTACGCCGCGGCCTCGATGTCAAATATCTCGAACGGGACTGAAGGAAAGCAATACCTGCACTTGTTCCTGCGCCACTGGTGGAAGACCTGACGTCGGCGGAGCATTGCGAAAGCTACCTGTTCCAAGTCGCAGGCCGTCGAGCGTACAAACGTCGGAGATCACTGAACAACAAGGCTCTGATAACCCACCTTGCATGGCACCCGCCCGGTCCAGGGCAGCGCAGCGCAGACCCCGTGGCGCCCTTGCCCGGCAGACCAGAGCATTACGCAGCCAAGCCCTCAACCTTCGCCTGTGCATGAAGAAACTCCACCGCGCGCCCGGCATGTGATGCAGCGGTGAATATCGCCCGCGTGTCGTTCTTCAAGCGCCGGACCAGCCCCTTCGCTCTCCCCCCTGATCCGTTCGCGCAAGCGCCCTCAACCTCTAGCAGGGGCGAAGCCAACGGCCGAGATCACCTGAAGTCTTCCGAAAGATCGGACTGCGTTCACGAACTTCCGGCGCTCGTCCTCAGCGCAGACGTATAGCATTACATCACTTTCGCAGTCGGTGTGTCAGGCCTGTTTGTCGGGCCGAACCAGATCCGTGTGGCTTACGCCGAGGGCCAATGCAAGCTCATAGATCGTGATGATTGTTGGATTTCTTCGGCCTTTCTCCAAACCGCTGATGTACTGCTGGCTGAACCCGGAAATGTCGGCAAGCTGCTCCTGCGTCAGGTGCTGCCGTTGCCTGATCTTCTGCACATTCCGTCCGACCAACCTGCGCATATCCATGCAGGAAAGCGAGCGGATTGAGCGGTTTGAGTTTATCAACTATAATATGTAATTCACATTCAGCACCTGAATCCGCTGGCGAGGGGCTTCGCGGAGGCCATTTTTCCGGAGGTAGAATCGAGCGATGTTACAGCCTAAATCGAACACCTCGATCGCCGATGAAGCCCCCTGGTCGGAAAGCCTCACGGCTTACGACAAAGAGCATTTCACGATCTATATGCAGCTCCTGGACGCATCCGCTGACGACGCCAGCGAAGAGGAAATGGCGCATCTGATCCTCGGCATTGATCCGGCAAAGGAACCGGAGCGCGCCCGAAAGGCTCTCCGCAGTCATCTCGACCGTGTGAACTGGATTGTGACCACCGGCTACAAGGAACTGTTCGGCAGCTGACGAATTGCGCGGTGCTCGATTTTCAAAACGAACTCCCGAGCGCCCGGCCAGTGGCGGGGTAGACTGATGCAGCCATGCAGATGATGACGGGCATTTTCAGTCGACCTGGACCCGCAGTTCGCTGCTACGGCAATTTTCCCGGCGCGAAGCCTCCCCAGGCGAGCCCGTCGAGAACCTGGGGGACGTCCGCAGATGTCGGCCACGCGCTTCCGGCTGAAACAGGGTCTTTGGCCGGCGTCTGTCCGCACTGAGACTGCCGAGCTGCCCAGGGGGGCCAGACTACGTCGACATGGAGGTGGACGGACAACAAAACGCCAACGCTCGACACGACAAGCTGGACGTCCTAGTCAGTACGTATGGGCATTCTATTCGGCTTGAACACCAGCATACTGCGGTATCACGCCTGAGATAATTAGCCACGAACGTCCCAACATGCCAAGCTGAGGCGCGGCACAATGATTTCAAGCAAGTTTCCAGCATTGCCATGCGGCCCCAATCCTGCCCGAATGCCGATTGCCCAGCCAGTCTGACCGAGCAAGATGAGAGTGTAGCCGTATGACTCTTCATCCCACCAATCCGGCTTGTCGGCTGCATTCCCAAATCCATGAGCTAAGCTCGCATAGAGCACGGAGGCGTCGGTCAGGTATCACGCGGCCATCGAGTCTAAATAAAAATGTTGCGGCTTCTGAGCGTCAAAGGAATCAATCTAATTTCATATCGTATGCATACGCTGGAGGCCGCCTACTGACGCGTAGCTTGAGGCGGTAGTGTCCGCTTAGATTAAGTGGACGCTTGGCGAATGAAGTATCTGGCTATGGAACAGCCATCGACGGTGGAAGCGAGCACGTCCGCGGCTCTGCCGCTGCCGCCGGGTGCGGGCCAACAGCGGACGCGCCGCTCCTGGACGGTTGAGCAGAAGCTGGCGATCGTGCTTGAGGTGCAGGAGTCCGGTGATCCGGTGTCGGTTGTGGCGCGGCGTCACGACATGAACGCGAACCACTTGTTCATCTGGATAAAGCAAGCCCAGCAAGGGCGATTGGGCCAGTCCAAACCGCTGCCTGAGACCCCACCGGTCGCGTTCATTGACATGGGTGTTGTCGGTCCCAGCCTGCACGACGTAGAGCCGGAAGAGCCGGCTCCTGCGCGATCGCATTCTGAAGTACCAGCTACGACCAGCCAAGCGGTGTCTGCCGGTGGCCGGATGGAAATCGTCGGGGTC
The DNA here is from genome assembly GCF_056431085.1 of Mesorhizobium waitakense. NCBI lineage: Bacteria > Pseudomonadati > Pseudomonadota > Alphaproteobacteria > Hyphomicrobiales > Phyllobacteriaceae > Mesorhizobium > Mesorhizobium waitakense. Next base: position 9,800 of record NZ_JBWKME010000117.1, on the reverse strand, counting down.
AACGGCCGGCGTGTGATCGTTGACCGCACTGTCGACGTAAGTGTCCTGCTGCGGATCTTGCAGGGCCTGGAAATGCTGCGATGATCCCGACACAAGGCGTGCGTGTGTGGCTTGCCACAGGCTACACCGACATGAGATGTGGCTTTCCCTCGCTGGCGCTCCGGGTGCAGGAGGTCCTCAAACATAATCCCCTTGGGGGCAACATGTTTTGCTTCAGGGGGAAGCGTGGAAATTTGCTGAAGGTCATCTGGCATGATGGCCAAGGATCATGCCTGTTCACAAAAAGGCTTGAGCGCGGCCGCTTCATCTGGCCAACAGTTGAGGGTGGAGCTGTGACAGTATCTCCAGCACAGCTGAGTTATCTATTGTCTGGGATAGACTGGCGCAACCCTCAGGAAACATGGCGTCCAACCCGGGTTGGGTAGCATTTTTTGATTGAAAATACAATGGAATGTGATTCAATCGGCACATGACTTCGAAGCCGGTTGATCTTCCCTCGGATCTTGCCAGCGCCTACGTGGCGCTGCTGGCTGAACGTGAGGCGTTGCAGGCTGAACGCGATGTGGCGGTCGCGGATGCTGCCAGCTGGCAGGCTGAAGCCGCCAACGCACAGGCCATGCTGTCCGACACCGAGGCGCGGATTGCACATCTTGAGCTGCGCATCGAGAAGCTGAAACGCGAACTGTACGGGCAGCGCTCCGAGCGCACGGCGCGGCTGATCGAGCAGTTGGAATTGGAGCTCGAAGACCTTGTCACCTCGGCGACCGAGGATGAGCTTGCCGCGCAGGTCGCCGCGGCGAAGATCCAGAAGGTCCGCCCCTTCACGCGCAAGCGACCGGTGCGCAAGCCATGGCCGGATGACATCGAACATGAGCGCATCGTCATCGAGTCACCCACCACCTGCGCCTGCTGCGGCGGATCCAGGCTGTCCAAGCTGGGCGAGGATGTGACCGAGACGCTGGAGGAGATCCCGCGCCGCTTCAAGGTCATCGAAACGGTCCGGGAGAAGTTTACGTGCCGGGATTGCGAGAAGATCACCCAGCCGCCGGCGCCGTTCCATGCCACGCCGCGCGGCTTCATCGGTCCTCAACTGCTGGCCACAATCCTGTTCGACAAGTTCGGCATGCATGCTCCACTCAACCGCCAGAGCGCGCGCTTCAAGGCCGAGGGGATCGACCTGCCGCTGTCGACGCTGGCCGATCAGGTCGGCCACGGATCCTTCGCCGTCATGCCGCTCTTCCAGCTGATCGAACGCCATGTGCTCGCAGCCGAGCGCCTTCATGGCGACGACACCACCATTCGCATCCTGGCGAAGGGCAAGTGCGCGACCGGGCGCATATGGACCTATACGCGCGATGACTGTCCCTTCGCCGGGCCTGCGCCGCCGGCGGCGATCTATTACGCCTCGAGCGACCGGCGCGGCGAGCATCCTCAGAAGCATCTGGCCGGGTTCGCCGGCATCCTTCAGTGCGACTGTTACAGTGGCTTCGAGCCGCTGTTTGACCCGCAGCGGAAGGAGCAGCCGATCACGCCGGCCTTTTGCTACGCCCATGCGCGGCGAGGATTCTTCGAATTGGCCGACATCGCGAAAAAGGCCCGGGATGGCAAGAAGGGCAAACCGATCTCGCCGATCGCCCTGGAGGCGGTCAGGCGCCTCGACGCGCTGTTCGAGATCGAGCGCGCCATCAACGGCCGCAGCGCTGACGATCGGTATGCCGTGCGGCAGGAGAAGAGCAAACCACTTCTCGACGACATGCACGCCTGGCTGCTTCGCGAGCGCGAAACCCTCTCGCGCTCTTCCGAGGTTCTGAAGCCAATCAACTACATGCTCAGGCGCTGGGTCGACTTCGCCCGCTTCATCAACGATGGCAGAATCTGCCTCAGCAACAACGCGGCCGAAAGAGCGCTGCGCGGCATTGCTCTGGGAAGGCGCAATTGGACCTTCGCCGGTTCCCAGCGCGGCGCCGACCGCGCCGCCGTCATGCTTACCCTCATCACCACGGCACGCCTCAACGACGTCGACCCGAAAGCCTGGCTCGCCGACGTCCTGGCCCGCATCGCCGATCTTCCTACCTCGCGTCTGCACGAATTACTGCCTTGGCAATGGAAGGGCCTGCACGAAGCCGACAAGCCCGCCGATCAGCAGGCCGCCTGACCTTCACGCAACGCCATCATAGAGCCCGCCACGCGCACGCGCATGTGCCAATCATGCGGCCTTCGTCGTATGCGTACTTCATATCGACCCTTTCGTCCGACAGGTCCCAGTCGAGCCTGGCCCTTGAAACCTCGGTACCACACACGCCCACTGGAGAATGCGCCAGCCGAGACAGCCGGTGTACAGGCACAGGCGGAACCAAATGACGAAATTCAGTTCTTAAAGAATTGAAGACTGTGAGGAGGCCAGCAGCGCTATGGCCTGGTTTTGGGTGCGCACGCCGAGCTTCTTCTTGGCGTTATCAAGATGGAAAGCGGCGGTGCGCGGCTTGACGCCCAAGATGCAGCCCATGTCTGAGGCAGACTTGCCGCGCGCTGCCCATTGCAGGCACTCATATTCGCGGGGTGTCAGCAAAACGCCGTCGACCATTCGATTGCCCGAGAGTTTACGGCGAACATGTATGTGAAAGTACGTCGCCATGAGTTGGAGCGCCTGCTCATGCTTCTCGGCAGCGCGCATGAACGCAGAATTGGGCTCATCCGCAGCAAAGGTCATTGCTGCAACGCCGCCCCTGCGATCGACAATCGGAATCGTCAATCCGCAACAGATGCCAAACTCTGCCGCTTCAGCAAACAGCCTTTGCTGAACCTGCGATATCCCAACGCCACGAAGATCCGGCTCCCATATAAAAGGACATCCGCCACACCGCGCACGCAAGACGATTGGATCGAGTTTATGATACCGGTTTCGCAGATAGTACGCGGTCCAGGAAGGCGGATAATTCGAGATCAGCCTGGGCTCGCCGGAAGGTTGCAGTGGCAAGGACAGATAAGCAAACGTGAGTAGATCAAGTCTCGAGGCCACGCTGGCCATTGCTTCGCGGAAATCTGTCTGATCGACACTCTCCGACAGCTGTTTCAGGAATGTCTCGAAGATAGCTGGCAGGTCTCTCGTCATTATCCTGACTCAATCCCTCCGTCTGTCTGCTGCGCGCCACCCGGTTTGTAGACTCCATCGCAAGCCGGCCCGCACAAACGTGGCCGGGCTTTGTCTGAGATGCTGTTGTATCCGCCAACACAATAATGCAAGCAAAGTCTTTCTTGGATGAAATGAAATACAATCGCGAGAAGTCATCCTGCGCCACCACTGGTCATCGGCGTCGAAAATCGTCGTCAATCCGGTGATTGCCACGTGAACGTCCGTCGGAACGAAGAAGAGGACATTGGATAGATGACGCTAATGATCCAGAACGCATCGTTACATTGTCATAGAAAGGGGCCGCTGTTCTGCGCTAAATTGAAATAACTATCATCTTAAGCCGGGCCCAACCCAAGCCGGCACTGTCCCCCGGCACTTCTGCGGCGACATCCCATTGAAGGCTCTGAAACACTTCGCGAAGTGCGAAGCCGACATGAACCCGCAGGCCATGGCAACGTCGATGATGGGCATCCGCGTGCCTTCGATCAGGCGCTTCGCATGGTCTGTGCGAATCCGGAGATAGTGACGCACCGGCGGAAGTCCGATATGGGAAGCGAACAAGCGTTCCAATTGGCGCCGCGATACTCCGGCCCTTTGCGCGACCTCGTCCATTGCCAGCGGGAACTCCACATTTTCTTCCATTATCCGCATCGCCATCAGAAGTTTGTCGCTCACCCCCGCGAATGCTAGACCTGATGGCCCCGTCTGGCGGTTCGATCCTGAGCGCTGACCTTCGACCGTTGCGTGACGGCAAACCTCCTGCGCGGTAAATCCACCCGCATGGCTAGCGATCAGATCCACTGCCAGATCGAAGGCTGCCAGTTCACCGGCGCAGGTCGAGAACTGACCATGTTTTACGAAGAGAGAGTCGCGGATACACGCCTGGTTAAACACTTCGGAAAAAGCAGCTAGCCGCGACCAGTGGATCGTGCAGCGTGTGCCCGCCAGAAGGCCGGTCTGCGCAAGCAGCCATGTCGCTGTTCCGACGGCTGACATGGGAACTCCACGGCGGGCCATCACCCGAAGAAATCCGTTAAGTTGCGGCGTGAGTTGCCGTTCTACAGGCTCGCCTGCAACGATGGCGAGTTGGCCGACTCTCCGATTCTCCGGGTTGGAGGTCAGCTCATCTATGGTGACATCAATAGAAATCGCGAGGCCATTGGCGCCCTCGACTGGCCGCGCGTCCAACCCCGCGATCCGCCAGCGAAACAGCGGCAGCCGTGATACTGTATTGGCAATGCGGAAGGGTTCAATGTAGGCGTAAAGCGCCAGATGCGAAAACCCTGGCAGCACCAGAACCACCAGATCAAATGGTCTGTCGGCCGCCGCCGAAATTTCCGGCGTCGCCAACGACTTCACGGCGCTGATATTGGCGGGCGCATTCATGCGTATGTGGCTATCGGCTTGCCGAACATGCCGAGTTCGGGCTTCACGCCGAGACCCGGCAGTTGCGGGACGGCGATATGTCCCTGCGTGATGACGACCGGGTTCTTCGCGTCGAAATGTCCTTCGATATATTCCTGCGCGATCCACGCGCCCTCAAAACGGCGCGGCTCCACAGTGGAAGCTATATGCACGCAAGCCGCCGCGATTATGTCGCCACCCCATGCGTCATCACAGCTGTGCGGGAGCGAACGAATGGCGCAAAGGTCGCGCACGGCCGTCATTTTGGTGAGGCCGCCAAGACGGGTGACCTTCAAGCCGAAGCCATCCGCGATGCCGAGGGAGATCGCCCTGAGCACAGCATTCTGATCTTCGGTATTCTCGTCCAGATACACCGGATGCGTCACCCTGCCCCTCAGCGTGGCGACCTCATCCATCGTGTTGCAAGGCTGTTCAAAAATAAATGGGATCGCCTGGCAGAGCCGATCGAGATGAATTGCGGAAGCTACAGTTAGGCCCCTGTTGGCGTCCACTGCGATGCGCGCCTCATAGCCGACCGCTTCCCAAACCTTGTGAACGGTGGCCACATCCTCTTCGACATTTCGTCCCGAGATCTTGACCTGCAGGCGTGGATAACCTGCCTTCACCTTGTCTGCGGCAATCCTGGCCGTTTCGTCGGGTGAGCCAACTATCAGAGAGTAGTAGGCCGGGACGCTATTGGTCAGCGCGCCACCCAACAGCGTTGAAACCGGTACGCCCAGCCGCTGGCCGAGGAGATCTAAAAAGGCGATGTCGAACGCTGCCTTGGCATACCCGTGTCCATTCAAGCGCTCGTCCATGCGTTTGGCGAGAAGCCTGATTGAAGCTATTTCCGAACCGATCAGGCCCGGGGCAATTTCGGCGATCGCTGCGCGGGCGCCCAATGCATGATGCGGCTGATAGACCGGTCCGACGGGACAGGTTTCACCCCAGCCGGTTAAACCGTCATCGGCAACTATCTCGAGAAGCGTGCTGTCCAGCGACTTTACGTCGACGCTCGCCATGCGGTACGTGCCACCTTTGACTGGCAGATTAGCCGTGTAAACGTTGATCCGGTCTATCCGCATGACGTCGCTCAGTAGTCTTCATTCAGTGCATCAACAGCGGGAATTTCGCGGGAGCGCCGGTCGATATAGGCGCGCAGCTCCTCATCTTTCGCAATGTCGAGCGTGGGCTCCTGATATTCGGCCAGAAGTCGCCGAGCATGCTCCAACGCCCGCTGCTTGATGTCCTTCGAGCCGTCAGCGTACCACTGCTCGACCGAGTTGTTGTCGAAGAGCTTCGGGATGAAGAAGGCCCGTTCAAAGTTTGCCTGCGTGTGCGGGTGACCGAAATAGTGCCCACCCGGCCCAACGTCGCGCACAGCAGCGAGGGCCTCGTCGAAGTCATCCCACTGTATGCCCTGCGTCATGCGGTAGCCCATTGCGCACACCTCGGCATCGACGACGAACTTGGCGATCGAGCAATGCATGCCGGCCTCGTTCCAACCTGCCGAATGCCAGATGTAGTTGGCGCCCGACATCAGCACGGCCATCATGGTCATGGCGCTTTCATAACCCGCCTGCGCATCGAACACCTTAGCACCGCCGAGCAGGTTCGAAGTGCGCCACGGCACGTTGTAGCGACGCGCCATCTGGCCGATCATGAAATTCATGAGTGAAATTTCCGGCGTTCCCGCCATCGGCGCTCCCGATTGCATCGACACCGTCGCTAAGTAATGTCCGTAGATTGCTGGGCAGCCCTTGCGTACCACCTGCGTGTAAGCGAGCGCGGAAAGCGCCTCGGCGTTCAACTGGGCGACGGCCGCGGCGGTGGAGGCGGGCGTGTTCGCACCGCCGAGAACGAAGGGCGAACACAGTACCGGCTGGTTGCGTCGGCAGAAGGCCCGCATGGCGCCGAGCATAACCTGGTCCCAGACCAGCGGCGAATTGCCATTGCAGTTTCCTGTCGTGACCGCATGCGTCTCAAGAAAGCCCTCGCCGAAAAGGATCTCGCACATGTCGAGCACATCCTCCGCGTTCTTCGGCGAAGTGGTCATGCCCATGAAGATCTTGTCGGAATGCTTCATCGACGAATAGGTGATGTGCAGGTGTCGATGCGCGACGACAAGGTCCATTGGTTCGACGATGTGGTGCGCCGATGAGTGTAACGCCGGCATCATATGCGCCAGTTTGTGGAAGGTACCGAGATCCGCGATCGTGGGGCCTCGCCTCACATCGTCCAGGTCGCGCATATACGGCGCGCCTGTCATCGGGACGAAAATCGATTTGTTTCCTCCAAGCTCGACATTCTTGGAGGGGTCACGTGCGAAATATTCGACCTTGGGTGGAATGGTCTTGATGAGCTCCATGACCAAGCCGCGGTCGAGATGAACGCGGTCATCCGCACGGACGTCGGCCCCTGCCCTCTTCCAGTCCGCAATCGCGATCGGGTCGCGGAACACCACGCCCACCTCTTCCAGAATTGCGAGTGAAGCCTCGTGAACGCGCTCGACCTGCTCAGCATCCATCGGCTCTACCACCGGCAGGCCGCGCGTGAGCGTCGGCAGCATGTCGATCTTTGGTGCCGTGCGTATGGTGCGCCGCGCTTCTCGGCCTCCTCTACGAGAAACTTGCAGTTGAGCAGTCATGCCGGCCTCCAAACAAAGTGCCGCAGTGCCGAAATCGGACCGCGAGTAACTATCGCCGGAGCCAGGGCATTTGACCTACTGCAAAAGTCTCACCCGTGCGTTGAGTAGAGCGCCGTCGCAATCATATCTTGGGTACGATCGCAGCTCAGTTGTACTTGAGCGCATCGGCCGACCCAAGCGATAGCACAGTGAACACCCGGTCGCGGTAATCAGATCAGTTGCTTCTCGCCTGCAGGTCGGCGAGTTTGCAGCCCGGTCTCGCCCCGGAGGTGCGCGCAACCTATCAATCGTCACAAGGCAGATCAGCGAGAACCGAACGGACAGACTGACCGCAGGCCGCAATCGGCCGGGGCCTGCTCTCTTACGAAAGAGGAAGAGGCAATTTTCTGGTGCGCCCCCCGTCGATGACATAGACCTGACCGGTCACGAAGGCACTTTCGTCCGAGGCAAGCCAGACAGCCAGATTCCCGACATCTTTCGGCTCGCCCAAGCGCCCCACCGGATGCATGGCGAGCAACTCGCTACGAACACGAGAGCTGTCGACCATGCTGTTGATGTATATTTCGCTGAGGTCAGAATTGATCCAGCCGGGCGCAATGGCATTGCACCGGACGCCTTCGTGCCCATGGTCGACTGCGACCGCTGCTGTGAAGCCATGGATGCCTGCTTTCGAGGCGGAATATGCAGTGTGCCCCGGATTGGACGCCAGCCCTTCGATCGAGCCGATATTGACGATGCTTGCACTGCCGCGCATCCGAAGGTGCGGCATTGCCGCCTTTATCAGTAAGAACGGAGCCTTTAGATTGATGTCCATCATCTGGTCCCAGTCCGCTTCGGTCATCCCCTCGATCGTTTTCTCGAACATGATCCCGGCGTTGTTGACCACGATGTCAAGGCCCCCCAGCCGTTCGACAACCGTCTCGACGGCCGCTTTAATCTGCTCAGAACTTAACAGGTCTGCCTTCACGTAGATGGTGCGATCGCCAAGGATCCCGTCAGACGGTGATGTCCTCTGGACAATTGCGACCTTTGCCCCTTCCTCCACGAAGCGCTGCACGATCCCGGCGCCAATGCCCCGTCCACCGCCGGTTATGATGGCAATCTTCCCTGCAAGCCTGTCACACATGGGGCGTTCTCAATAAACCGGCTTCGCGTTCACTTCAATCACCGTACCGGATCGGTCAAGACAAGCCTGGCCGGTGTCCCGTGACAACTTCTCGGACCGCGTCCGCAATGAACTGTCCGGAGATGATTGCCCAATATCGGCCGCTATCACAGTAGTTGTCTTCTCGATATCGGTCATCGCCCACACCCTTTTTTGCTGAGACAAAGGTACGACCATGTTGCCTGAACGGCGGCCGAAGACCAGTGAGGTTCGCTCTGAAAAAGTCTCATCTAGCTATTGAGTTTAAGCCGGCCGCCTGAGGTACCCGGGGCCCTTCACCAGGAAACATCGGAGATTGATTGTAAGCCGCCTCAGTCGTAATGGACATGACATGCAATCCTCATGGTATCGCCGCGAACGGTTTCGAGCATCATCGTGGCGACCACCTGCAACGCAGTTGATCACCTCCCTCTACAAACCGAGTTACCGGGGTTCTCCGCCCCCTTGCCTTGGCGGTCGTGCCGCGTGATCATCAAAATGGTAGGAGATTGAGATGGTTCGCCGATATTACGACTTGCCCTCCCTGACTGCATTGGCGGTTTTTGAGGCGTCTGCGCGGCACCTGTCATTCAAACTGGCGGCTGCGGAACTGAACGTTACGCCTGGCGCCGTCAGCCGGCAGATCAAAGCGATCGAGGACGAGCTAGGTGTGCCACTATTTACCCGGCTTGCAACCGGGGTGGCTCTGACAAGTGCTGGCGAAGAGCTCTACAGCGTGTTGGCCAGCGGCTTTTCGCGAGCGGCGGACATCGTCCGAAATGTGAAGCGCGGCGACCGCTCGAAGTACGTCACTCTCGCGTGCTCCGATGCCTTCGCCTCGATGTGGTTGATACCACGAATGCCGGATTTCTGGACGCGGTATCAGGACATTGCTGTTGACCACCTGATTTCGGACAACCCTCGAGACTATCGCCGTGCCGAAGTCGAACTGCGCATCCGCTACGGGTTCGGATCGTGGTCGAATGAACATGCCGAGCTCCTTTTCGACGAAACCATCTACCCGGTATGTGGGCCCGGGTTTGCAAGCGCACATCGTGACGCAACGGCGGACTCTTTAGCCGACCTGCCCTTGCTGCATGTTGACTGGGTGGATCCGGACTGGACTGGCTGGGACGAGGTCTTACGACGCGCCGGGGTGCCGCACGGGTCGACTCGCGGTCGGCGTTTCGGCAAGTTCTTTGTCGCGCTTCAGGCCGCTCAGGCCGACCAGGGCGTTGCCGTGGGCTGGCACAGCCTTGTGAAGGCACAGATTGATGAAGGGAAACTGGTCAGACTGACGGATCTCGAGCTCCCAGCACTAGGCGGCTACTATCTCACCTGGAATGAGAATCGCGTGCTTTCCCCTGCCGCAGAAAGCCTGCGCAGCTGGATCCGGGAGATAGCGGCGCAAGAACGAGGGAACTAGGATCAGGACCCATTAAATTGCTTGCGGAGGTGGCGATCGCTTGATT